>JALSHU010000094.1 GCA_026982075.1 Sulfurovum sp. | reverse complement strand
TAGACTTTTATATCTTTTCTGCTTTTTGGACGTCGTAAAGTATATCATCCATAGGGTGTCTGTACATAGGCATAGCAAGACGTTTTTCATCAAGTACATGACCAATGAATCCAATAGAACGTCCCACGATAAAGAATGCATTAAGTGTACCTGACTCAATGAATTCATTGATTTCATCTTCTGAGTACCCTAAGGCTCTCCACATATCTACCATAAGGATACCAATAGTCCCATCCACATTAAGAATGAGATTCTCCTTCTTGGATGTTGTCAATGCTTCAACAGTTCTTGCATAGTCAAGAAGTGGCGTAGCTGGGAAATACTCATTTGCAAAGTCCATAAGACCTGTTACTCTAAGGTCTGGATTTTTCAATGACTTAATACGGTGTCCGATTCCTGGGATTGGTACACCCTCACCTTTCATATACTGCAAGAAACCTTTTGGATCAAGGTTGTTATCATCAGCATATTTAAAGTATTTCGCTGCACCATCAATAGCACCACCAAATCTTGGTCCAATTGTAAGAAGACCAGTTACAAGTGATTCTACCACTGATTTCCCTGCACGTGCAGTTACTTTTGCATTGTGCGCGCCTGATACTGCTGGTCCATGGTCTGCAACTGTTTTAATCACTGTTTCAATAAACTGAGTAGCCCACTCTGGATACTGTTTTTTGAACCATAAAAGTGAAATAACATCACCAATGCCTTTACCAGTACTTGGTGTTGCTACTGAAGAAATAGGGAATCCAGCGTAAGTACACTCTTCACCTCTATCGTCAGAAATAGTACAAATAAACTCTTTACTTCTTCTAACTTTTGGCACAATATTAATCTCTGGTTCAGGGATTGGAGCAAGATTAAGTGATTCAAAGACCTCTTTAATTTTTGCCGGAAGGTCATTAAATGTAGCCGGTACATGAATACCTGCTTCAGCCATAGCCTTATTTTTAAACTCTGCTGTTTCAGACTCAGCATTTGCCGAAGCACCTGCATGACCAAACTGGACACCTGAATCATAGTACTTCGCAATTGTACCGATACACCATGCAATAATTGGTTTAGTAATAGTACCGTTTTTAACTGCTTCAATTACTTTGTACTCTTCTGTACCACCAACTTCACCAAGTAATATCATATATTTCACATCTGGGTTTTTTTCCATTCTAAGAAGATTGTCGATAAATACGGAACCAACAAATCTGTCTCCACCAATAGCTACACCTTCAGCAATGCCATCTGCATTGATAGAAATAATATTAGAAAGTTCGTTAAAAAGTCCACCCGAACGTGTTACGAGTCCACAAGAACCTGCTCTGTGCAGTTTAGAATTAATAATATTAGAGATAGTACCACCAATGTTGGCAACTTTAAAGGCACCTGGAGTAATCGCACCAACAGTTGCAGGTCCTATGATGGTTACACCATGTTCTCTTGCTGTTTGATTCATACCACGCGCTAATCTTTCTGGAATACCTTCAGCTGTAATCATCATAGATGAGAAACCACCCACTTCAAGTGCTTCCATGGTTACATCATATGCAGATCTAAATGAAGCAAAATTTAAAAGTACATCAGCTTGAGGCTGAGCAGCTTTTGCATCTGCTGTACACTTGAAAAGTGGAATCATCACTTCATCTGCTCCAAAAAAGAACTTTTCAAACTTATTGTTTGAAGTAGGTGCTACAATCGCAGCTACTGATGGGGTATCTCTTTTAATTGTATAATCATAATCTAGCATTCTTTGTATAGCTGTTTTATTGTTATTCCAAAAAATTGCTTGTGTGTCTTTAGTATATAATCTTTCCATATCTTCTCCCTACGCTTCTAATGCCATACGTACAATATCTGTTACGTGTGTTTCTGGCCCATATACTTCGATGTAAAGACCCATTCTGTCAGCTGCTTCTTTAATATCTTTAAGACCTTTTTCATAATTTGGTCCACCACGTCTTACATAAATTTTAACATCTACTGCTTTGAGCTTATCTTGGTAGTTTTCAAAGGCTTGAATAATGCCTGTAAATGTTTTTGCAACATCTGTAAAGTTTGCAATCGCACCCCCAATAATAAGCACTTTACCTCTACCACTTGGATCAGGTTCTCTTGTCATAAGATCAAAAAGTGTTTCAGCATAAAATTTTGTTTCACCCGTTGTTGGTCCACCAGAGTACTCTCCATAATTTGCGAGATCTTCAATACCTGCCATATCCGCAATAGTATCAGCATATACAACTGAAGCACCACCACCAGCAACCATTGTCCAAATTCTAGCTTCTGGCTTAAGTAAAGTAAGTTTAAGTGAGGCACCTGTTTTAGCATCTGCTTCTTCAACTGCTAATACTTCTGGAGATTTCTCTTCCATACCAAATGAAGTTGGGTATTCAACATTGCCCCATTCGTTAACCATCATAAATCCAGCAGTATCATCAAGCTTTGCTACCATATCGAGAAGCTCAACTTTTTTACCTTGAAGAACAAATGGGTTAATTTCTAAATATGCAAAGTTTAATTCACGGTATGCTTTGAAAAATCCAATAGCAAACTCTGCATATGCTTCTTTATCTTTGTCTGCAACATCAGAAGGTATATTTGCTCTAATCTTAGAGGCTATTTGATCTTCAGTATCAGTGATAGCAAAAGCAACTTCTGTTACCTTTTCATCCCAACCTTCTTCAACTTCCATTCCACCTTCTGCAGACATATATAACATATCATCATCACCCACACATGTGGCAGAGATATAATACTCTTCTTCCTGCGTGTGTGGCATAAATGGTTCAACTAAAAAATGTGTTAAGTAATCAATTGATGGCTCTCCTGTTGGAGTATCACCGTCAAATGAAAAATAAACTTCTTGTTTCTCTCCACCTTTTTCATCAATCCAACTTGCAGCTTTTTCTAAGGTTACATCACCAGGTTTTTGATCTTTAAAAAGTACCAATCCATTTTTACCCCTTTTCCCAAAAAGCATATCTGGTTTTGCTACCAATGTTTTTTCATTTAACCATTTATGTGTTTTTGCTGCTTCTTTAAGTTCTGATCCGTTTTGTACCAGTACTGTTTCATATGAATAAGTAAAATCTGGGAAATACTTATCCCAATGTTTTGCTAGAATTGACTTTGCGTCATACTCTCTAATCGCCTTTTGAGCCATCGAGTTCTCCTTTAGTTTAGTTCCTTCAAGTCTAACATGAAGTAGATTCAACTTTATGTTTAGAGATTTCAATGCGTTCCTAATAAAGTTATTATGTGTATTTTAGAAACAATTTTATGGCTATTCTGGACAGGGAAGAATGTTATAGTATCTTAATTGAAAGCGTTCTCTCCCATGTGCTCCATCATAACACTCAATACCTTCTGATTTTAGCTCTCTGGCTAAGTTATAAGGTTTATAAATTCTATTTGCAAAATGTTGTGAAGGGTCAACGAATAGGTAAAATAATGCTTTATGGAATATGATAAGAGAAACACTTAAACCCAATGATATCATCACAATATAGAACCCTTGTTTATATCGTTTTTGAAACTCTGGTAAACGTACTCTTACACTATTATTTAAAGTATTTAACATCAGTACAACCGAAATCATAACATAAGGTGCGAAATCTGTAATGCTAACACGTTGTCTTAATGAAAGAAGCAAAGAAAATACTAAGGCAGTAAAAGAAATATACCAAAGTAATGTTTTCTTTTCACGTAAGAGTATACGATACATGGCATAAAAAAAATATAAAAACAATAAAGGAGAAAACACTGTTGCATATAAGCCAAATATCTCTATAAAATGTCCCGAAGGTCTGCCTCCAATCTCAATACCTTTTGCTAAATAGATAAATGCCAATAAAAATGCCGATGAACCTATCGCTAGTTTTTTATCTTTATTTACTATTGCATACAGTAATAATGCTACAAAAAAAATAATTGATGCTTCATGGATGAAAAAAAGTATTAACATCAAAAAAGGTAAAAACGCGTAATAACCTTTTTCATAGAGTAACACAAAGAGTAGAATAACACAAAGTACAACAATAGATATATTTGCTAAAGTAATAGCGGTAAGGATACCTGGCAAAATCATAAAAATAATTGTTGCCAAATAAGCATCTTCGATACGAGGAAAATATGTTCTACACAGTTTATAAAACAGAGCGATAGATAAAAGACCAAAACCAATAAAGAAAATTCGCAGCCCGAGAAAACCTTCTATAAAATGACTACCCCAATGCATCAACGTTGAAACAAGGTCTGAAGAGGTATAAAACATATGTGCTTCATGTGGACTTACAGGTGTTGTCATACTTAAATAAAAAACAGCAATAGTATATAAAATTACTACAATAAAAAAGTATTGTTTTTTCATAGTCTCACTAGAGCTTTAAAAAGTTATCTAACATTTCATACCCATATTCAGACATAATAGACTCAGGATGAAACTGTACACCATAAATAGGTTTATCCTTAATCTGTAAAGACATGATTTCATCATCATCTTTACTGTGGGATGTAGCGATAATAGATGCAGGTAGTGTCTCTTTTTTAACCGTAAGAGAATGATAACGTGTTGCCCTAAATTCTTTCGGTAAGCCTTTAAATATAGGTGTTTCAAAATCTACTTCAACCTGAGAAGTCTTACCATGCATCATATTTTTAGCTCTCACAACATCACCACCAAAAGCCTGTGCAATACTCTGATGCCCAAGACATATACCAAAAATAGGTGTTGTATCTGCAAATTCTTTTATAACACCTAATGTAACCCCCGCATCATCTGGAGTGGAAGGTCCAGGTGAGAGTATGATTTTTTCTGGATTCAATGCTTTTATCTCATCAATACTAAGTTCATCATTTCTAATAACTTTTAAATCAGCACCCAATTCTCTACAATATTGCACTACGTTATAAGTAAAACTATCATAATTGTCTATCATTAATACCATATTGTTTAATTCCTTAAATCTACTGACCAAAAAAAGTCTATCCAACCTTTAGGTTCTTTTACATACCATGTTGGCGTTATTTTAGCAGTTTTTTTATAAAAAAGTGAGGCGGTATAGAAGGTAGTATCAGAATACCTACTATTTAAAATCGCTAAGACTTTTGCTAAAGTATCTCCTGAATCGACTATATCATCTACAATTAATACAGATTTAATTGATGCTAAATCAGGGATATTAAAAACTTCAACAGTTGCTTTCTTTTGTGTATCATTGTATCCTATAGTGTTAATAGCATACACTTCACGTACATCATAAAACTCACCCAACATTTGAGCCATACTTAGACCACCTCTTGCTATACCAAGTATAGCATGAAAAGGTTGGTCTATTTTTTGTGTGAGCGTTTGAAGGTCATCTTTAAATTCTTCGTAAGGGTAATATATTTTTTGCATAACTATATTCTTAAAGGTACGTTGGCAAACGCACCCTAAGTGTACACTTTTAGTTCATTATAAAGGCTATCACGTTCCACTGGTGTAAATCCTGCATTTTTGATAAGTGATACAAAGTCATCTAGGTTCATGCCATGAGCACCTTCTGAGCCAGCCGCTGACTGTATAGACTCTTTTTCTATGGTACCATCCATGTCATCACAACCGAACTCTTGAGCTATAAGGGCTAGATTTATAGAAGCTGTTACCCAGTAAGACTTAATATGTGGGATATTGTCTAAGATAATACGACTTATGGCATAGGTTTTAAGAATCTCTTGTCCAGAAGGATAGTTACAATTTTTCATGTAGTTGTTTTCTCTTTGGTAGACAAGAGGGATGAAAGCATTAAAACCACCTGTTCGATCTTGTACATCACGTAAGCGTATCATATGGTCTATACGGTGTGCTCGTGTTTCAATATGCCCAAAAAGCATGGTGGCATTTGACTGCTTACCTTTGTTATGCCATTTTTCATGTATATCTAGCCATTGTGCAGAAGTCACCTTGCCTTTACAAAGGTACTCTCGTACTTTTTCATCAAATATCTCTGCCCCACCACCCGGCATGGAATCTACGCCATTTTCTATCATCATATCTAGCACTTCATCATAACTATGTCCATATTCACGTGTAATGAAGTCTATCTCTGCTGCTGTCATTGCTTTCACATGAAGATCTGGATATTTGGCTTTGATTTTTCTGAAAGCTCCCATATACCACTCTACACCATCATTAGGATTGTGTGCAGAGACTAGATGCATCTCTTTGGCACCATTTTTTACTGAATTGTCTACAATATCTAAAATTTGTTCATGACTCATAGTGTACTGATTTGGGTTTTTTCTCGTAGCTGAATAGGCACAGAATTTACAGACATCTGCACAGACATTCGTAGGGTTAATATGACGGTTGATGTTAAAATAAGATTTGTTACCATATTTTTCTCTACGGATATTGTCGGCAAGTTCCCCTAGAGTATACAAGTCTAAGTGATAAAGTGCTTCACCATCTTCTTGTGTCAAACGCTCTTTGTTACGTACTTTTTCTACTAAATCCATATTGTTATTTGCCCTTAGATATTTTGGGTATTATAACACTAATAGTTAAGGAGTTACTAAGTGAATCAAATTAAAGCACAAATAGAAGAGCTACTGCATGAAAATGGCTCAGATTTTGAGATAGCTAAAGTTTTAAAAGAAGATATCAAGCTTTACTTTGACACACTTGAAAGTACTTTTTCAACATCTGGAGGGAAAGACTTCCTTGTCAAACATACTAGAAAAATAGATACTATTTTAAAGATGATTTTCAAAGTAGCGCTTAGATCTATGTTTGGTGACTATGTACCTATGAAAAACTCTATACCTTTATCATTGGTTGCATTAGGCTCTTACGGTCGGGAACAGCTTTGTGTACATTCAGATATTGATTTAATGATTGTGTATAAAGACATTCCTGGATACAACATTAAATTAATGATAGAAAAAATACTTTATATCCTTTGGGATACTGGACTTAAGCTTGGACATCGCGTACATACTGTTGAAGAACTCCACGCTATTTCTAAAACTGATATCACCATTAAAACAGCTATTTTGGAGTCACGTTTCATTGAAGGCTCACATTTCATATGGACAGACACTCAAAATGCTATCACACAGATACGCCACGATAATCCTCAAGAATTTATTCGACTCAAGCTTGAGGAACAAGATCTAAAGCATCAAAAATATCCTATAACCATGGAACCTAATCTCAAGGATGGTTCTGGTGGTTTTCGTGATGCAAACCTTGTCTATTGGATCGGTAAACTGCTTTACAATGTAGACAATATTAAAAATATTCCTCTACATGTCATTGATGAAAAAGAATATAAAACATTCCGTATTGCTTTAGAGTTTTTATTCCGTGTACGTTCAGCACTGCATCTCGTTGCAAAAAAGAAAGAAGATAA
Organism: Sulfurovum sp.; assembly: GCA_026982075.1. Classification (GTDB taxonomy): domain Bacteria; phylum Campylobacterota; class Campylobacteria; order Campylobacterales; family Sulfurovaceae; genus Sulfurovum. Next base: position 36,802 of record JALSHU010000094.1, on the reverse strand, counting down.
ATTACGGCTTGACCTTATACCTGAGATTGCTACCTTTCTAGGATATGAAACAAGTAAGAAGGCTCATATGCAATTTGCGGCAAAAGTGACGGATAGCCTGAAAATCATTAGACTCTACAGCATGATTTGGGTTGATATACTGATACGTGACTATGAAAAAAATGATTCTGGGAAACGATATATTTATCCTAGCAATAAAGTAACAACTTTTAATGAGACATTGGTACAACTGAAAGAATATGCACAAAAACCTTTTTATGCACATCCAACTTTTTTACAAAAACTTATACATATCGAAAAACCACAAAGACTTGATGACTCTCTTTATGCAACAATTAAAACACTATTTTACATGCCTTATTGTTATTCTATTTTAACAACACTTTCTTATGCCAAACTCCTGAAGTATACGATTCCCCCTATTCGAAAAGTCATCAATCTGCCCCAATTTGACGGCTATCATCAATATGCTGTAGATATTCACTCATTACGTTGTCTTTATCATGTCGAAAATATTCAAGATAATTTTATACAAATGCTATGGACTTCACTCAATGAAGATGAAAGAGCCATGTTGAAAATTGTTATTTTTTTACATGATGCAGGTAAAGGTCGTAAACGAAACCATCATGATGTCGGAGCATCACTTTTTAAAATTTTTGCAACCAGACTACACTTTGATTCATCTCTTATTACACTTGGAGAAACACTCATCTTATATCATACACTCATGAGCGTAGTTGCACAGCGTGAAGATATTTATAATGAAACTGTCATTTTGTCTTTTGTTTCACATTTTAAAAGTAAAAAGCTTTTAGACTTAATCTATATATTAACCTACGCTGATATGAATGGTGTGGGAAAAGGTATCTATAATTCATTTAATGCAAAATTAATTAAGACACTCTATAAACATTCAATTGAAGTCCTTGATAAAACAAATCTTTTAGATGAAGCAGAAAAGCGTTTTAAAAAAATTCTAGCTCTCAAGCGTACAAATGCTTTTATGTCACTCAGCAATACAAAACAGAAAAAAATTCTTACTATTCCCTCTAACCTCCTCTTCTTACGCTATTCTCCTCAGAGAATACTTGCGATCACAACAAAAGCATTTGCAATCAGCAACTATGAATTCTCTCTTAGTAGTGAAAAACATTTAACCATAGAAATTATTAGAAGAGATCCCTTCCATCTTGGTTTTCTTTTAGGAAAACTTGTTAACCTTGATGTTGCCAATATGGATATATGTAAACTGTTTGATGATTTAAAATACTTTAAAATTGATTTTTCTCAAAAAGTAGATGAAGAAGAATTAGAGAGCATAAAGGAAATTATTCATAATTCTTTTCAACCTAAGCCAAATCATATATCTCGTGCTCCTACCATCAGTAAAGATGAAATCATCATAGACTGTGAACATTCTCGCACCTATGCTGTGATGCATATGCATACGAAAAACCAAAGAGGATTACTTGCGTTTGTGATTGATATGTTTGATGAAATGAATATTGATATTGTTACAGCAAAAGTGCATACGCTTAAAAATCGTGCCAGGGATATGTTTCTCATCGAGAAGAATGGAAACTTTTGTCATAATACAGATAAAATTCTTGATAAATTGACAAAACAGGACAATTAAATTGACTTTTTTTGACTTTTGTATAATAGAATAATGGTAAGAAAATTTTATAAATATAGGGAAGAACTTATGTGTGGAATAGTTGGATATTTAGGCTTTAACGAAAAAAAAGAAATTCTCTTAGATGGGTTACAAGAACTTGAATACAGAGGATATGATTCAGCGGGTATTGCCATTATTGAAGGGAAAAAACTTAACAACTTTAAAGCCATAGGAAAATTAGAAAACTTACGCGAAAAAACAAAATCTTATTCTACTGAAGGTTTTGGTATATCTATAGGACATACCCGTTGGGCAACACATGGCAAACCAACAGAACTCAATGCACACCCACATCTAGGGGACTACTCTTACGTTGTACATAATGGTATTATTGAAAATTACCAAAATCTAAAGGCAGAGCTCCAAAATGATGGTGTGACCTTTTTAAGTCAAACAGATACAGAAACCATCGTGCATCTTTTTGAAAAAAATCATAAAACCAACTCTGATGTTTTTTCTGCATTTGAACAAACGATTCAAAGACTTGAAGGTGCATACGCAACTCTCCTAATTACCGAGTCTGATCCAGACACTATTTATTTTGCCAAAAATGGTTCACCTATGCTGATAGGTTTTAATGGGGATGATGTATATTTTGCATCATCAGATACGCCTATTATCGGTAAAGCAACTGAAGTATATTATCTTGAAGATGGTGAATATGGCTATGCCAAACAAGGGACAGTGAAACTCTTCAATGCCAAAGGAGAAAAAAGCTTCACCAAACAAGCACTTACTGCTGACAAAATCTCTGCACAAAAAGATGGCTACCGTTTCTTTATGGAAAAAGAGATTTACGAACAAAGTACAGTCATGACAGACACGATGATGGGTCGTGTTTTAGATGATTCTATCAACTTTGAAGAACTCCCCAAAGATTTATTTGAAGGTATCTATGCCATTACTATCTGTGCTTGTGGTACATCATATAACTCTGCACTTGCTAGTTCCTACCTTTTTGAACGTATTGGTAAAATGCGTTGTGATGTTGAAATCGCATCTGAATTTAGATACAAAGAACCTTTTTTAACTAAGAAAACACTCTTTATCACCATCTCTCAAAGTGGTGAGACTGCAGATACCCTTGAAGCACTTAAAATGGCAAAACGTGCAGGTATGAAAACACTGAGTATTTGTAATGTGGACAACTCATCCATAGTCCGTGAAAGTGATGCAGCTATACTCACACGTGCAGGTATAGAAAAAGGGGTTGCCAGTACCAAAGCTTTTGCAACACAAAGTATGACTCTTTGGATGTTAGCACTTTATGTCGGACAAATAAGAGATACGATTTCAAAAGAGATTATCAAAAGAGAAATAGATGCTATGATACATGCACCCAAAGCCGTACTGGTAGATGATAAACTCCACGAAAGAATACATAGACTTTCTAAACGTTATTTACATGGACATGGTTTCTTTTTTATAGGCAGAGATATCTTCTTCCCCCTTGCACTTGAAGGTGCACTTAAACTCAAAGAAATCTCTTATATGCATGCAGAAGGTTATCCAGCAGGAGAGATGAAGCATGGTCCTATAGCCCTAGCAGACTCTGAACTCTTTACTATCGCACTTATGCCTAAGTCAATGCATTATGATAAGATAAAATCAAATGTGGAAGAACTCTCTGCTAGAGATGCCACGATACTCGCTATCTCCCCAGAACCATTTGAACTAGCAGATGATTTTATCCAAACACACTACGATTCACACCCTATGCTTGAGTATTTTGAGATGATGGTTGTCACTCAGTTACTTGCACTTGAAGTGTCAGTAAGACTGGGTAATGATGTAGATATGCCAAGAAATTTAGCTAAATCAGTGACCGTAGAATAACATATAACTAAATTTAACAATACAAAGGTATTTATGAAACATATATTATCTTACACAACAAGCGCAGGCATATTTTATATAGGAAAATCGGATGATAATCTTTATCATCCAATATATAATGATAAAGATTTAGGTGGGTACAAGGATATGTGGGTTGCTATCAAAGACTTGGTGCAGAATAATACTCAATCTGTTATACATCCGGAAACAGGTGCATTGCTTGATACTTCAACATTGGGAATTCCTGAAGATTACATAGAATGGAATAGAATATAAACCTATATCTATTATCTTGTATACATAGTGCTAGGAAGACTAGAAATACGGTTAGTTGAGTATTCTGAAACACTTTTTGAAACCCAGTGTGTTGGTTTTTTATGCAAATTTTTAATAGCTACTACCCAAATAGTATCGTCTACTTTTTGGTACATAATAGCACAAGGGAAACCTTTTATCATACATCTAGATGTATGACTTGAGCTTTCCCCCCATGCATCTGAATATGTTTTTAGGAGATACAATGTATTCTGTACTTCTTTTACAAATGTAAATCCCATATTTTTTTGTCTATACTCATAAGATTCAAAAAAATCATCTAACTCATCTTGTGCTACTTCTAAGAACTGTATATGTACCATCCGCTAGCTCTTATACTTAGCAAATAACTCTTCTTCGTCTACTGCAGGAAGATTCCCTTCTTTATAAGCACTGATCCGTTCTTCTGCTTCTTCTTCCCAAACCATATCTACACCATGATTAGTAGGATACAAGGATGCTAATATTTTATCTGCTAGTCGTAACTTATCTTCAGTATTCAAAGCTAAAACATCTGAAAATATTTTTTCTATGTCTGACATCACAATCCTTAATAAAGATTTTTTATCATTTGGATTATTATAACATATTACAATATTCTCACTCTTGACTTTCATCAATGCTAGATAGAAAAATTTTTAATTGTTGTGAAACCACTCCTCACACATAACACTATAAATCACCTTATAAGCTTCCAACTTATCTAATAAAAAATCCTTCCCTTGAAAATAAGCATCTATAAATATTTTTTGCATTACATCGTTTAATTGAAACTCAACACACACAGAAGCTAAGTCAAAATACTTATCATTGATGCCTGCATATTCAAAATCAATAAGTTTTATCTCCTTAGTAAACAATATATTTTTAGGGTTTAAATCATTATGACAAAGAACATACTCTTTAGGATATTTTTCTATAATTTCAAAAGATTTCAATACTTTATAGGTTCGATTGTTTATATATGGTTCTATAGGTTTTGCATCTATCTTTATATGATGCAATTTCTCCAATGTCACAGCCAACAACTTTAACGCATGATTATCAAGTATATTTTTATGTATACCGTCTAAAAATTCAAAAATCATAAACCTATTGGCTTCATCATATACTAGAGGTTTGGCTGTTATGCCAAGCTTCCAAGCTATACTTTGTACTTCCCATTCAAATGCCCTATTTATGTCTTCTCGTAATAACTTACGAACAATATATTTTATCTCATCAACCACAAGTAAATAGTTCTCATTACAATACCCTTGATGTTCTAAACGCATACATGACTGTATCTTTTTAGCATTAAAAAAAGGATGCTTCTTAAGTGTATCTATCATTGTTTTACAAGTGTATGATTTTGCATCTTATAGACATAGTTGGCTATACGTTCACAGTCATCTAAATCATGGGTAACCATAATGGTATGAAGCTTGTATGCTTGAGTGATTTTTTGTACCAGTTCTAGCATTTCTATACGTGTGGCGTCATCTAGTCCCGAGAAAGGTTCATCCAGTAGCAAGATAGGTTCTCTTCGCATCAGCACACGTGCAAGTGCCACACGCTGTTGCTGTCCGCCTGAAAGTTGCGAAGCTAGTTTATATTCATACTCTTTTAACCCTACAACCTTGAGTATATTTTTTGCTTTTTCTATATCTTCACTACTGTTTTTCAAGGTTTTATTGATACCTAAAAGAATATTTTTTTGTACGCTTAGATGTTCAAATAAATTATGGTTTTGAAAAAGTATAGTAATGGGACGTTTTTCTATAGGCTTTCCTATGAGTTCCTCTCCATCGAGTATAGCTGAACCAGAATAAGGCTCGATAAAGCCTGCAATGATGTCTAGTAATGTTGATTTTCCAGAGCCACTTTGTCCTACTATTCCTCCTATTTCTCCCGGAGATAGCTGTAGATTATACGTATATATATCGCTAGCATCTTTGTACTTGTATTGTAGATTTTGAATCTTAAGCAACTTTACTCCTAAATAATTGTGGTATGATAATAAATATTGTAAGTACCAACAGCAGAAGTACCAAGGCTACACCTGCTGCGTCTGTGGTACGGTATGAGCCCATAAGCTGATACAAGTACCAAGGTAGAGTACTAAACTCATCAGACCCAAAGAGTGCTATGATACCTAAATCTCCTAGAGAAAAACAAAAAGCCAATGCAAAGACATACCCCAGTGATGACTTAATGTATGGGTATTCTATATATATCCATCTTTGTAAGCCTGTGAGTCCTAGTGAAAAGGCAAGTTTATCATAGCGTTTGGCTGTCTTTTGCATAGCGGGAGCTAAGACAGAGAGAGCAAAAGGTAGGGACATCAATACATTTGCAGTAAGCACTGCTACAGTTGACCAAATCAACTGTGACCCATCATACTTTTGATACATCAAAAAAAATCCTAACCCCATCACCAAAGAAGGTATAGCAAGATAAAGATTACCAGAAAATGCGATAATGGCATCCAGAGGTTTAGAAAAAAATGTAGCACCTAAACGTGTATTGAGCGTAAAATTTCTTCTTGCATTACTTAGAAGCAAAGCAATAAACACCGTCAAAAAACTAGAAGCCAGTGCCAAAGATAGTGATGTTATAAATGACTTGACAAACAATGGTTCTACTAAAATACGATCAAAATCTGCTCCTATCCCCTCTATAAAAATGACAACCAAAGGCAAGATAAAAAAGAGTGTAAAAAGTGTGATAATACTCCATTGGACTATTTTCAATACATGAGTCTCTCTCCATGGTATAAGCGTATGGCTTGTCTTTAAATTACCAAGCCCTGTTCTAAATCCAGAAGAAAGTATCACCAACATTGCGGAAATACCTAACTGCACAAGTGCAAGTTTTAATGCAAGTCCTATGTCAAAGTCAAGCTTCACTGCTTCATAAATGGCAACTTCTAAGGTGTTATAACTTGGATTCCCTCCAAGCAAAAGTACTACTGCAAAAGAAGTAAAACAGAGTAAAAAGATAGTTGACCCTATACTTAAAAGCGTAGATTTTATGGCAGGATACTCCACATATAAAAAACGTTCAAACACAGAGAAATTCAAAGACTTTGCTAATTTATATTTCTCTTTTGGTATAGACTCAAAACTATGTAGTAAAGCGCGCGATGCAAAAGAGGCATTGAGGTACACATGGGCTAAGAGTATACCCCCTAACCCATACAGATAGGAACCAAAAGAGTAGTCAAAAAGAAAGAGACCCATCTGGTTTAAGTAACCATTACGTCCAAAGATACCTATGAGTCCAAAAACTACGATAAGTGTAGGCAATACAAGTGACGAAGAAAACAATGCTACCAACAATCCTCTACCCTTAAACTGAGACTGATGTGCCAATGCCCATGCTAATAATGCACCCACAATTAAAGAAAGTATAGTAGATAACAACGCTTGATAAAGGGTAAATTTCAAGAGTCCGATTATTCGTTTGTCCAGTGCAGTAAGAAGGTTACTATCTTGTGCAACATACAATGTCATAAAAAGTAAAAATGCAAATGAAAGTAACGAGAAGGATATTAAAACCCCAGGAAACACTGCACCTTTAAATCGAAGTAAACTTTGTAACATCTCTATTTCTGTATGGCTCTCAACCACTCATTAATAATAGCTTTTCTCTGAGCTTCCACTCGTTCTCCTCTCATCAAAAGCATTTTGGGTTTATGTAACGTGTCAAATGCTTGAGGTAAAGGTTTTGAGCCTTTGACAACTGAATATGCCCAATTACTAGTAGGGATGATATCTGCAAAAGTTTTTGTATGCATAAAGGCTAAAAACTTTTTAGCTAACTCTTTTTGTTTTGAGCTCTTTAAGATACCTGCTACTTCTATTTGACCATAGTGCCCGTCTTTAAAAGGTGCAGACTTAATGTCTGTTCTGTTTTCATCTACAATGTGATAGGCAGGTGAAGTGGTGTAACTTAGCACCATATCTGCTTCACCTTTTAAAAACAAGCCATACGCCTCTGACCACCCTTTAGTAATGGTAAGTATGTGAGGAGCCAAACGTTTCCAGTACTCATACGTTTTGTCACTATACACCGATTTTACCCACAAGAGCAATGCCAAGCCTGCAGTAGAAGAACGAGGGTCTTGGATGACTATTTTAAAGTCCTTTGACATGGAGGCTAACTCTTCAAAAGAGTGTGGAGGGTTTTTGACTCTCTTTTGGCTATATACAAAAGCTACATACGAGTAATCAAATGCTGCGAAAGTATCGTCTATATAAGGGAATGGTAGTTCTAATTTAGAAGTGTCTAACCCATGTGGTAGAAATAATCCTGTTTTTTTTGCCACTTCTGCGATATTTGTATCTATCCCCATAAGGATGTCTGCTTTACTCTTTTTTCCCTCTAGTTGTATCTTACGTAATGCTACGATTGAAGAAGAGAGTCCTATAAATTTAACTGTCACATTATACTTTTTGTCAAAAACTTCCTTGATCTTAGGCCCTGCCCCCCATGAAGTGGCAAAAGCGTCATAGGTATAGATAGTAAGTATGGGTTTTTCCTTAGCAAAGATTACTAAAGACATAAAGAAGAATAGTGTAAAAATTTTTAACATAAGGGATTATACCGTAATGTAGGGTTCGTTTACTAACGCATAAATTAATAAATGCCTCTTCTGTTATTACCAACAAATTTGAGGACAAATACAGAATCTGGAATTTCTGTAAACACAGAGAACATCTCTTTCTCAAGTAATGTCATAATGACTTTATAGTCACCATGTATTTGGGTGCTGAGTTCATTACGCATTACCTCAACACGTTCTTCTTTCTCAAGAAGATTTATAAAAATTGAAATAGGTTTTTCAAAATCCTTTTGAAGCGGATACATGCTGATGTCTACAGAGATTTCCATTTTATTTTCCTAGAAATCGTAAGAGAGTGTTACACCTGCTGTTCTTGGTGTTCCTAGTTGTGTGTAAAGTTCTGTTGCATATCCATTTCCAGGATTGTTACCAAACGTTCCAAATCCTCGTGTTTGATACTCTTCATCTGTAATGTTTCTTACCCATAAGGATGCCGTAAAAGTACCAGTAGTGTACTCTATACTTGCATGCCATAAATTATATGCATCTGCTTTTTCATCATGTCTATTTGAAAAGTACTGGCTTGCTTTTCCTTCAAGATTCGTTTTGAATAGCCATGCATCCAAAAACTGGTAATCCAAACCTACATTATACTGATATTCAGGAGAATTTGCAGGTGCACGTCCTGTCATTGTAGGATTATTAGGATATTCATCAAATTCTGCTTGAAGTAGACCAAAACTTGTAAATAGATGTAAGCTTTCAAGAGGAAAATAATCAATCTGTGATTCCAAACCATAGTAATTACCTTCTGCCGCATTACTAGTATATCCAACAAATTCTGTACTTCCACCTGGTTGTGGAATTAGCAATGAATCATTAACTTGTTGGTCTTTACGTTTTCCATAAAAGAGGTTAAAACGACTCTTTACTTTGTTGTTAAAGTATTTTGAATTAACACCGACATCAATATTCCACAATGTCTCTGTTTCATATTGTCTTTGAGCCAATGATAATCGATTGTCAGCATTTACGCCACCAGGCTTATACCCTTTGGCTAGAGTAACATAGTATAGACGCTCAGCTGAAGCTTGGTAATTAAGTCCAATCTTACCACCTATCAAAAACTCATCCGTTTGAATAACCACATTCTCAGAGTCTGCATATTCAGACTCCCATTGCTCTAATCTAAGTCCTGTCACCAAAGTTAACTTATCAGATAAGTGTGTGTCAAGTTGTCCATAGATAGCTTTGTTTTTCGTATCATACAGTGAACTAAACGGTGCTATGAAGTCATAATTACGAGACAAATCTTCAGAATAATCTCTATAATACGCTCCTATAGTCCAATCTGTCATCCCAGCAAAAATTCGACCTGCTTCGTCTGAAACCAAACGTATGTCTACATCTAGCTGTTCTCTGTCTCTTAAGTACTGATCAAATGCACTGTAAGGACCTAATGCATCATCAAACTCACCTACATAAGACCAATCTACATCAAAACTATACTCTAAGTCTGATTTACTATAGCTCACAGCAGAAATAAGATGCATCGCTTCATTCACTTGATACGTAGACTTAAGTGCAAAAGCATTCGTTTTCTGTGTGTCACGCCCTGGCTCATCTGCATAAGAATTTCTTGAATTGTCAAAAGTAAAGGCATCATAACCATTATTAATATTAATATGTTGTAATGTCAAATCAATCGTATGATTATCTGCTGCAAACCAACGAAATTTTGCTTTTGCTGAGAGTTCATCAATATTCTGAGTATCTTCACGTCCTAAGAAAACGTTATTCATATAACCATCAGATGTATTTTTATAAAGTGAAAATCTTGCGAGCAATTTATCTTCTACTAGCGGTGTATTAAAGGTAAACCCTAATGCTTTAGTATTGTAATTTCCTACAGTTGCCTCAAGGTGACCTCCTGCTTGACTGGTTGGGTCATTACTCTCAATGTTAATAACACCAGCAAGACCATTGACACCAAAAGTAGTTCCCTGTGGTCCTCTAAGTACTTCAATCTGTTTTAAGTCATACATGGTCACACCCAAAGCAGATTGTGAAAAATCAATCCCATCGACCATTATCCCTACCGAAGGGTTAATAGGTGTGACAAACTGACTTCTTTCACCAATACCACGAATTTGGATAAATTTTGCCTTGGATGCACCTGCAGAAAAGTTTACATTTGGTTCAGCCGAAATGACCTCAACAAAGGACTGTGCTGCTTTGTCATAAATGTCTGCTTCAGTAATAATGCTCACTGAAGCAGCTACCTTTGAAAGATTTTGTTCCCTAAAGTCCGCTCCCACAACGATAGGATCGAGTGTAACTTCTTCTGCATATGTAGCTGTCCCCAATAATGCAACTGATGCGATAAGTGACAGTGTTAAAAATTTTGATTTCATATTATTCCCTTAAATAATGTCTAAATAAAGGAAAGAAGTGTATAAAAATAAATGATATACAATCCTCTTCCCTACGCTGGTATTATCCAGTTCAAGTTCAACGGGTTTTCTCAGCTAAAAAGCACCCCGAGAGATTGACAAACACTTATACTTTAAAGTAGATTGTATTATGCTTAATCAAGCATAAATTTATTTTTGCGTCAACACATTGTGTTACAATGAATATTTTTCAAATACTTCCATCAATGCAACAGTTTTTTCTTTAGAAACTTCACCATTTTCCAAAACATCTGAAATCATCGCTATCCCAGATGCTGCTTTTGTTTGGGCTACATTGTGAATATTTTCAATAGTTATCCCTCCTATAGCTACGATAGGATAATCCACACTTTTAGCCCAATGTTTTAAATCTTCAGGGCCTACAGTGTCATACACAAGCTTTTTTGAAATAGGCTCATAAATGGGACCGATTGCTAAATAACTTGGTTTAAAACCAAGAGCAATGTCTATCTCTTTAGGAGTATGTGAACTAATACCAAGGCGTATGCCAGCATCAAGTATAGCTTTCACATCTGCTTCTTGGATATCTTCTTGTCCTAGGTGTATACCATAGGTTTTATGCTTAATGCCTAATTCCCAAAAGTCATTAAGGAAAAAACGTGCATTAAACTCTTCTGAGATTTTAATAGCTTCTATAACTTCATCTTCTAATTCTTTACCCGAGAACGCATCTTTTGTCCGTAGTTGTGCTGTAGTGATGCCTACTTCATAAAGGGGTCTTAATTTGTAAGCACGGTCAACTACTGGATAAATACCTAGAGGTATTTGGTCACATTTTGGAAATTTCATTTTAATCCTCAAATTGATGCCAAAATGGTGTTCCAACCGTCGGTGTAGATGGTGAAGCAAACTCCCTCTCTTTCATTACCCCTGCTTCATACCCAAGTCGCCCAGCCTCCACCGCCACCCTAAAAGCATCAGCCATTTTCACAGGGTCTTGTGCTAAAGCTATAGCAGAGTTAAGCAACACGCCATCATAACCTAGTTCCATCGCTTGTGTAGCATGTGAAGGTTTGCCGATACCTGCATCTATAATGAGTTTAAGTTCAGGAAACTGTTTACGAATAGCCACCAGATTATCTGGGTTCATAAGCCCCTTACCTGAACCTATCATAGAACCCCATGGCATAATGATTCTACATCCAACCTCTGCTAATCTTTTAGCCACTACTAAATCATCTGTTGTATAAGGAAATACCTCAAAACCTTCTTTTATAAGAATCTCTGCTGCTTTTACTGTCTCAAAAGGGTCTGGTTGTAAATTGTACTGATCACCTATAACTTCTAGTTTGACCCAATTTGTACCGAAAACTTCTCGTGCCATCTGTGCTGTAGTAATCGCCTCTTTAGCAGAGTGCGAACCTGCTGTATTTGGAAGTACTTCTATCCCCATGGACTTAATGATATCCCAAAACTGATGACCCCCTTTAGATGTCGTATCCCCTGCTGCTTGACGACGCAGGGAAACAGTGACTATCTGAGCACCTGAGATTTTAATGGCATTTTCCATATTGGCAGGACTTGGATAAAGTGCAGAACCTATGAGCAACCTGGAATTTAAAGTTTTTCCACCTATTTCCCATGTATCTGGTTGCGTCTCAATGAACTTAGTCATCTTATCCACCTTGAACAGGTGCGAGTATTTCTATACTGTCATTCTCTCTTACGATGGTTGTTTCATAAGTAGATATTGCCACAAAAGTACCATTGAGCGCCAAGGCAAACCCTTCACCTTTATACTCAAGTGCTGTGATAGCTTCTTTTATGTTTAAGCCACTTGCAATTGTCGTTCTTTTTCCATTTACAATTACTTCTATCATTTTAAAACTCCTTCCTTTAATGCTTTTTCTACTATAGCAGGTGCCAGTAAATATCCATGTCTATAAAGACCATTAATCCGTGTTGTTTTTTCACTATGTTCTATATTGGGTAAGTTATCTTTTAGTGTAGGTCTACAATTTGTGAGCATCTTAACGATACGTGCTTCTCCAAATCCAGAGTGCATACTATATACTGCTGACAATAATTCTAAAGAAGAGCGTACTGACACAGGACTTTTATCTTCACTTTCTATCTCTGTAGCACCTATCACGTACCGATTATTTTCACGAGGGACAATATAAATCTTATAACGAGGATGTAACATTCGTGTGGGTCTGGTAATGTTCACTTCAGGAGCATCTAACCAAAGCACTTCTCCTCTTACACCACGTAAGTTTTCCACTTGTTCATTTGCACCTAAGCCACGTGTATCAAATACCCAATCAAAATGATGCACTTTTTTTTCTATCACAATGCCCCCATGAGAGATATCAGAGACCTTTGTATTCTGATGCCACTTAACCTTATCATGTCTCATCAAATAATAACTTGATGCTTGCATAAAACGTTGTGCATCTACCTGTCCTTCTTGTGGGATAAAAAAGGCTTTGGCATGTTGTGCCAAGTCTGGTTCAAGCTGTGTGAGTTCTCTCCTGTCTAAAAGTTTTATTTCTGAGGCTTCTGGCACTTTAGATTTGAGCGTTTCTATAAAATGATCTAGTTCATTATAGTCTTGTGGATGTGCCGTAATAATACTACCTTTTTGTTGATATGCATCAGAAACATCCACCTGCTCTAATAAATCAGGCCAAAGCGCAATAGAACGATTACCATGCTCAAATATCACAGACTCCGCACTTTCTAGTTCAGCAAAGACTGCTAACATCCCAGCAGCAGTCATACCTGCTGCTTTATCACCATAAGCTGCATCTTCATCAAATAGTGTGAGAGTATGCCCCTGACGTAACAGATTTAATGCTAAAACTCTTCCTACAAGACCAATACCTGCGATACCAATGTTCATGGTACTCCTTCTTTGTTTCATAGCCGAAGATATCTCTTCGGCAATATTATTTATGCATTTGTTATTTTATCTGCTTCCACATAAACCTCAGAACCCATCTCTTTAAATTTTTCTGACATTTCATCCATACCCACTTGCTTAGCAGACTCCACATCTGTTCCTAGCTCATCTGCATACTCACGTACTTCAGCTGAAATCTTCATAGAACAAAACTTAGGCCCACACATAGAACAAAAATGAGCTACTTTTGCTGCTTCCATAGGAAGTGTCGCATCATGATACTCTCTTGCACGCTCTGGATCAAGACCGATGTTAAACTGGTCTACCCATCTAAACTCAAAACGAGCCAAACTCATCGCATCATCTCTCGCTCTTGCTCCTGGGTGACCTTTGGCAACGTCAGCTGCGTGAGCTGCTATCTTGTACGTAATGAGTCCTTCTTTTACATCTTCTCTATTTGGAAGTCCTAAATGTTCTTTTGGTGTGACGTAACAAAGCATTGCACATCCATACCAACCTATCATCGCTGCACCGATACCTGATGTAAAGTGGTCATACCCAGGGGCTATGTCAGTAGTCAGGGGCCCAAGTGTGTAAAATGGTGCTTCATGACAGACTTCTAGTTGTTTGTCCATGTTTTCTTTTATCATATGCATTGGTACATGACCAGGACCTTCGATGAGGGTTTGTACATCATGTTTCCATGCTATTTTAGTCAAACGTCCTAGCTCTTCTAGCTCACCAAACTGTGCTTCATCATTTGCGTCAGCTCCTGAGCCTGGACGCAAACCGTCTCCTAGTGAAAAAGTCACATCATACGTCTTCATAATCTCACAAATCTCTTCAAAGTGTGTATTTAAGAAGTTTTCTTTATGGTGGTGAATCATCCACTTCGCCATAATAGCCCCACCTCGACTTACGATACCCGTTACACGTTTAGCAGTCATCGGTACATGGTGAAGAAGAAGCCCAGCGTGAATAGTAAAGTAGTCAACACCCTGTTCAGCTTGTTCTATAAGCGTGTCTCTAAAGACTTCCCAAGTAAGGTCTTCAGCAATCCCGTTTACTTTTTCCAAAGCTTGATAGATAGGCACAGTCCCAATAGGCACTGGAGAGTTACGTAAAATCCAGTCACGCGTAGTGTGGATATTTTTACCCGTACTCAAATCCATCACAGTATCTCCACCCCAACGTGTAGACCATACCATCTTTTCTACCTCTTCTGCGATACTTGAAGTGGTTGCTGAGTTACCGATGTTTGCATTGACTTTTACCAAGAAATTACGTCCTATAATCATAGGTTCAACTTCTGGGTGGTTAATGTTACATGGTATAACTGCACGACCTTCTGCTACTTCTTTACGTACAAACTCAGGAGTGATTTGCTCTGGTAGGTTTGCTCCAAAGTTTTCACCTTTAAGTCTTGCCTCACGCTCTTCATCCATAAGGTACTCTTCTCTCATGGCAGCATCTTGGTTTTCTCTTAATGCGATGAACTCCATCTCAGGGGTGATGATGCCTTGACGTGCATACCACATTTGAGATACGTTTTTGCCTTTTTTAGCACGAAGTGGTGTACGTACCAGTCCTGTTGCTCCTGCTGTCACAAACTCAAGTTGTTCATCTGTAGAATATCCATTGTCTTTAGGTGCCATGATGCGACCTTCATACTCTTCTACATCGCCACGTCCTGTTATCCACTCTTTACGAATAGCAGGGATACCCTCATCTACGTTGATTTCAACTGTAGGGTCTGTGTAAGGTCCAGAAGTATCATATACGCGTAGTTTTGTTTCGTTACCAAGAAGTATCTCTCTTACAGGTACACGAATGTCTTTGTGGATTTCACCTTTTAAGTATACTTTAGTAGATGCAGGAAATGGCTCACGTGTGAGCTCATCGTTCGATGTGCTAAATTTGTCTTTAAATGCTTTTGTCATAATAATTCTCTTTCATAATAATTAAAATACGAAAAGAGAGAAGTGTCATACGAAGTAAAGTGGATAATCTCATCACTTTAAAAAAGTAGTCAAGTTATCCACTTATTGTAGAATCACAATCTCTTCCTTACGCTGGTCTTAACCAGTTCAAGTTCAGCGGGACTAGCATTACTGCTTATCTCAGCCAAACATCCTTTCACAAAGATGCCAGCGCCCCGAGAGGTTTGATAATGTCAATATAGTATAAATAAGTTAAAAGTCTTCTTAAAGAAAAAATATGTGAAAGTTGAATGCTGCAATCTATTCTTCTGTTTTCATATCAACTAACTCTGCAAGGAGTTCATCTACTTCATCAGACTCAAGTTCATCTCGCCCCAACTCTTCAACAATGGCAAAACACTCTGTTCGCATTTCACGCATTTCCTCTAAGTCATCTTTTTGTGCTTTACTTGCATTTTTACCTTTATCAATAGCAGCAAAAAGTTCATCTATCGCAGCTTCTAAGTCAGGGATGATTTCAAGTTCTAAAAGATTTTTGAGTTTATCAGCATTTGTCATAGGATTTCCTAGTATTAGTATGGTCGAATTATAGCAAAAAAAATGTACAATGTCTCAAAAATAAGGAAAGACTTATGTCCAAAACTGAAGAAAAAAAAACAGATGAACAATTTTATGCAAGAGTAGATACACATATTGCCATAGCAAATGGATATGTTAAATCTAAAGTAGAGCCAACCTTTGAAAGTAATTCTTTTATGTTTGCAGCATCACGCTTTAATACATGGCTAGCAGCATCTGGGTATGCCAAGGTTGAAGACTTTGCCAATGAAAAAGAAAAAATTCTTGATTTCTTTTTAAACCAATATAAACTCATGTTAGATGAAAACCTAGATGATTATATCAAAAATTTTGACAAATATATGAATCCCCCTAAAGAGACATCAACAAAAGAGTAGTCTCATTAAAAACCTACTTTAATTATACATAAATTAGGTTTTTTAAACTTCTGCCCTATGTGTAGAAGTTGTATTCAATACTTTTAGATAATGTACAACATCTCCAAAAACAAGAATAGCTGGCTTTAATGCATCTAATGCTTTCTCTTCCACACTCTGGAGTGTACATAGTTGAACCGATTGATTTGCTCTACTTGCATTTGAAATAATGGCAGCAGGTTTGCTCAATTCAACCCCTTGATTCTTAGCTTCCTTTACAATCTTTTCAATACAACTTAGCCCCATGAGTACCACAACAGTATGATTCTTTTTATGCAATAAATCAATCCAATCAAGATTGATTTTACTGCCTTTTAAATGCGCTGATACCACAGTAAAAGAACTCGCATATCCTCTAGCTGTGACTGGTATGTTCGCCATTAATGGAGCAGAAATAGATGAAGATATACCAGGTATCACTTCTGTTTTGATGCCTTCTTGCGTTAGATACAGTAACTCTTCTGCACCTCTGCCAAAAATAAAAGGATCTCCACTTTTAAGTCTGGCTACAGTATATCCTTTTTTCACATACTCAAGTATAAGTGCATTGATTTCTTCTTGTGGTTTAGAGTGATTGTCTTTTTCTTTTCCTACATAGATTTGCACAGTACTTGGTGGCACTATCTGCATAATCTCTTCTGAAATTAAATAATCATATAAAATGACATCTACAGTCTGGATACAATTATATGCTTTAATTGTTAACAGCTCTACATCACCAAGCCCACATCCTATCAAAAAGACCTGTGATGAATTTTGAATCCCTATTTCTAGAGAAATTGGTAATTTAAATCTACTCATAATGCTTCCTTTGTAGGGCTTAGTGAGTGGATAAATGCTTCATTGTCAATATTCTCTTTTAAAAATCTATTGAGTCCGTTTTGTTCACTACGAATGTACTGGTTAATAATCTTCTGCACTGTTAAATTCACATCTTCTGGCAAAATTTTAATACCTGTTTTTAAACCAAAATTAGACACTTCACCTTCTAAGTTTCCTCCTAAAATGATTTCAAATCCAGGGACAGACTTTCCTTCTTCATTTTTTACCTTGGCACCCAAAAGTCCAATGTCAACAACATGTGGGTGCGCACAGGAGTTTGGACAACCATTGAGAGAGATAGAAACATTTTCTTCAAAATCTGGAAATTCTTGTTCCAAATAAGATGCCAATTCAATGGCTTGATTCTTCGTCTCAGCTATGGCAAACTTACAGAATCTCATACCCGTACATGAGATAGTTCTTGCTTTAAAAGGACTTGGGTGTACTTCAATGTCAAACACTTTCAATGCTTCAGATAAAGCTTCTGTGTGGGCATTAGGTACATCTTTTATCACAAAATTTTGTGTATTGGTTATCTTAATAGTCGTTGCACCAAATTTCTCCAAAACATCCGCAATATTTGATAATCCTTCAGCACCTATATGCCCACCGTTGACCGCACAACCAACATATGATTTACCTTGTTCTTTACTGGCATGTATACCAAAATGTTCTCTTTTTGCATAAGGTGTGTATGACTGTACTGGTTTTACGATAAAAGGAAATCCCAGCTTCTCTTCTATCACATCTCTAAATTTTTCTATACCCCATTCATCGATAAGGTGTCCTAATCTCGCTTTTCTTCTGCTTTTTCTAAGACCGTCATCTCTGTAGGTCTCAGAGACAACTTGTGTCACTTTAAGCACATTTTCTGCTTTGATATATCCAAGATGTAGTGCTATTTGTTTGTTCGATCCAAGACCTCCACCCACACTGACATCAAAAAGTATCTCACCATTAATGTTTACACCTGTAAATGACAAATCTTGTATTTCATGCCCCATACAGTGTTTTGCACATCCTGAGATACCTATTTTATATTTTCGTGGCAAATTCACAAGTGTCTTGTTCGCACGCAAATAGTCATTAATTTGAACAGCTAAATCAGTTGTATCTACAATCTCCTCATGGTCTATGCCTGAGACTGGACAAGTAGCAACATTTCTAGGGACATCTCCAGCAGCATAAATAGAACTAAGTCCTACACTTTTAAGCCGGTCAAATATCTCAGGCAATGCCGAGACATGAAGGAAATGTATCTGTATCGTTTGCCTTGTTGTAAAGTCTGCTGTACCTCTTCCAAATTCTTTAGCTATGTTAGATACACATCTAAGCTGTTCTATGTTAACTGAGCCATGTTCTACTTTAAGTCTCAACATAAAGTACAAATTTTCATCATCATCGTCTTGCAGATTCTTGTTCTGTGTATAAAGCCCATACCATTTAAATCTATCTATGTCTTCTGGATCAATTTCCCTTTCACCTTTGGCATATGCTTTAATATCTGACAAGACAGACAAACCATCTTTTTCTCTTTTTATTCTTTCTATGCGTTGTGCTGCTGTTTCTTTAGCCATAATCTTATCCTATGTGATAATTTTACTTTCCCAATGTGGAAAGTGTTTTCTAACCAGTGCATTGAACTCTATTTCAAAATCAGAATATGCTGACTCTTTTTTACTTTGGTCTTCTGATTTATTACGTATCATTCCTGCACCTACGGTGTTGTTTGTAATCCTGTCAATGACTATAAATGCACCCATAGTCTTAATGTGATCATAGGAATCATACGCGATACTTTGCTCTAAATCTAATTTGGCTCTTCCTATTTCATTTAACTCTAAAACATTGGTTGTTGACTGCTCTAAAGTATTAACATCTGTTTTATAATAAAAATGATCAATAGTACCAACTGTCTGTGTTGACGCTCTCTTGATAAAATACTGTTTTCCCTTGATAAGCGGTTCTTCACTCATCCATACAATATCTACATCCAGGTTTTTTGCCTGGTCAGGTTGTTCATCACTTTTAACTATCACATCTCCACGTGAGATATCTATCTCATCATTTAATGTGAGGGTAATGGCTTGCTGTGCATAAGCATACTCTAAATTTCCATCATACGTGACTATCTCTTTAATGGTTGAACTTTTACCTGAAGGTAAAACCGTTATGGCATCGCCCACTTCTATAATCCCTGAAGCAACCGTTCCACAAAAACCTCTAAAATTCAAGTTGGGTCTGTTGACATACTGTACAGGCATCCTAAAGTGTGCCAAGTCTCTGTCTTGATCAATCTCTATTGTCTCAAGTATATGCATTAAGGTTTCACCTTTATACCAGGGAGACTGATCACTTAAATTGACAACATTATCACCATTGAGTGCAGAAAGTGGGATCAACGTAATATCTTCTGTCAACTCTACTTCTTTTGCAAAACGTAAATAGTTTTCACAAATTTCATTATATTTTTCTTCTGAGAAATCAACCAAATCCATTTTATTTACAGCCACAACAATATGTTTTATCCCAAGTAACTGTGCTATAAATGAATGTCGTTTTGTTTGTGTTTGCACTCCATGTCTGGCATCTATCAAAATAATAGCCAGATCTGCGGTGGAAGCACCTGTTGCCATGTTCCGTGTATATTGCTCATGACCTGGAGTATCAGCTATGATAAACTTGCGTTTATCTGTTGTAAAATATCTGTATGCCACATCTATAGTAATGCCTTGTTCTCGTTCACTTTGTAAACCATCTACAAGTAAAGCAAGGTCAAATTCACCTTCTGTCGTTCCTGCTTTTTTACTGTCTTTTTTAATGGCTGCAAGCTGGTCTTCAAATATCATCTTAGAGTCGTGCAAAAGTCTACCTATAAGGGTAGACTTTCCATCGTCTACTGAACCACAAGTGATAAATCTCAATAATTGTTTGTTTTCATGCTCTTTTAAATAGCTTACAATATCTGTAGCTATTTTTGTTTCTTGATTTGACATCCTAAAAGTACCCCTCTATTTTTTTCTTTTCCATTGATCCTGCTGAGTCATTGTCTATGACCCTTCCTTCTCTCTCGCTAGTTTTAGTCAAGAGCATCTCCTGAATCACTTCAGGTAATGTCGTAGCTGTTGACTCTACTGCACCTGTGAGTGGATAACATCCTAGTGTCCTAAACCGTACAGTTTCTAATTTGGCTTTTTCTCTTAACGCTTTAGGCATTCTCTCATCATCTACCATAATCTTTGTTCCCTCATACTCTACTACAGGACGCTTGGCTGCAAAATAGAGTGGCACAATAGGTATACCTTCAAGGTAAATATACTGCCACACATCAAGTTCTGTCCAGTTTGAGATAGGAAAAACCCGAATAGACTCTCCTTTATGCACTCTTGCATTGTAGACATTCCATAATTCTGGTCTTTGACTTTTAGGGTCCCATCTATGATTTTTATCTCTAAAAGAGTAAATCCTCTCCTTAGCTCTAGACTTCTCTTCATCACGTCTGGCACCACCAAACACGGCATCAAACTTATATTTATTGAGTGCTTGTTTAAGCGCTTGCGTCTTCATAATATCTGTATGCACAGCTGAACCATGTGTAAATGGCCCAACATTTTGTGCAAGACCTTCTGGGTTGGTATGTACCAAAAGTTCAAAACCTTCTTCTTTGGCACGCTGATCTCTAAACGCAATCATCTCTTTAAATTTCCATGTAGTATCTACATGTAACAAAGGAAAAGGTAGTTTTGCTGGTGCAAATGCTTTAAGCGCAAGATGCAACATCACAGCAGAATCCTTACCTACAGAATACATCATCACAGGGTTGTCAAACTCTGCTATCACTTCTCTCATGATGTGTATGGACTCAGCTTCAAGCTGTCTTAAATGGGTTAGTCGTTCTGTACTTATTGGTTCTTTTTTCGTCATATTTTGCTCCTACTATTGCTTGTGTAAACCACACTCTTTATGTTCGGGATTTTCCCACCACCATCTACCAGATCTCACATCTTCACCCTCTTTTACAGCTCTTGTACAGGGTGCACACCCAATACTTGGGAAACCAAGGTCATGTAATTTGTTATAAGGCACATGATGTTTTTTAATGTAATCCCAAACATCTTCTTCACTCCAATGTATGAGAGGATTGACTTTAATTACTTTAAAATTCTCATCAT
Organism: Sulfurovum sp.; assembly: GCA_026982075.1. Lineage (GTDB taxonomy): Bacteria > Campylobacterota > Campylobacteria > Campylobacterales > Sulfurovaceae > Sulfurovum. Next base: position 15,176 of record JALSHU010000094.1, on the reverse strand, counting down.
ACTCCACCAAAGGCATCTGTGTTCTCGTAACACTTTGTTCACTTCTAAGTCCTGTTACCCATACTTCAACATCCGCTAATGCCCGTTGTAAAGGTTCAATTTTTCGTATAAAACAACAATTTTTTCTTTTCTCCACACTTTCATAGTGCCCGTTAATCCCCTGTGTTTGATAAAGTTCCTCAACGCTCTGGGTCCTTGGGAAATAGACATCTACCTTAATGTTATATTTTAAATTTGTTGCATCCATAACATCATAGGTTTCTGGATGTAAACGCCCCGTATCCAGTGTAAATATCTGAGCCTTCTTATCAATACTGAGCATTAAATCGGCTAAAACCTGATCTTCTGCACCAAAACTTGATGAAAGAGATACTTTATTGTTATACCTCTTTAAAAAATACTCCAGTACTTCTCGCGCAGTTGCATTTTGAAGCGACTTGTTAATACTATCTATCAGTACTTGCATCTTTCTCTCCTAAATCACATAATCATCTTTGGTTGGTTCATACCTACCTAAGTTGATTTTATTCCATGCTCTTTCATGGTAATAATATAAGATCATTTTAGTAACCAACTCAATAGAACCGATAGAAGCAGCCATAACTAAACTGCCAGTGATAAGATAAGAAATAACAATCGTATCCAATGTTCCTAGCGCTCTCCAAGAGATTGTTTTGACTATCGATCTATACGCTTTTTCATGCATGTCAATTATCCTTTCTCCTATAACGATCTAATTTCAATGTTTAAACGATTTTCAATCCATGAAACGAAAACCTTGACTCGGTTTTTTATGTAAAATATAACTCTGCGCATCATCAATGGAGCTTCTATAGGTCTTTTTTTTGTTTCGTTTGCTTTGTATCTCATACATACTCTCCATTGTTTTATTTCAAAGTCTCTAAATGCTTTGATTGGTGCAAGTATAGTAAAATAAAATATTAATGTCAAGTAAATCTATAGATTTACCTATTATTATATTTTAAAAAAGTATTGTTTAGTAAAAATTGAAGTATCTATAGTAATATTTTTCTCTTATTTTGGGATAATTAATCAAGTATTCTAGCCATTGAGATTTCTATGCAATATATAAAGTGAAGGAAGAAACATAGAAAGTTTTACTTTCATGATTCTTAGGTTTGTTTTGAAGGGTGGTAGATAACGAAGGAACGTACATGCTGTACCTTACTGAGAAATATACCACCTTCAAGAGAAGATGGCATCAAATCATGTGGAAATTCTAAATCTTCTGGGTTTACTGTAGATGTAATCGGATTGTGTGAGTGGAGAAAGGGAGTGTAAGGATAGTATCTTATACCCCCTCTTACACTTTAGCAACGGGGTATTGGCATTTAGTGCCAGGCATGACCAAACACAATAAAGCAATTTGGTCAAATAAATAGTGAAATGAGGTGATTTAGTGGCAGCCGCAGCCTGTACCACAGCTTTCGCCCTCTGCTGCTTTAGCAGGTGCCTTTGTTTCTGGTACTTCTTTTGCAGGAGTCGCTGCTGCTCCACCTGTACTACATGCAGAAACACCAGGAGGGGTTGTAGGTTGAACACCTGAGTTATCTGCTCCACCTTCAGCATTTACTTTGTCTATAAATTCCCATAGTTTAGTTGCAGCTTCTTGATAACGTTTACCTGTCTCAGAGTCTGGTTTATGGTAGGCTACGGGCATACCTGTGTCTCCACCTATTCTAATAGCTGGCTCTATTGGTATGCGTGTCATAAGTTCAGTTTCAAATTCTTTTGCAACTGCAGCACTTGTACCCATACCAAATATATCTGACTCTTCATCACATGAAGGACAAATAAATCCTGACATATTTTCTATAATACCCGCAGTTGGAATATCAAGTTTTTTAAACATATTCAGTGAACGTCTAGAATCATCTAAAGAGACTTCTTGAGGTGTGGTCACCGTAATACCTGCAGTAATAGGTACAGATTGTGCGAGTGAAAGCTGTGCATCACCAGTTCCTGGAGGCATATCAATAACAAGTACATCTAGTTCAGACCATAAAATATCTCTTAAGAACTGCTCAATGGCTTTCATAATCATAGAACCTCTCCAGATAAGTGCAACACCCTCTTCCATAATAGAACCCATAGACATAATTTCAACACCATAGGCCTTAAGTGGCTGAAGCTTATTCCCTTCTATTTCTGGTTTTTGTCCATCTACTCCCATCATTCGTGGAATATTTGGTCCATAGATATCTGCATCAAGAAGACCTACTTTTTTACCTTGCATTGCAAGAGCAATAGCCAAGTTCACTGAAGTAGTAGATTTACCAACACCACCTTTACCTGAACTTACCATCACAAAGTTTTTGATATGTGGAGCAATATTTTTACCACTTACAGAATTAGACATCTGTTTTGGTGCTTGAGGTGCTGTAATATTGACATGAATTTCTTCAAAACCTGCTTTTTTGAGTGCTTCAGTTGCTTTGGTTTTAAGTTCTTCGTGTAGTTCTTCTGCTGATGATGTTATATCTAACATAATTCCTACAGTCTTCTCTTCAACAACAATATCTTTTACAAATCCAAAAGTTACAATATCTTTCGTAAATCCTGGATAAATTACATTCTTTAATGCTTCTAATACATTTTCTTCTGTCATCATTTAATTCCTATTTTCGTAATTGTTCATAAGGAGTTATACCACCTAAATCTTAAATTAGATTGAAAGATACGTCTATATCTCACTAGTTTAAGATAAATTTTGTCTGAGACAAAAGAAAGTATAAAGCTATACCTGTGTATAATGCGTTACTATTTGATACATATAGAGATAATAATTAGGAATATTTTTGTCTAACACTACATTAATACTTTTAGGTGCCGGAAGCTCATCTCGCTTTACTGCTGATGTTAAAAAACAGTGGATTTATACCGATGATACCCCTTTGTGGCTCTATGTGGCAGAACGCTTCGAAAGTATCAGTTCTTTTGATGATATTATCATCGTTTCTACACAAGAAGAAATCACTGCGATGAAACACTTTGCTGAGTATACTTATGTGCAGGGTGGTAACAGTAGACAAGCTTCTCTCACAAATGCACTTGCATACGTGACTTCTGAGTACGTACTAGTATCTGATATCGCAAGATGCTGTGTGCCTTCAGATATGATACAACGTATCTTGGATGCTAAAGAAAAAGCTTCATGTGTTGTCCCCATACTACCTGTAACCGATACACTCTACCTTGACAACCAACCCATAGACAGAGAAAAAGTCAAAATGATACAGACACCTCAACTCTCCCGTACAAAACTTCTTCAAAAAGCATTACAAACTGAAACACTATTTACTGATGACTCTTCTGCTATTGCCTCTCTTGGCGAGAGAATACACTTCGTGGAAGGCTCAACAAAAGCACATAAAATCACCACCCTTGAAGACCTACAAAAAGTAACATGTCTCCATGCTCCATCTAACAAAACACTCACTGGTTTTGGCATAGATATCCATCCTTTTGAGGATAAGAAGGAAATGTTTCTCTGTGGTGTGCCTATAGATGTGGACTATGGTTTTAAAGCCCATAGTGACGGGGATGTCGCTATCCATGCACTTATAGATGCTCTTTTAGGTGCAGCAGGTATGGGTGATATAGGCGAACTTTACCCTGACACAGAACAGCTGTATTCAGGAGCTGATTCGAAAGTACTCTTGGGTGATACTGTAAAACGTATTCAATCCTTTGGGTATGTTATCAACAATATTGATCTTACTATCATGGCGGAGAGCCCAAAAATTTTACCCTATAAGTCCAAGATGAGGACAACCCTCGCTGACTTATTGGGTATACGAAAAAACCATGTGAATATTAAAGCAACTACGGCAGAAAAGCTTGGTTTTGTAGGACGAAAAGAAGGTGTGACTGTACATGCAGTTGCAAATTTACATTATATGAACTGGAAAAAATTATGAAAATTATTATTGTGGAAAATGAACTTTATTTGGCGCAAAGCATTGCTTCAAAATTAAATGAAAATAGCTTTGAAACAGAAATCTATAGCTCAACCAAAGAAGCAATGAAATCTAATGGAGACGTTTATCTTCTCTCTACCAATATGCCTGGACAAACGACTGAACCACTGATTAAACAATGTAAAGACAAAATTATCATCCTTATGGTTAACTATATTAACAATGATACAGTAAGTAGACCACTTAAACAAGGGGCAAAAGACTATATCGTCAAACCATTTATGATTGAGGAATTGATACGAAAAATAGGACACTATCAAGAATTCCAGCAACTTAAAAAACGTACAATACTCTATGAAGAGTATTTGGAAAACCTCCTCAAAGAAATCAAAACAGATGCACGTATCGATAAGATCCTTACACCTCTTGTCATCGAAACAAACTATCATAGATTGGTTGACAAAATTGTTTTCGAATATGCAAAAGAAAAAAATAAACTTTTAGCTTTTGTTCCTCTTTCAGACAAAGCATGGAAGGAAAAAATTCTCTCTAGCTCAAGCGAATCTCTACTCTATGTTACAGAAATACAGACACTTAAAAAATCAGATAAAGAATATTTACTAGAACTGTTAAAAGACTATGACTTTATACTTTGCAGTACTTCGGGATTGGAGTCAGAATTTGAAACCATTACACTTAACACCGATTCAAAGCTTTATGACCAAAATGAAATTTTAACCATTGACGACTATGTTAAATTTATTGTAAACAGTTTTCAATATAAATTTCCAGATACTGAACTCTCAAAAAAATTAGGTATTTCAAGAAAAAGTTTATGGGAAAAAAGAAAAAAGTATGGTTTATTCAAAAAAAAATAAGCCATACTTCTCCAATAAGGATTTAAAATGCAAAATCGTAAATCACTCTATATAGATACAGAAGCCCTTTCTACATTGGCCTTAGTTCAAGCAGGACTCATGGCACCTATTGACAGGCTCATGAACAAACTTGAAGCCAGAGAAGTCAATGAAACAAAAGTATATAAAGGTGTACCTTTCCCTTTTGCTTTTGTACTGGCTCCGAAAGGAAAGAAAAACCACGGGGTACTTACAAATCTAGAGCATGGTGAAACTGTAGATCTTATATGTGAAAAAAGAAAGGTAGGTGAAATTATTGTAGATGAAACATTCCCTATCAATTTTACAAAACGGCTTCAAAATATTTATGGTACAACAGATCCCTCACATCCGGGTGTAAAAAATACATTGGCCAGACTTGGAGAACTGGCTGTGTGTGGGGAATATCATGTAGATTACCCTATTATCGAAGACAATAAAAAACGTGTAAATGAGATAATAGCTGCAACTGGAGCCAAGTTTGTCTCTTCTATTATGCTTACTGCGAGTCCACTAAACCGTGCACATGAAAGGATGATAAGACAAACCATCGCTGAGTCAGATTTACTCATTATCTTTTTACGTAAACCATTTACAATGGATGCATTAAGATATGATATAAGATACAATGCCCTCAAAACATTTATTGATACGTATATTCCTAAAAACAAAACACTGATAATCCCTTTTGAAAATACCTATATCTTTACAGGATTTAATGAAATATTTTCAGATGCAAATTTAGCAAAAAATTATGGTTGCCATGAACTGATTGTTGGAAAAAGCCACAGTGGACTTGGTCTCCATTATGATAAAAATAAACTTGCATCAGTCTTTGATCACTGTAAAAACATTAACATAAAAATAAAAACTATAGATGAATATGTATATTGTAATATATGCAATACACTTGTCAGTACAACTACCTGTCCACATGGACAACATCATCACGTACACTACCATTCAGCCTCTATAATGCAGTTGATCCAATCTGGTGTTATCCCCCCTGTAATTTTGGTTAGGAAAGAAGTCTCAGCAAATATTTTAGCAGCTCTTTTTCCTGAACGCTTTGAGAATCTACAACAAATGCATTATGCATTAATGCCAGGGTCTGGACTGCTAGAAAAGCCTAGTGATGAACAGTTTTATCTTAAACTGATTGAACTCTATCAAACCTCATCTCTTACTTAGGAAAAATGATGACATTACAAAAACTTTTTTTAACTTTTGGTGGTTCAGGACTTAGTCCTAAGGCTCCAGGCACTGTTGGTACTTTAGCATCTCTTCCTGTAGGACTTGCCATACTTTATTATGCAGGCATGGAAACACTCTTTATGCTCACACTTGCAATTATCATCATTGGTATCTTTGAAGTGAATAAATATGAAAAAGAAACAGGAGTACATGATCAGCAACATATTGTCATAGATGAAGCAGCAGGTATGTGGCTAAGTCTTATGATTGCATATTCCACAGCGATTACAATGCCCTATCCTTATGCAGAAATATTAGCCGTTATTTTCAGCTTTGCAGCCTTTCGTCTTTTTGATATTTGGAAACCTTCTACCATAGGCTGGATAGACAGAGAACTTAAAGGTGGTCTAGGAGTCATGTTAGATGATGTACTTGCAGGTGTTGCAGGTGGGCTTTTATCAAGTATTATATTGATGGGTATTGAAAAACTCTATTAATGCCTTATCAACTTGAATAATATATTTTTAATAAGTGTTTCATACTCTTTCAAAGTTTCATTATTTATTTCATCTAAAGAGCGAAATTTTTTGTGATATTTTTCCAAAGATGTTCTTAAGCTATCATCTAACCATTTCTCTTTGAATGCATTTTCCATAGAAAGTTCTGCCACGCTGCGTATTGCATGTGAACGTGTAGCAATACTACTTGTATGAAAAAGAGCACGTCCCAATATAATATAAGAAAAATTTCTATTTTTCATAGGACCCATTTGTAAATAACGCTTCCCTAACAGCTGTCCCATTACTTTTATCTCTGAAAGTTCATTAAAACCAAAATATGCTCCTGCCCCTCCGACTAGAGCCCCTATTGTACCGCCAAGTAAAAGAGTATGTCCAGCAAATAACAAGTCTATCCCTGCTCCTGTTATGGCACCACTTGTTGCTCCAGTAATCAAAAGTTCTTTACGTGTCAAACCAAATACTGATGCAGATTCTTCAGAAAAAAGATCTAAATTTTTAAAAGTCAAAAATGTTTGCTTTTTTTGTAAATTATCATGATTCCATATTTTTTCTATCTTCTTTTGTGTGGCTATTTCAAGCTTTCGGAGATATTGTTTGTACTGTTCTTCAAGCCTCTCTTTCTCATCTGTAGTAGTTTCTTCCTCTGACAAGGAGAGTTCTTCCACATGAGAAAGTGCATCATAAATCAATTGTGTAATGACTTGACTACTCTCTTCGATTCTTTGTTCTTGATACCTCTCAAAAAGTTTTATGGACTCTTTAACAGGTGCTATCCACTCTTCTTTTAATTGAGCCATACTTTCTAGAATACTGACATGTTGTTCTATATTTGTTGTCATAGGATTAAAAGTACGTACCATTTTAAAATATTGTCCAAGAGCCCTCTTCCATTCAGACGAATAATCTGTTTCTTCTATATGATTAATCAATGCCATAGAAGGTTGCCCAGTCCAACGTAATACTTCCATCTCTGCCTCGTACTCTTTTCCATAAGGTTTAGAAGCATCTACAACATAGATAATCCCTGCTCCTTGCATAATAGGCTCCAATAATTCTAATTCATCATTAAACTGAGAGTCACCTCTATGCTCAGTGATGAACATTTGTACAACGTCATGCTTTTTATCTGCAGAAACATCATGTTTTTCTAACCATGCTAAAACACGTCTTGCTCTTTGAAATCCTGGAGTGTCTATAAGTTCATAGAGTATTTTTCCATCCACTTTCAAAGGAAAAGATCTTTGTTTATTCGTTGTGCCAGGGATATCAGATATTTGTACGGTATCATCCAATGCCAAAGCAGAAACAATAGAACTTTTTCCTTTGTTAGGATGCCCGACAACGGCGAAACGTGGATGTTTTTTCATCATATCTTGACCCATAGTTTTTTATTGTGAAGTAAAGAGAGTTTTTGAACCCAAATATCTACCCATTTTGCTTTTGCCTTGTATGACTCTTCTTCTGTACCGATGGGACAAACGATAACTTTATCTACAGATTCTAAAAGTATCTCAAGATAATCTAAAAAATCCATGGTTGGTGGCTCCCATGCTTTTACATACAATAAAACCTCTCCAAAACTTTTATGCACAATTTCACTGTCTTCTTCCAGAGTATTTCCACCTCCTACTTCAAAAATATTTGGAGTAATCACCTCCATACTGTCAATTACCACAGTAAGTTTTGAAAGAGGTATCGCCCATCCTTGTACGACATCATATGAAGTATCCAATTTTTGGATATGTTGTATGTTTTTCTGCACAGCAGAGGATATCTTCTCTACATGTAATGCGTGTGTAGAAATAATAGGCTCATTCATATCACGCAATAAAGTGTTTACCCCTTCTAAACCCATCAATGATTTTTGCAGTGCCAGATGGTAACCCAAAAGAGAGACAAGATATAAAACAAAACGTAGAAACAGTGCATAAAAAAGTGTAGCAAAAACCAAAAATCTCCACCACTCCCCAAGCTTTGAGGCATTGTGTATCATCTCATCACTCAGGGAATCACCCAATCTAAAATATTGACTCTGTTCTATCAACTCCAGTGAAGGTACGGCTGTTGGGATAAACTCTCTCCAAGGAAAAGCCAATAAATTAAGATACCTATGCAATACCTCTGGAGTAATTTGCAATGTTGTACTCCAGGCAAAAGCAATATCTTTTGTAGCTACGACAGCTAAAAGTGAGAGCAACAAACCCAAAGAAAAAAATATAGCTAGCAGCTGTGAACGTTTAATGACTATCCAATTTGAGAGCAAGGGGTTGATTTTGAATGTTTCTATACTTTTTTGCATAGCATTGGGTAATAATCCCAACATTTTTTCCAACCAATATGCGGGGGATATATGTACTAAAATACTTTGAGCACTCTGTGACCTTATCATAGATAATACGGTCAATAGCATAGTAAAAAGTGGTAATACAATAACCATAGCCATAAAATAAACTACATTCACAGGTTCATGTCCATTATAACTAAGCAGTGTAATACCAGAAAAGACCCCCAAGAAAAAAGCAATAATAACCAGTGTCATTGTTACCCCATACATATACGAAGAAAAAGTCTCACTGAGTAATGGTGATTTCAATTTTTTGTAATATCTAGAAGTCCAAGTAATCACTTGGTCAAGAGGACTCTTCCCTAAACCATAGGATAATCCAAATGCCCGCCTCTCTTCTCTGCTTGAGACATCATTTTTAAGTAGTTCATAAAGATCCAAATAAGATTTTAAATTCATAGAATCATTTTCTCTTTATGCATTTAAAACCTTTTCCTTCCATCTCAATAAATATTATTTAATTGCCTTTGTTCTAGACTGTTTCCTCTTCTGTAGTATTGTAAATAAGACATCTTAAGTGTTCTTTATATCCTTCATGATCATAAGAATCAACCCGTGAAACACCTTCATCAACAGCTGCTTGTGCCACAGCTGATGCAACCCAAATAAGTGCCTCTTTATTAAATGGCAAAGGTATAATATGCTCTTTCCCATATTCGATATTTTCATTATGATATGCTGCTTTAACATAATAGGGAACAGGCTCTTTTGCCAAATCTGCAAGTGCTCTTGCCGCCGCCATCTTCATATTTTCTGTTATTTTTTTCGCACGTACATCCAATGCTCCTCTAAAAATAAAAGGGAATCCCAAAACATTGTTAGTCTGATTTGGATAATCTGAACGTCCTGTAGCAATAATTGCATCAGCTCTTACTTCCATGACTTCTTCTGGCAATATCTCAGGTACAGGGTTTGATAAAGCAAATATCACTGGTTCTGGCGCCATTTTAGCCACCATTTCTTTCGTCAATGCACCAGCCACTGAAAGTCCTAAAAACATATCTGCCCCTTCTATTGCTTCATACAACCTATCCGCAGCAGTTTCAACAGCAAACTGCATCTTGTATTTGTTCAAATCTGTTCTGTTTGTATTAATAACACCTTTAGAGTCACACATAATGATATTTCTAACACCTAAGTCTCTATACATTTTTGCACAAGATATCCCCGCTGCACCTGCACCATTAATAACAATCTTAATCTCATGCACTTTCTTCCCTGTCAATTCCAGCACGTTCATCAAGCCAGCTGTGGTAATGATAGCTGTTCCATGTTGGTCATCATGAAAAACAGGAATATCAAGTTCTTCTTTAAGAATACGTTCTATCTCAAAACATCTTGGTGCAGAAATATCTTCAAGGTTTATCCCCCCAAATGTAGGTGCAATCGCTTTACATGTTGCGACAATCTCTTCAACCGAATGCACATCTAACTCGATATCAAACGCATCAACTTTCGCAAATTTCTTAAAAAGTACCGCCTTGCCTTCCATCACTGGCTTAGATGCCAGTGGTCCAATATCTCCTAACCCAAGTACCGCTGTACCATCGGAGATGACTGCTACGAGATTTGCTTTATTGGTATATTCAAAAGCAAGATTTTCATCTTTTTCTATCTCAAGACAGGGGATAGCCACTCCTGGTGTATAGGCTAATGAAAGCTCATATTGTGATGTGCAGGGCTTGGTTAAATCAATACCGGTTTTACCATTTTTATGATATTCAAGCACTTTTTCTTTAGTTATTTCTGACATGTTCTACCTTGTTTATAAATATCAAATATTATACATAAATATGTTGAGGATACTACCATCAAGTAGTATAAATCAACAATAAAACTTCTTTCCTTCACAAAATAATACTTTTTATGAATTTTTACTAATTTATATTAAGCATAGTACTTAGTCTAACTTTGCTACAATCAATAAAAGTGTACTTACAAAAGTAGAAGTATCACATTTTTTATTTGCTCACAAGCTCAAATGAGGAGAAAACATGTCTTTAAAAATTGGGATTCCAAAAGAAATTCATGAGGAAGAAAAACGTGTTGCCGCAACACCCGAGACAGTCACATGGCTAAAGAAGTTTGGTTTTTCTGTTGCTATTGAAACTGGGGCTGGAGAAAATGCCCACTTCTCTGATGACCTCTATGATGAAATGGGTGTTGAAATCGTCCAAGATACAAAAACATTATGGGAACACTCAGATGTCATTTTAAAAGTACGCGCACCCGAAGCACACCCCTTTCTTGCATTACATGAAGTTGAACTTTTAAAAGAAGGAGCCTATCTTATCTGTTTTATTTGGCCTTCTATTAACCCTGAATTAATGCAAATGCTTGTTAATAAAAAAGCAACAGTACTTGCGATGGACAGTATACCTAGAATTTCACGGGCACAAAAGTTTGATGCCTTGAGTTCTATGGCAAACATTGCTGGTTACCGTGCTGTTATCGAATCTGCAAATCATTTCGGACGTTTTTTTACAGGACAAATTACCGCTGCTGGTAAAATGCCTCCTGCAACTGTATTGGTTATTGGTGCAGGAGTAGCTGGATTGGCAGCCATCGCAGCTGCAAATGGCTTAGGTGCTGTTGTTAGAGCTTTTGATACACGTCCTGAAGTAAAAGAACAAATAGAAAGTTTGGGTGCTGAATTTCTATGGATTGAAACAGATGAAGACAGTTCAGGTGCTGGGGGATATGCAAAAGTGATGAGTCCGGAATTTATCAAAGCAGAAATGGAACTTTTTGCACGCCAAGCAATGGAAGTTGATATCATCATCACCACAGCTTTAATACCTGGTAAAAAAGCACCTGAACTTATCACTGCTGGTATGGTTGAATCCATGAAAGAAGGGAGTGTCATTGTTGATCTCGCTGCGGAACAAGGGGGAAACTGTACTCTTACTGAACCTGGGGAAGTCATCGTTAGGCATGGTGTCACACTTATAGGATACACAGACTTACCAAGCAGACTCCCTGCACAGTCAAGCCAACTCTATGGAACAAATCTTCGTCACTTACTTCATGATTTATGTAAAACAAAAGATGGACAAATAGATGTAGATATGGATGATGAAGTCATACGTGGAGCTACCATTATTAAAAAAGGGGAGATAACATGGCCTCCACCTGCACCACAAATACAAGCAGTTTCCAAGCCACCTAAACTTGCTGTAAAAGCACCCCCTTTTAGAGAAAAAAGAAAAAAGAAATCTACAAGCTGGTTCAATGCACTTTCTATGTTAATTGCTGCTCTTTTACTCTTAGCATTAAGCAGCGTCGCACCATCAAACTTTATGGCACACTTTACAGTTTTTGTATTAAGTTGCTTTGTGGGATATCATGTCGTATGGAATGTCACTCCTGCATTACATACACCACTTATGTCTGTGACTAATGCCATTAGTGGAATCATCGTTTTAGGGGCCTTGATTCAAGTCTCTAACGAACTTTCAACTACAGTTACAGTACTCTCTGCTATAGCTATTTTGGTAGCTACCATCAACATAAGTGGTGGTTTTTTCGTCACCCATCGTATGTTAAAAATGTTTCAACAAGTGGATAGGAGGAGAAAATAATGACAGAAGGTATGATTACTGCTGCATATATTATTGCTAGTATTTTATTTATTTTAGGTCTTGGTGGACTCAGCCGACAGGAGAGTGCACGTCGTGGAAATATCTATGCTATGCTGGGGATGTTTATCGCAATTGTTGCCACTATTCTTGGCAGTCAGGTTACTTCTTATGGTGTTATTTTCTCAGCAATGATTATTGGAATACTCACAGGTATGTATGTTGCCAAAAAAATAGAAATGACAGGTATGCCGCAGCTTGTAGCTATGCTACATAGTTTTGTTGGTCTAGCAGCTGTACTCATAGGCTTTGCAACCTACCTTGATCCTTCTTCACATTTTTATGGTGTAGAAAAAACCATTCATAATGTTGAAATATATCTTGGTGTATTCATTGGTGCTGTCACCTTTACAGGATCTCTGATTGCTTTTGGAAAATTGCAGGGGGTTCTCTCTGGTAAAGCTATCTTGTTACCTGCACGTCATTGGTTGAATGTATTGATGCTTCTCTTATCCATTTACTTACTTATCATTTTTATCGATGCACAAAGTTCTACAATAGCTATATCTTCTTTATTATTTATGACTTTTATAGCCCTACTCTTTGGAGTACACATGGTTTTATCTATTGGAGGAGCAGATATGCCTGTCGTCGTTTCTATGCTTAACAGTTACTCAGGTTGGGCAGCAGCAGCAACGGGATTTATGCTTTCCAATGATCTCCTTATTATTACTGGTGCATTAGTAGGAAGTTCTGGTGCTATCCTTTCTTATATCATGTGTCGTGCGATGAACCGTAGTTTTATTTCAGTCATTGCAGGTGGATTTGGAACTACAGTAAGTGCTAGTGGCAATAATCAAGATGTAGAACATGGTGAAGCTCTATCTACGACAGTTGAAGAAACGGTACAACTCTTTCAAGATGCTAAAAAAGTAATCGTTGTTCCAGGATATGGTATGGCAGTAGCAAGAGCACAGCATATCGTATCTGATATTGTAAAAAAACTTCAACACCAAGATGTACTGGTTCTCTTTGCCATCCATCCAGTAGCTGGACGTTTACCCGGACATATGAATGTACTTTTAGCTGAAGCAAAAGTACCTTATGACATTGTACTTGAAATGGATGAAATCAATGAAGATTTTTCTAAAACAGATGTTGTTTTAGTCATTGGTGCCAACGATATCGTAAATCCAGGAGCATTAGATGATCCGACAAGCCCTATTGCAGGTATGCCCGTACTTGAAGTATGGAATGCCAAACATGTCATAGTCATGAAACGTTCTATGGCTACAGGATACTCTGGTGTAGATAATCCACTCTTTTATAAAGACAATACGCGCTTGTTATTTGGGGATGCCAAGGAGAGTGCAGAAGCTATTTTTGCACAATTATAAAATGTCTTATATTACTTGGATTATTCAAAATACTCTTGGATAATCTGAGGGAAAATCTTCATGGTTTTTCTAGCTTTATCAATTTTAGGCTGGAAAACTTCAGCTGAACTTGGATAGTTTGATATAAACTCATTATAAATAGCGATTTTATCTTCCATATGTGCTTTAAGTGCATCAAGTACAGACTGCATATTTTCTTTACTTGTTGCATACTTCATCAACAATTCAAACATACGTTTACGTGGATGAATCGCCATAGAGTCGCCCGCAACCAATGCGATATCTTTAATATCCCAACGAGAGATATAAATACCAGAAACATAGGGTGCTATGAGCTTAGCATACAGTGCTTCTGTGTATGAAGGATAGTCTTTTAAGTCCACTTCATTTTCTGTAGCACATTGACCATCTCCACCAAATTGAGCAAAGTTTTTATCATCAAAATTCTCAAATTCTTTTCTTAAATCATCCATATCACGCATCTCTATCTCCTATCAATAGTGGAATATCATCAATATCTATCTTCGTACCATACCAACGGGAAGCAAGAATCATCATTTTGGCTACAAACACTGTTTGATCATCTAAATACTTAGGTGTATCAAATAAAGCATGTGCTTCATCTTCTAGGCAATATCCATATACTTTACCTTCTCTTACTTCTATAAAATCAACACGACCTTCTCTTGTAGCACAACGATCAAGATTTTCACAATAAGAAATAGCCTGCTCAGAAAACTCACGTTCAATCATCATTTTATCTACTTTTGACTGCCCTACACTGCGCATAGTAAACTCAAAATGTTCATCTGTAATATTAAGTGCTATAGCCGTTGCATTTTGACCATTATGTTTCATTATTCTATTAAAATAACGTCGCATATAACCTGTTTGTGCATTATAACCAAGTATGGTACATAATTTTGTATCAGGTTTTATCTCGTGTGGTTGCACTTAATCCTCCTCTTTTTTATCTTCTAAAAAATCTTGCATCTTTTTGGCATTGTTATGTAAGAACATGGCTTCTTCTTCTTCTATCCTGCAACGGGGACAAGTCTGTTCCCCAGTCGTATACGTAAAATTATTACCACATTCATTACAACGTTTAATGTCAAACTTTGCCAACGTTCTCTGGCTTGGTTCAAAAAATTCTTTGATCTCAAATCCTGCTTGTAATTGTATAGCATCAGGTTCACAGACATCATGACACAAACGACACTTCACACAAAGCATTGCATCAAAATGGATCAATGAAAACTTTCCATCACTACTAAGTGCTCCTGTAGGGCAAATACGATAACAAAT
>JALSHU010000093.1 GCA_026982075.1 Sulfurovum sp. | reverse complement strand
GGCACTCTATGAAGTAGCACTGGCTATGCCTAATTTTCCTGATGATTCTGTGCCTGAGGGCGCAGATGAAGAAGAGAATGTAGAACTTCGTAAGGTATTAGAGCCTAGAAATTTTGACTTTAAGCCTAAAGAGCATTGGGAACTTGCTGAGATTAACGGATGGATTGATTTCGAACGTGGAGTTAAGCTTGCTAGGTCTAGATTTTCTATACTTAAGGGAGAAGCTTCTAGACTAGAAAGAGCACTCATTAACTTTTTCCTTGATACCAATGCCGAAAAAGGTTTTATAGAGTATTCTGTGCCGTTTATAAATAATGCTAAGATGCTTCAAGGCACTGGACAATTACCTAAATTTGGTGATGATCTTTTCAAAATAGATGATGAAGATTTGTATTTGATTCCCACAGCAGAAGTGCCATTAACTAATATGTATCATGATGAGATACTTGCAGAGCAAGAATTGCCATTGCTAATGACAGGATATACACCGTGTTTTAGAAAAGAAGCTGGTTCTGCTGGACGTGATACGAGAGGTATTATAAGACAACATCAGTTCAATAAAGTAGAGATGGTAGCCATAGCACATCCAGAAAAATCAGAAGAAGTATTTGAAATGATGGTAAACAATGCTTCAGATATACTTACTGCACTAGGACTACCTCATAGAGTTGTAGAACTTTGTGGTGGTGACTTAGGTTTCTCTGCCGCTACTACTATAGACTTAGAGGTATGGCTTCCAGGACAAAATCAATACCGAGAAATAAGTTCTATTTCTAATACAAGAGATTTTCAAGCAAGACGTGCGAAGATACGTTTTAAAGATGGGAAGAAAAATAGATTAGTCCATACACTGAATGGTTCGGCATTGGCTGTGGGACGTACTATTGTAGCAATTATGGAAAATTATCAAAATGAAGATGGCTCTATTGAGATTCCAGAGGTTCTGAAGAAGTATATGTAGGGTGTGCATAATAACACACCTGTAAATTACACAGTTTTCGAACTATCTGTATACCTTGCCTTTAATTTACCTTCCATACTTAAATAGCTGTTTAAAGCACCTATATATGCTCTTGCTGAGGCTAACATGGTATCTATGTTTAATCCATGTCCTATGATGGCTGGATCATCATTAAATGAAACCTTCACAGTTACATTTGCCAATGCATCCTTACCTTCTGAGACGGATTTTACTTTATAGTCATCCAATCTTCCTTCATAGCCTGAAATACGGTCAATAGTTTTAAATACGGCATCTATAGTACCTTCACCTATCCCTGCTTCTATTATTTCATTATCATCTTTTTTGATCTTTACAGCAGCAGAGGGAACACCATTAGAACAGTCCATTAATTGTAAGGAAATCAACTCATAGATTTGTGTGGCTTTTGTCATCTCATTGGTCACTAAGGCTCTTAAGTCATCATCATAGATATCTTTTTTCCTATCGGCTAAGATTTTAAAACGTTCAAAAGAGGCATTTAAGGCATTGTTATCTAAAGTAAATCCTAATTTTGCTAACTTGTCTTTAAATGCTGCACGTCCAGAGTGTTTACCCAACACCAAGGTATCATTCATATCTAAGCCTATGTCTTCTGGGCGCATGATTTCGTAGGTTTCTTTATTTTTTAACATACCGTCTTGATGAATACCACTTTCATGTGCAAAAGCATTTTTACCCACAATAGCTTTATTTGGCTGAGGTTCTATACCTGTGATATTGGCAATCAATCGTGAAGATGGATATATCTCCTTCGTATTGATATTTGTGTCATATTGTGAAAAGACATCAGAACGTGTTTTTAACGCCATGACTATTTCTTCTAATGCAGCATTTCCTGCACGCTCACCTAAGCCATTTATAGTACATTCTACCTGTCTTGCTCCATTGATAACTGATTCTAATGAATTGGCAACACCTAAACCTAAATCATTGTGATTGTGCACAGAGATGATGGCACGTTCTTTGACATAAGCACTCATTTCTTTTACCATAGCACCTATTTCAAAAGGAAGTCTAAATCCTACAGTATCTGGCAAGTTAATGGTGCTGGCACCTGCGTCAATAACTGCATCAGTTATTTCCTTCATAAAACCGATGTCTGAACGACCTGCATCTTCACATGAGAATTCTACATCATCCACAAAAGTACGTGCATATTCAACTGCTTTTACGGCACGTTTAATGACTTCATCAGGTGTCATTTTAAGCTTATATTCCATGTGTATTTTAGAAGTTGCGATAAACGTATGAATACGTTTCATCTTCGCTTTTGATATAGATTCACCAGCTGCCTTGACATCTGAGTCTATGGCTCGTGCCAATGAACATACAGTGGAGTTCGTTACACGTTGTGCTATCTTGTCTATAGCATCAAAATCTCCAGGACTAGCTGCTGCAAACCCGGCTTCGATGATATCAACACCTAAACGTTCTAGTTGCACAGCGATTTGGATTTTTTCTTCAGTGTTCATAGAAGCCCCAGGGCTCTGTTCACCATCTCTTAATGTTGTATCAAATATTTTAATTATATCTTTGTTCATTTTATTACCTTCAGTATGTAAAAGCGATATACGCTGAATAATGGACTAATTTTACCTAAATTGTAGTTATTAGTAACTAATTTTGTATTATGTGAAAAAGTGTATGGATAGTTTGGAACTATTAGTGTGTGAGCAGTAGCAGGAGAGAACTATCTTTAGTAAAAATAGTATGGTTATGTATAATGTTTTTCATAATGCTCTCCTATATTTTTTGTAAGTATACTGTAAATTAAAATAAATAACAAGGGAGAAGAATTATCGTTTAATATTTATCTTACGTAAACTCAGACTACGTAAAGCACGTAATGGACCATAAAGTATATAGGCAAAGATAATGATGGCTAGACCCTCTATTGAAAAGAGGTATAGTAATGAAGCAATGAGAACGAGGAGTATCATGGTTTTAAATACCATAGGTCTGTCAAGCTGTACTTTTTTAAAGGAAGGGTATCTAAAGTTGCTAACCATCAATATAGCCACTCCCAGTGTAAGAAAGAGTAAGACTATACTATAGTCATGAAATGCATACTTATGAAATAAAAGTATCCACATGGAAACAAATACTGCGGCAGTTGGAATAGGAAGTCCTATAAATACATTGGGGTCTGTTTTTGCGGTTGATATATTAAACCTTGCCAGACGTATAGCACCAAAAATGACATACACTGCTGAAACCAGGATACCGAATCGTCCGAAATCCACACCTGTAAAGAAATAAAGTAGCATTGATGGAGCAATGCCAAAAGAGATAATATCTGCGAGTGAATCAAATTCTACACCAAATTGACTGGTAGTGTTTGTCATTCTTGCAATTCTTCCATCTAGTCCGTCAAAAACCAGGGCAAGAAGGATAAGCCATGCAGCTGAATTAAAATTCCCCTTACTGGCTTCAACAATACTTATCACGCCTACAAAAATACTACTTGCAGTAAATAGGTTTGGTAGGATATAGATAAGGTTAGATTTATTCATAGATTTAGGTGTCTTTATCGGCTTCTTCTTCAGCTTTTGCTCTGGCTTCTGCGGCAGCTATTTTATCTCCATGTGCTAGGCGGCTTGGCATATTATTGTCTTTTTCAAATTCCTCAATGATAGAACGTACTTTGTTCCCTTCGATAACTTCAACATCAAGAAGTATAGCAGCCATATTTTCTATAGCTTGGTGATATTCATTGAGTGTTTTTTTAACAAATGTAAAACGTTCATGTAAGGTAGAACGTATATAATTATCCATGTCTTCAGCCATTTTTTCACTATAGTCAGTGGACACAGCCCCTGCACCTAAAAATGAATTCTGGCTACGAGAGAGTACCATTAAACCTGCGACATCAGTCATCCCATATACAGAAATCATGTCTTTAAGAATAGCAGTTGCACGGTCTAGATCATTACCTGCTCCTGTACTCACCTCACCTATAAATACTTCTTCTGCTGCACGACCTCCAAGGAGTACATCTATCTCAGCCATCAGTTCATGTTTTTGTTTTAAAAACCTGTCTTCATCATCTGGAAGGTGAAGTGTATATCCTAATGCCCCAAGCCCCCTAGGAATGATAGATACTTTGGTGACACGTGTTGCACCTTTTGTGAGCTCTGCCATGAGTGCATGACCACTTTCGTGGTAGGCTACGATTCTTTTTTCTACTTCAGAAATCTTACGGTTTTTCTTTTCGAGTCCAACAAATGAACGCTCAATGGACTCTAATAAGTCAGATTGTTCTATCTCTTTTTTATTAAAACGACCGGCCAATAATGCTGCCTCATTTATGATATTTGCCAAGTCAGCACCTGCTAGTCCGGCAGTTTGCTTGGCTATGGTTCTCAAATTTACATCTTTAGAGAGTTTAACACCCTTTGAGTGCACTTTTAAAATGGCTAAACGTCCATCATAGTCAGGTTTATCAACAAGAACCTGTCTGTCAAAACGTCCAGCTCTGAGTAGGGCAGCATCAAGTGTCTCAGGTCTATTCGTTGCAGCTAAAACAATCACAGGTGTATCTGTACCAAAACCATCCATCTCTGCTAAGAGTTGGTTCAGTGTTTGTTCTCTTTCATCGTTGCCACCCATTTGTCCACCTGATGCACGAGATTTACCAATTGCATCAATTTCGTCAATAAAAATGATAGAAGGTGCTTCTTTTTTAGCTTGTGCAAAAAGGTCACGAACACGGCTAGCTCCGACACCTACAAACATCTCAATGAACCCTGAACCAGTAACAGAGAAAAAAGGAACAGAAGCTTCACCCGCTACTGCTTTTGCAAGGAGTGTTTTACCAGTTCCTGGAGGTCCTACAAGGAGTAACCCCTTAGGGATTTTAGCTCCTAGTTCCATATACCGTTCTGGAAATTTTAGGAAATCTACTATTTCTTTCACTTCATCTTTGGCTTCTTCTACTCCCTGTACGTCTGAAAACTTTGTATCTGGCTTTTCAGAGTTAATAAGCTTATCTGCTTTTCCTGCACCGAGTATTCCTCCACCCATACCTTTAGACATTTTTTTAGCAAGGAAAATCCAAATACCAAAAAAGATGAGTATCGGGAGTAGGGAACCTAAAAGTTCAGACATGAATCCTCCACCCATGATACCCTCATATGTAATACCTTTTTTCTCTAAAAGAGGGATAAGATCTTTATCGTAGGTAGGAACATTCTGTGCAACAAAACGGGTTATTCGGCCGTTATCATCTGCTATAGCTTCTATGGTGGTGGGAGTAAGTTTGACAGACTTAATAGTGCCTTTTTCTATCTCTGTTTTAATTTCAGAGTATTTGACAGATTTGGTTTGTGTTACATTATTTCCTCCTGTCATCATATTTCCAAGACTTTCACCATCACCTACAAATGATTTAAAAATCATAATGATGATGATGGAAAAGATTGCAAATGCCAACAGAGGGTTGTTGTTGAAAAAATTATTGTTATTATTATCTTGATTATTGTTATTTTGGTTAGCCATGAATGATTATCCTTATGTTTTACAGTATTTCTGTGAGATTTTATCTATTGTTTCTTATAAACAAGTGTTACCCACTCACCTTTATGGATTCTTTGTTCCAATTTCAAGTCTTTAAAGGACTCTTGCACCAATGCTTCTTTTTTGTCTAAGATACCTGAGAGTATTAAGAAGCCATTTTCTTTACAAACGGACTTTAAATCTTTGGCAATATATTTGAGTACATCCACAATGATATTTGCTATAACTACATCATAAGTATTAGTGGCTTTATCTATCGACCCTTCCCAAAGCTTAGTATAGGTTTCTTCATTTAATATGAAGTTCTCTTGACAGCTTTCAACTGAAACAGGGTCTGTGTCACAGAGTTCAACTGTAGCACCGATTTTTCTACATGCAAGACCTAATATACCGGAACCACACCCTACATCAATGATAGTATCACCATTTTTTACATATTCAGAGATAGTTGTCAAGCATGAATAAGTTGTAGCATGATGTCCTGATCCAAAGGCTAAAGCAGGATCTATTTTAATATTAATAAAATTCTTTTTAGGCATATACCAGCTTGGAAAAATATAAAATATACCTGCCTCTATGGGTTCTATAGAGTCTTGATAATTTTTAATCCAGTCTTGGCTATCTTTTTCTTCTAAAAGATAGTGTAGTTGTATATCACCGTTTAAAGTACCTTCCAAGGATACAAGCGCATGTTTAACGTAAGTTAAATCAGCTTCACTTCGTACAATAATTTTACCAGTACTTAATTCTACACCATCATCTACAAGATTTGCAACAAAATCAGCAATAAATTCTACAAATTCATCATTCAAGGTGATAGTTAATTCAGAATATTTACTTTGCATTTGCCACTCTAAATGCAACTTCAAGGTCTAATGTGCCTTCGTAAAAGGCTTTACCTACAATAGTCCCATCTATTTTAGCGTCTATAAGTCCATTGATATCTGACATATTTTTGAGCCCACCAGAAGCAATAGTCTCCAATCCTGATGCTTCTTGTATTTCTTTGGTGAATTCGATGTTTACCCCTGTCATCATACCATCACGTCCCACATCTGTGCAGATAATAGCTTGCACACCACAAGCAGCAAATTCACGTGCGAGATCAGTTGCTTTCATATTGGAAGTCTCAGCCCAGCCCTCAACAGCTACCATACCATTGATAGCATCTATACCAACAACTATGGGGTATTTTGCAGCCATGTTTTTTACAAACTGCGCATCTTTTACAGCAATAGAACCTAGGATAAGTCTATCAATGCCTAGTTCAAGATACATTTTGATGGTTTCCTCATCACGAATACCCCCACCGAGTTCTAATTTTAGGTTACAATTTTCACGAATTTTTTTAATTTGTTCTAGGTTTTCAGGTTTTCCGGCAAAAGCACCATTAAGGTCTACAAGGTGTACCCATTCACTTCCTAACTCTTCAAACTTTTTAGCCACTTGCCAGGGCTCATTTGAGTATATTTTTGCGGACTCCATAAGTCCTTTACTGAGTCTTACGGCTTTTCCATCTTTGAGGTCAATTGCGGGTAGTATTGTCATATTGTTATTATTCCTATAATTTTGCGAAGTTTTCTATGATTTTTAGTCCATTTTCATGGCTTTTTTCTGGGTGAGGCTGTATGCCATAAACATTTTTATTTTGCACAGCAGAGACAAACTCATATCCGTAGTGTGTTTTCCCTATAGTATATTGGTCATTACACTCTGCATGAAAGGAGTGGACAAAGTAAAGATAAAAATCTTTTTTTAATCCACTAAACAATGGGGTGTTTTTTTGTACAAAAAGTTCATTCCAGCCCATGTGAGGTACTTTGAGCTTATGGTCAAATTTAGTTTTATCAAATGCGACTACGTTCCCGGGTATAAGTCCTAGTCCTCGAGTTGTACCGAACTCTTGTGAACTATCAAAGAGTAGTTGCATACCCAGACAAATCCCTAAGAGCGGTTTACCTGTTTGTGCATAAGCAACAATTGCCTCATCCATACCATTTTC
The DNA here is from genome assembly GCA_026982075.1 of Sulfurovum sp. Taxonomy (GTDB): domain Bacteria; phylum Campylobacterota; class Campylobacteria; order Campylobacterales; family Sulfurovaceae; genus Sulfurovum. Next base: position 2,244 of record JALSHU010000093.1, on the reverse strand, counting down.
TTTAAGGTGTTCCATAGCATCAGCAAATGCACCTACTCCTGGTAAGATGAGTTTGTCATATTGGTTAAGCTTAGAGGGGTCAGACTCAAGCTTGGCATCTATACCTACTTTTGCAAAAGCGTTGATGACAGAGGCTAAGTTACCCATGTTGTAATCGACGATTCCAATCATAATCTTGCTCTCCAACTAGGGTAGGCATTTTTGTGGTTATGCATTATTTATTACTCACTGCGTATTTAAATTCTTATGATTATAGCAAATTATATTAAAAAGCCTTCCCCTTTTGTTAAGCCTTTAGGCTATTTGGGTAAAATAAAGCCTAGTAATATTGGGGAAGAGATGAGAGAAAAGATAGAATATGCTTTGGTGAAATTGTTTTTATACTTAGCAAAAGTGACACCAAAGTCTTTTATGTATAGTTGTATAAAAGGCTTAGCATTGTTGGTCTATCGAGTAGATAAGAAAAGACGTATATTAACTATAAAAAATCTTACAATGGCGTATCCTGAAAAATCTATCGAGGAAGTAGCGATACTTTCAAAGAAAGTGTATGTGGAATTGTCAAAAACCATTACTGAGATATTGTTAATGTTGGTCGATCGTTTTGATATAGATGCAGCAATCGTGAATTTTGAAGAGGCTGAAGAAAAATTAAACAACCTTGCGAAATCTAGTCCCAAAGGGATAGTAGTAGTGACGGCACATTTTTCTAACTGGGAGTTGGCTGCACATTTTTTAGCCAAACATGGCCTACCGATGTTGGCTGTGGGAAGAAAAGGAAACAACACTTACATTGACGAGGAAATTACACTGCCGTTTAGAAGCAAATATGGTAATAAACCTACGACTAAACATAAAGCCATGCTTGCTATGGCGAAGAGACTCAAAAATGCACAGGCAGTAGGATTACTGATAGATCAAAAATCGGGTGATTTAAACAGTGCAAAGGTAGATTTTTTTGGAACACCTGCAGAGACGACATTATCAGTAGCTTTATTAAAATCAAAGTTTGATCCCTTGATTGTTCCTATTTTTATAGCTAGACAAGAGAGTGGAAAGTATAAAATGATTATCAATGAGCCCATAGAGTATGAAGGTGATGATAGAGAGGATACATTAGTATCTTTGACTCAAGAATATACTACAGCGGTGGAAGATATCATTCGGCAATATCCATCTCAATGGTTTTGGATGCATAATCGGTGGCGTATATGAAGAAGATATTGATTTTAAGTGATGGACGTATGGGGCATGTAAATCAATCCATCGCTTTTGCAAAGTACTTAAATTACACGTATGATATTGTAGAGGTGAAATTTAAAACAAAATTTTTTAAAGTATTATCATATCTATTTGATTATATGGGTATCCAATCAAAAGGTTTATTTAATCTTGAGCTTAACAACACATATGAGATGGTCGTAGGTGCAGGTTCTGGGACGTATTATGCTACCAAAGTATTGGCACAAGAGATGCACGCAAAATCTATTACTATGATGCTTCCCAAGGGATATCGTTTTGATTTTGATTTGATATATATGCAACATCATGATGCAGTAGTACCTCAAAAAAACATGATAGAACTACCAGCGAATTTTGCATATGTGGAACCTCAAGGCATTTATCATAAGAAAAAGAAGAAATCAATAGGTATCGTTATCGGGGGCGATAATAAAGTGTTCCATATGTCTGTAGAGAATTTAAAAGATCAATTAGATTTTATACAAACATATTACGAAGAGTATGAAATAGCTATTACTACTTCACCACGTACTACTGCTACAGTAGAAAGGTTGGTTGAATCTTATCGTTTTGGGTATGAAGTTATCTTTTCAAAAAAACCAGTGAATCCTATCCCTGATTTTTTAGAACAATGTGAAACTATATTTATTACAGGAGACAGCACATCGATGATATCTGAAGCAATTTCATATGGCAAAGCGAATGTAGTTGTCTTACCTTTAAAAAGCAAAAAGGATAATAAATTTACAAGGTTTATACATACATTAGCCCAAAAGGACTATGTATATATCTTTGATGGTACAATAAAGAATAAAAACAAAAAAATAGATTTTACCTATTATACACAACAGGCAATAACATGAAAATAGTACAACTCTTACCAGAACTCAACGAAGGTGGTGTAGAACGTGGCACGATGGAACTTAGTCGCGAACTTGTAAAACTTGGGCATGAGAGCATAGTGATAAGTGCAGGTGGAAAGATGGTAGAACAAATAGAAAC
>JALSHU010000092.1 GCA_026982075.1 Sulfurovum sp. | reverse complement strand
CGTCGTGTGCGTTGGACAGATGCACATGCCTATGCTGCTTGGAAGAGTGAGCGTGAAGGGAAGAAGTATAGACTACCCACTGAAGCTGAGTGGGAGTATGCCTGTCGTGCTGGCTCAGAGGGTAAGTTTTGCTTTGGTGATGATGAGGGTTTACTTGGCGAGTATGCGTGGTATGTAGAAAACTCAGGCAAGGTTACCCATGATGTAGGTACTAAAAAACCCAATGCATGGGGACTGTATGATATGCATGGCAATGTCTGGGAATGGTGTTTGGACAGATATACTGAGGACTATAGCGATACACCATGTAATGGCTCAGCGTACGGCGTTGCTAGTGACAAAGGTAGGGTACTTCGTGGCGGTTCGTATAATGCAGATGCCGATAAATGCTCATCTACTTCACGTATCAATCTTGGTTCGGGAGGGAAAAATTATTTTATAGGGTTTAGGTTGGTTTTAGAGCTTTAGCTAACAAGAAAGAATCTCTATGAGAGAATATCAGATGACTTGATGTATATTAACACTCAGTTAGCAAATATCGGCTATAATCCTTTACTTATCTTATGAAGAAGAAGGATTTTAGGAATGAAGTATATTTTTTCTATGAAAATGGCAGTGTTGATGCTATTTTTGTTTGCTGTGATTGCTGGGGGAGCTACATTTATAGAAAATGACTATGGTACACAGACCGCGCAGGCTTTGGTCTATAAGGCCAAGTGGTTTGAAGTGTTTTTAGCATATTTTGTGGCTATCGTAGTCTATAATATTTTTAAATATAAAACATACAAATCTAAGCCTGCTGTGGCTCTTTTTCATTTCTCTTTTCTTCTTATTGCACTAGGTGCAGCTATTACACGTTATGTTGGGTATGAAGGTATGATGCATATTCGTGAGGGAGATATAAGTAATACGATGGTCTCTGCGGAAAAAGTTCTTCAGGTGGTTGTGAGCGATGGTGAAACACAAAATGAATTGGAAAAAGCACTTTACTTTTCAAGTATGACTAAAAATAGTATGCATGAAACACTCACACTGAAAAATGAAAAAGTGGACATAGAACTTTTAAAGTATCTTCCTACTATGCAGCAAAAAGTAGTTTCTGACCCTAATGGAAAAACACTGTTAGAGTTTAAAGTCTCAGCAGGAGGAAAAGGTAAAATACATTATTTTTCCAAAGGAGATATTAAAGATTTTGGTTCGTTCTATATCGCCTATGAACCTACAAAAGTAGCAAAAGACAAACCAACATTTTTAATACAAGGAGAAGTTGGTGCATTGAGTTTAGAGTTTCCATTTATCATTAAAACACTCAATATGGATACAAAAGAATCAAGTGAAATTAAAAGTGGCAAAGCTCCTTTGACACAACGTATGTTGTTTAGATTTGGTTCAAATGCGGTAGTACTTAAAGACATACATAAAAAATCAAGTTTAAAAACATTTTCAAATAATTTGAAGACACAATCTGGTATGCCTGAACTTGTAAAACTTAAAGTGAGTGTAGGAGACAAAAGTAAAATCATCGATTTTAAACCTTTCCAAGGGAGAACTGGAAAGCTAGAAAAATTTACACTCAATGGTGTGGACATTAATATACGTTTGGGTTCTAAAATTATTGAAGTACCTTTTTCCATAAAACTTGATAAATTTAAGTTAGAACGTTATCCAGGTTCACAAACACCTGCTTCTTATGCTTCTGATGTAGTACTTATAGACAAAGAACAAAGTATCAATATGCCGTATGAAATATATATGAACCATATACTAGACCATAGAAATTACCGTTTTTTCCAATCTTCTTATGATCCAGATGAGAAGGGTACGGTACTTTCTGTGAATCATGATCCTGGTACATGGCCAACGTATATAGGATATATTCTTATGACATTAGGGATGATTTGGTCATTGTTTGCACCTAGTGGGCGTTTTAGAAAACTACTTAAAAATGCTAGAAAATTACAAAGTAGTGCAGTAACAGCTATTTTACTGAGCCTAATGATGTTTGCCCCACAGCAAATAAATGCAGCATCACCAACAGTTACACCCGAGCTTACAAAAATACTGGAATCATATGATTTAGAACATGCAAAAAACTTTGGAAAGCTTGTATTACAGGATCATCAAGGGCGTATGAAACCTGTAGATACTATGGCACATGAAGTTGTGGCAAAGATTACAGGTAGGTCTTCGGTTCTCGGGTTAGATGCTACACAAGTACTACTGGGGATGATTACACAACCTGAAAGTTATCAAAATGTCTCTATGATAAAGATAGGACATAAAAAAATTGCTTTAGATATCGGTCTTGATGAAGATACAAAGTATGCTCAGTTTTCTGATTTCTTTAATAAAGAGGACAATAGCTATAAAATTTATGATGCCATAGTCGAAGCCAGTCGTAAAAAGCCATTAGAAAAGACACAATACGATAAGGAACTTATTAAGATAGATGAAAGAGTAAATGTTGCATTTATGGCATACCAAGGCTCACTCTTGCGTATCTACCCAAAACCAAATGATGCAAATAACAAATGGTACGCACCAATGGATGCACTCAAAACCTTTCCCAAAGAAGAGGCGTCAGAAGTAAAGGTAAGTATATCAGCCTATTTTCAAATGGTTACGAAAGGCTTAAAAACAGGTAATTGGGATGATGCTAACATCGCTTTAAAAGGTTTACATAAAATACAACAAAAATACGGTGCAGCTGTCCTACCTAGTAAAAGTCATGTAGATATGGAAATTTGGTATAACAAGTTAGGGTTGTTTGGAAAGTTGGTACCTCTATATCTTTTGATGGGATTAGCATTACTTGTATTTTCTTTTATCAATGTATTGAAACCTAGCTTTCCTATGAAATGGATAATGAGAGGAGCATTAGGCATACTCTTTGTTGGTTTTTCTTTACATATTATAGGGCTAGCCATTAGATGGTATATAGGAGGACATGCACCTTGGTCCAATGCCTATGAATCAATCGTATTTATAGCAGCATCAACAGTATTTGCCGGACTACTTCTGGCTAGAAAGTCACCTTTTGCTTTGGCAGGTACGGCTTTACTTGCAGGTATTACAATGGCTGTGGCACACATGTCTTTCATTAACCCAGAGATAACAAATCTCGTACCAGTACTTAAATCTTATTGGCTTATGATACACGTGGCTACTATTATCTCAGGAGATGGATTTTTTGGACTTGGGTCTATACTATCATTGTTAGTACTTATTTTATATGTACTTAGAGGTAAAGAAGGGCATAGTAATATAGACCGTTCGATTAAAGAGTTGACAAACCTCTCGGAGATGTCACTTATTATTGGTATATTTTTACTGACTATAGGTAACTTTCTGGGGGGTGTATGGGCCAATGAATCATGGGGACGTTACTGGGGTTGGGATGCAAAGGAGACATGGGCAGCAGTAAGTATCTTGACTTATGCAGTGGTATTGCACTTAAGGTTTATACCTGCATTAAAGTCAAATTTTATTTATAATGTTGCATCTACATGGGCATACTTCTCTGTATTAATGACATACTTTGGGGTAAACTATTATCTCTCAGGATTACATTCATATGCTGCAGGAGACCCTGTACCTATTCCAATGTGGGTATATTATGCAGTCGCTGCTTTATTTGTATTAACAGGGTTGGCAGCAAGAAATAGAAAATTATAATAAATAAGTTTTCCCCTCCTGTTTTTTAAGTATAATTCTTATTCAACATCATAAAAAAAAGGAAAAAGAATGTTAGAAGAATTTAAAAAGTTTCTCATTAAGGGGAATATGGTAGATATGGCGGTTGGTTTCATTTTTGGTGGAGCTTTTGCAACTGTTGTAAAGTCATTGGTCGCCAATGTGATTATGCCACCAGTAGGAATGTTACTTGGGGGGGTTGATTTCTCTCAACTTTTCATTGCGCTTGATGGTAAAGAGTATGCTACTATGGAAGCATTAGACAAAGCTGCTGCACCAGCAATAAAGTATGGTCTTTTTATTAATGATACGATTTCATTTTTAATTTTAGGTTTTGTTATGTTCTTAGGTATTAAAGCTTATAATAAAATGAAAGAGCCAGAAGAAGAGTCTGCTCCTACAACAAAAACTTGTGGTGATTGTGCTATGGATATCCCTGTTGCTGCCAACAAGTGTGGACATTGTGGAAGTACAAACGTTTAATATAATGTACTATGGGGTTTTCTTGCCCATAGTTACTTCAAAATCTTCTTAATCACTTCAGAACATACAGTTAAGCCTACAGCTCCAGTTACAGCAACACATGAACCTTTTTCTTTACATTTATCTTCTTCAGGTGAAAATACCACTAAAAAGTTTCTATCAAATTTTGCTTTTTTAAGTTCATTACGTATCTTTCGTGCCAGAGCATCACCATGTGTTTTCCAAATGGAAGCGACTTCTATTTTGTTAGTATCATAACGTTTGGCTGAGCCTAATGCCATAATGAGTTTTTTGTAACATTTTTTAGCCACTTCTATTTTCACTTTGGTAGTATCTGCCGCATCTATGACTAAATCATATGGTTCAAAATCAAATGATGCTACCCATGCCATATCCATTCGTTGATTGATGGTCTTGACACTGGGATAGAGTTCTTTTAGACGTTCTACTTTGATCATACCTACAGCTTCTGACCCTATCTGTCTATTTTGATTGGTCTCATCATATACATCAAAGTCAAGGATGGTGATATCAGTTACGCCAGAACGGTATAAACAGTCTAAAGCATAAGAACCTACACCACCTACCCCAAGTATCAAAATTTTTGAAGCTTGTATTTTAGAAAAATCTTCTTCTCCAAACAACATTTTACATCGTTCAAATCTCATGATAACCACGCACCTATTTTTTCTATATCATCGTGTGATGTCATATCCAGTTGTATAGGTGTAATAGAAACATATCCATCACCTATGGCTTCAAAGTCTGTTGTATGTCCTTTGCTCTCAATCCATTCAAGTTTTGGTAAACCTATCCAATAGTATTCTTTGCCTCTAGGATTGAAGTGTACTTCAGCATGAAAACCATATTTTTTATTTCCAGCACGGGTAACTTTAAATCCTTTACATTCATTTGAAGGTATAGGAGGGATATTTACATTGAGAAATTTACGTTCAGGTAGAGGGAAGTTGCCATTAAATATTTTATCTACCAGTAGTGCGATGCTTTCTTTTGCTAAGTCATATCCATATTTCTCTATACTCTCTCCACTACGATTATATACTTGTGAAATGGCAATCGCAGGGATACCCTGAAGTACAGCTTCCATGGCAGCCGAGGCAGTCCCAGAGTAGGTGATATCTTCACCCATATTTGCACCTATATTGATACCTGAAATTACAATATCAGGTTTATTTTCATTCTCAAAAAGTTTGTTTAGTGAGAGAAAAATACAGTCTGTAGGGGTTCCATCATCAAGTTTATAAAAGTCTTCTTTGAGTTCTACAAAGTGTAGCGGTCTTGTGAGCGTAAGAGAATGACCACAAGCAGATTTCTCTGTTGTTGGTGCAACGATAGTTACACGCCCAAAAGGTTGAAGTGCTTCAGCTAGTGCTAAAAGTCCTTTAGATTCAAACCCATCGTCATTGGTAATTAATATATGTTTCATCATAGTATCTTTTTTTGTTAGATTTATATATGTGTTATGCACGCATGTATCTCAATATAGAATGTAAAGTCAGTGGTATATCACTGAGATGTGACAACCTATATATTTGTATCATCTATGTGGATAACATATGTAATAGTTCAGTGTTATTATAACCTTTTTGCTATAATAATCATTATATTAGAGTATCAAAGGAATAGATGTGCAAAAAGAGCCGATGTTAAGAGTAACATATGTGAAACTTTCAGAAGAGTTAGAGCAATTAAAAACACATGAACGTGGAAATATCGCAGCAGTTATAGATGAAGCAAGAGCACAGGGTGACTTAAAAGAAAATGCTGAATATCATTCAGCCAAAGATGAACAAGGTCTTATGGAAGCACGCATAGCAGAACTTACCGATTTGGTAGGACGAGCTCAGGTGATTGATCCTTCGACACTTGCACATACACGCATCAGTTTTGGTTCAACCGTACAGATGACAGATCAAGATACAGAAGAAGAAGTGACTTACACAGTTGTAGGGGGAACAGAATCTAATCCTAGTAAAGGGTTTATCTCTATTCAGTCACCAATGGCTAAAGCACTTTTAGGAAAAGAAGAGGGGGATGAAGTTGTATTGGTTCTTCCTTCAGGTAAAAAGACATATGATATAGAAGCAGTATCATATGTTGAGATAAACATTGATTAAAGAGGATTTTATGATAAAAGTAGGCATTGTAGGTGCCAGTGGTTATACCGGCTTAGAACTTATTAAAATGCTAGTCATGCATAATGGTTTTGAACTTACTTATTTAGCCACTACACAAGGTGATATTACAGTTGAAGCTTTACATCCCTCACTGGTAGATGTTTTGAGTCTCTCTGTTGAAAAAGCAGATGTTGATGTCGTGGCAAAACGTTGTGAACTTGTATTTTTAGCACTTCCACATAAGGCATCTATGGGTTTTGCAAAAAAATTATTAGACAAAGGTGTAAAAGTTGTAGACCTCTCAGCAGATTATCGTTTAGAACTAGAAACGTATGAAGAACATTATTGTCCACATGAAGACAAAGAACATTTAGATGATTCTGTGTATGCACTTATAGAATACTATCGTGAAGCACTCAAAAAAACCAATTTAGCAGCAGGTCCAGGGTGTTATCCCACAGCCACACTATTGGGTATATTGCCTTTTATACCTTACCTTGATACACATAGTCCACTTTTTGTAGATGCAAAATCAGGCGTAAGCGGTGCAGGTAAAAAACTAAATGAAATGAATACCTTTGTGAATGTGAACGAAAATATTTTTGCATATAATCCACTTAAACATCGTCATGCACCTGAAATTGCAGAGAAGATAGAAAAAGTACATGGTGTGAAGATGCATGTCAACTTTGTTCCGCATCTTATACCCGCAACTCGTGGAGAATTGGTATCTGTGTATGGGGTACTGAAAAAAGATATAGATCCTTTGGAAGTACTTAAAGAACATTATAAAAATGATCCTTTTATACGTATACGTGAAACACCTCCAGACATCAAAAGCACAGCGGGAACTCACTTTTGTGATATATTTGCTGCAAAAAATGGCAATGCGTTGTTTGTGAGTTCTGCTATAGATAACTTACTGCGAGGTGCCTCATCACAAGCATTGGCAGCAGCTAATCTTATGTGTGGATATCATGAGGGTATGGGACTGCCAGTTATTCCCTATATGCCATAAATGTGTTATGTGCACGGGATATTTATATCTCTTGTATCTTAGGATATATTAATGTATAATTTAGTATATCAAAATAAGGAGATATCATGAAAAAAGTAACTATAGTATCATTTCTAGCAGTAGCTGTGCTACTTACAGGATGTATTGAAGACACAGTCAAAGAACAGGTATTTGATGAGGAGTATGCAGCAGAAAGAAAAGCAGTTATGGATAAAGCAGCAAAGGCAGCAGTAGCAGCGAATGTAGCAAGACTTAATAAAGCAGAAGCTACTGAATAGAATAGACAGAATGTGTATCATAGTTTTATTTAGAGAGGATTACATTGGGTGAGATAAAAGAATCTGCATTATTCATAGCAGATTCTCATTATCCTCATCATGGTGATGCCTTTCTTAAGATACTTAAAAAACTAGAAAGCCAAGAGATAGAAGCATCACAACTCTTTTTGATGGGTGATAACTTTGATTTACTTTTTGGGCATAATACGTATATACAACATTTTTCACAAGATGCTATAACACTACTTAAAAGATTATCACATACTTTAGAAATACATTATTTTGAAGGAAACCACGATTTCTGTTTAGAAGAGATGTTCCCCAATATACATATTTATAGCAGAGAAGAACAACCCAAAATATTTACGCTTGGAGAGAAAAAAGTAGCTATCTCTCATGGTGATAAGTATGCTACAGGCATTGGCTATGATCTCTATTCTAAAATATTACGCAATAAAATCACACTTAGACTACTGAAACCCTTTGAAAAAATGATTATCAATCATCGTATGCAAAAACTCTCAGAAAAAGATATCTGCCATTCTTTTCACGGTTTTGAAAAACGTGTAAAATCTATACTTGAACACTATAAAGAAGTAGAACTTGTTATAGAAGGACATTTCCATCAGTCTAGGATATTAGGTAAATATATCTCATTACCTTCTCAGGCATGTCAAGGGATGATTGCTGTTGTTGAAAAGGGTGAAGTGGTGTTTAAAAGCATCTGATGGTCTATTTTACTCTCTTTGTTGTCTCTTTTTTAGCTGCAACTTTACTACCACTTGGGTCAGAAGCGCTATTAATTTATAACATTTCTCAAAAGTATTCACTTTTATTTTTATGGCTCTTTGCTACTGCGGGTAATACTTTGGGCTCAATGTTTAACTATTGGCTAGGGCTAAAGGGTGAAAGTTATTTAGAAAAAAAAGGGTATGTGTCACTACAAAAGATGCAGAAAGCTAGAGTATTTTTTGCTAAGTATGGAGGGTGGACACTACTTTTGTCATGGGTTCCCGTTATAGGAGATCCTTTGACATTTATAGGCGGGGTACTACGTTATAATTTTAAATACTTTGTACTAATAGTTGCTGTAGCCAAAGGCTTACGTTATGCTACAGTCATCTTTTTTGCAAGTAGTTTATCTGTATAAAAACTTCCAAAAGGTATGAGTGATAATACAGAGTAAAGTACAGTCTCTTTCATAGTAAATCCAGCTTCTTTTTTAGCTTCGATAATTTGGTAAATAAATGCAAACACCAGTAAACCATGTAACATTCCTACTATTTTAGTAGCCATAGGGATACCAAAACTGTATTTCATAGGCATGGCAATGAACAGTAAAATAAGAAAAGAGATACCTTCTATTTTATTAATAAGACGAAATTTTTTTAATTCAGACATGATGTCTCCTAAATTTAATTTTCGAGAGTATATCTAAAGATGTTTAACAATCAATCTATTTAGGTTATAATCATACATAACTAAAAAAAGGGGTACTTGTGGCCAATGAAAATGAATCAGTAAAACATATACCAGAGTATGATTTTGATATTATTGAAATGATTAAAGAAGGATTTCGTCGCATTGAAGGGGTGAAAGGAACATTCCTTGCAGCCTTTGGGGTATATGTACTTATAGCAATTGTGATCCATATTGTGCTAAGTATTTTTTTTCCGTCTCCACCACCACCTGCTGAACCAAATTACTTAAATCAGCAAATTGTTACCATCTTGAGTTATCCTGTACTCATGCCCTTGATTGTTGGTATTATTATGCTCGCTATCAACTACTCACGTGGAGAAAATTTAGAGTTTAAATCTATTTTTAATTATTATCATTTAGTGGGGAAGTTGGCATTAGCAGGGCTATTAATGTATATGTTAACATTTATAGGTGTGCTACTCCTATTACTTCCTGGTATTTATTTGAGTGTTGCATATATCTTCACTTTGCCACTCATAGCAGATAAAGGTATGGATGTATGGGAAGCGATGGAGTATTCCAGAAAAACAGTGACTAAAAAATGGTTTAAAGTGTTTGGACTTCTATTTTTATTGGGACTTATTTTTGGTCTAGGAGCACTTGCATTTGGGATAGGGCTTATCTGGGCAGTACCATTGATGTTTGTAACACTTTATGGGTTACTTTATCCGTTGATGTTTGATGGGGTAGATGCATTGTAGGTT
>JALSHU010000091.1 GCA_026982075.1 Sulfurovum sp. | reverse complement strand
TATTAAGGTATATAATGATAATATTTTCGTTATATAGTTTAGTATATAAGGATTTTTATGAAGCTAACCTCTGCCTTGACTTTGGAAATGTTAGGTAAACCTTTTTTGCTAGAAAAGCGTATTGTATTGTTGCATGCGATTCAAAAACATGGTTCCATTTCTAAAGCAGCCAAAGCTGTGCCAATGAGTTATAAAAGTGCATGGGAAGCAGTAGATATTATGAATTCTCTTTCTCCCGAACCCATCGTATATAGAGAGACAGGAGGCAAAGATGGTGGTGGTACAACCATTACAGACTATGGAGAGATATTACTTAAAAATTATGCTTTGCTAAAGGAAGAACACGCACGTTTTTTAGCTAGATTATCAGAACTGACAGATATAGGAAGTGGAGAATTTAAAACCATTAAAAGGTTTACTTTACAGATATCTGCTCGAAACCAGTGGTATGCCATTGTGACAAATATTGATTATGGTGAAGTGGGATGTATCCTTTCGCTTCAATTAAAAAATGGATTTTTTTTACAGTCTCATATTACAAGAGAAGCAGCAGAGAATTTAAGCTTGGAAGTAGGTAGTGAAGTGCTTGCCATCATCAAGTCAAATGCCATTCATTGTCGAAGACTAAGTTGCCAAATACAAGGCACAGATCCGCAAATAGAAGGATTTATAGAGAACATACAAAGTGATAAGGGCTTGAGTAAAATTGTGGTTGATGTGGGTAGTAACTTTAGAGTTGTGTCTGTAATGTCAACAGAGAAAACCAAAGACTTGAATGAAGATATACGTGTGGGACTTTGGATAGACCCTCAAGATATATTGATAGGAAGATAAACAAATGAAAAAATATATTGTACTTGTCCTATGGAGTTGCATCACTTTAGGTGCAACCGATATAACTGTAGCAGTAGCTGCAAATGTAGGGTATGCGATAGAACCATTAATCAAGGCATTTCATGAGACCCATCCAAATACAAAAGTGAATATTATTCTTGGTAGTTCTGGAAAACTTAGCGCACAAATTAAATATGGTGCACCTTTTGATATTTTTATGTCTGCAAACATGGAGTATCCTGATATGTTGTATCATGAGAACCTGACAGTGAGTAAACCGATAGTGTATGCACGGGGGGCATTGGTAGTGTTATCTAAAAAAAAGAGGGATTATAATGGAAGCATACAGGTGTTGGAAGATTCAGATATCCACAAAATAGCCATTGCCAATCCTAAAACTGCACCTTATGGAGCAGCAGCCAAAGAAGCGTTAGTAAATGCAAAACTTTATGAAAAACTTCGACATAAATTGGTTTATGGTGAGTCTGTCTCTCAAACAGTCACTTATATTACTACGGTAGTAGATATAGGTATCATTGCCAAATCATCTCTTTTTTCTCCACATATGCATCATTTTCATGAAGCTATACATTGGGTAGAGCTTGAAGAGAATTTATACACACCTATAGACCAGGGAATGGTTATGCTTAAGTCAGGAGAGGGTAATAATGAGGTGAAGGCTTTTTATGATTTTATGTTGGGTGCTAAGGCAAAAGAAATTTTGAAATCATTTGGGTACAAAGTACTATGATAGATTTTGCTCCTTTTTGGCTCTCTTTTAAATTGGCTGGTTTAACTACGCTGATATTGTTTGTTCTAGCATTACCATTTGCTTGGTGGCTTTCTCAAACTACGTCCAAAAGTAAACCTTTCTTTGAGGCGGTTACTGCACTTCCTATCGTGCTTCCCCCTTCAGTGTTAGGATTTTATTTATTGGTGGTACTCTCTCCAAGCTCTGCATTGGGTAGTTTTTTAGAAGATATTTTTGGTGTAAAATTGGTTTTTTCGTTCACGGGACTTGTTGTGGCTTCTTGTTTTTACTCTTTGCCTTTTATGGTTCAACCTTTACAAAGTGGCTTTGAAACACTTAATAAACATATGTTAGAAGCTGCATACCTTGCAGGGAAAAGTAAATTTCAAACAGTACTAAATGTGGCACTTCCTAATGTTAAACCTTCTCTTGTGACAGCATTTATTATCACTTTTGCACACACAGTAGGCGAGTTTGGGGTGGTACTTATGATAGGGGGCAGTATACCTGGTGAAACCAAGGTAGCATCTGTGGCTATCTATGAAATGGTAGAGATTATGGAATATGGACAGGCACATATTTATGCAGCTATTATGGTGGCTATGAGCTTTTGTGTTTTATTGGCAGTGTATATGTTTAACCAGAAGCAAAAAACCAAAATAGGTTTGCTTTAATGATAGATATAAACATACATAAACAACTACACGGTTCACAAGGTGTTATGGCATTGGATATTAATTTGCAGATACAAAAAGGAGAATTTGTTGCCCTTATGGGTGAGAGTGGCGCAGGGAAAACAACATTGTTAAGAATTTTGGCAGGTTTGGAGCATGCAAAAGGAAAGATACTTGTAGAGGGTAACTCTTGGGAAAATATGCCTCCACAACAAAGAGAGATAGGTTTTGTTTTTCAAGATTATGCTCTTTTTGATAATATGACAGTAGAAGAAAATTTATTTTTTGTACAGAATGACCAAGCATTGGCTTGCGAATTATTGGAACTCACTGAGATGAGTAGTTTGAGACAGAGAAATGTTGCAAGGCTTAGTGGAGGACAAAAACAGCGTGTGAGTCTTTGTCGCGCGATGATGAAGAAACCTAAACTTTTACTTATGGATGAACCTCTTTCATCTCTTGATTTTTCGATGCGAAGTAAACTACAACATGAAATTAAACGTTTGCATGAACGTTTTGGCACAACAACCATCATGGTAAGCCATGATATCCATGATGTGTTTGCATTAAGTTCTAGGGTTTTAGTATTGGAACAAGGTAAGATTATTCAAGATGGCACAGCCAGACAGCTATGGCTTGCAAACGATAAGTATTGCTCTGTTGAGGTATTGGAACTTGAAGAGAAATCTGATAAAGTGATGGCTACAGTTTATGTTGCAGGAAAGTTGTTAGAAGTTGAAGTTAACTCTGATGTATACATAGGACAACATATACAGATTACACTTAATGGAGTTTATCTATGACACTTACAAGCAAAGTACTTTTGGCAATGGCATTGGGTATTCTTGTCGGGTTGCTGATTAATCTTAGCGGTATAAATGTTGAGGGTGGGTTGACCCATGAATACATTGTGGGCGGACTTTTTTATATTATAGGAACAATGTTTATTACTGCGCTGAAAATGTTGGTAGTTCCCTTGGTTTTTTTCTCTTTAATCTCAGGAGTACTTGGCATAGGAGACATTAGAAAACTAGGGTCAGTGGGATTAAAGTCTTTTGGACTTTACATGCTGACTACAGCCATAGCCATAGCTGTAGCTATAAGTTTTGCTGCCATAGTCATACCTTTTTTTACTGCTTCGACTGTAACTGGTGCATCATTTACAGGGAAAGAGGCACCGCCTATTTCAGATGTACTTGTGAATATCATACCAGGTAATGTGATACATGCATTTGCATCGGGCAATATGCTTCAGATTATTTTCTTTTCTATACTCTTAGGCATTTCATTGCTTATGGTGGGGAAAAAAGCGCAAAATATTGCTGAAGGTATAGAGGTGATGAATGAAGCTATGATGCATATGGTAAATATTGTGATGTCTATAGCACCTTATGCAGTTTTTGCACTTTTGGCTAAGGCAGTAGCTGAGCTAGGGTTTGATTTGTTAGCCCAGTTAGTTGTGTATGTTGTAGTGTTAATTGTTGCATTGTTATTTCATCTTTTTGGGACACTTATGGTGTTACTGAAACTTTTTTCCAAATTGAACATAAGCATTTTTTTAAATAAAATACGTGATGCACAAATTTTTGCATTTTCTACTGCGAGTTCTAATGCAACTATTCCTGTGACATTGAGAACAGTAACCAAACGTATGGGTATTGACAACTCAGTTGCCTCTTTTACTGTTCCTTTTGGTGCGACTATTAATATGGATGGTACAGCTATTATGCAGGGTGTTGCTACTGTATTTATATCAAATCTATATGGTATAGAATTAGGCATAGGTGGTTATCTAACCGTTATAATGATGTCTGTCTTAGCTTCTATAGGTACCGCTGGTGTACCAGGAGTAGGGCTTATCATGCTCTCTATGGTTTTTGTACAGGTTGGGTTGCCAGTAGAGGGGATAGGGCTTATTTTAGGTGTTGACAGATTACTTGACATGATACGTACCGCTGTTAATGTCACAGGAGATGCAGTAGTGACATGTGTGGTTGCGAAAAGTGAAGATGAGATAGATTTAGCAATATTTGAAGATGTAAATGCTGGTTTGGTTCAAGCGTTAGAGATTGATGAACAAAGTGAAGACACCTTAGCTAAAGTTGTGCATAAAATAGAAGAGTCTTAAAAGGTTATAGAAAGATAAAAGCTCATTTCAAACCCTCCATCTTCACTTAAATGATGGTTCTTTCGATAGATAGCATAGGGCGGTTTTGTAGTGGTTTCATAGTCACTTTTTGGAAGCCATTCATGATATACCCAGTGTATAAATCTGAGAAGGTCTCCTCTTTGGCCTTCTATATCAAATTTTGCATAAACACCTTTTGAAATAGAGAGTTGAGGGAGTCTTGTATCTGCTTCATTGAGGTTTTCTTCAAGTACCAGACAAGCCACATGTTGACACTCAGAAAGAGGTGTGACTGCTGGATTGTCATGAAAGAGTGAAATCATAGTATATGCTTCTGTATCATGAGAAAAAATCCAAGCTTGTATTTTTTGCCATGTGGTACGTATATTTTCTTCATAGCCTCTGTGTCGTATATAATAGGCACGCATCGCTGGCATTTTTACGATATCAGGGATAAGTGCTTCAAAGGATACTGTAGAGATACTTGCATAAGGTGAAGTAAGAAGTAGTTTTTGTGAATATTTTTTATCTCCTCCTTGACGCCATTGTTTGGGAGTCATAGAAAAACGTTCTTTAAAAACACGAATAAATGAAGTTTGGGAACTGTACCCACAAGAAAGAGCAATATCTGATATGGTTGAGTAGTGGTTGGTAAGTAGGAGAGTGGAAGCTTTTTGTAACCGTACAGATTTAATAGTCTCATAAATATTACGTCCAAAAATTTCTTTAAAAATCTTATGCATATAAAATTTATTGATTCCAAAAGTAGATGCTACTTCATCTAAATTGATATCTGTATCAATATGTGTATAGATGTAATACATCAAATCATTAGAGATATTTGTTTTCTTTTCTAAGGTCTTACGTTTCATAAATACCAACTTTAGATAACTTTATTATTAATAATTGATAATAATTATACCAAAAATAGTGTAGAATAAGTTTTTTAAATTACATATAATGTCTTATAAAATAATAAGGACTTGAATTATGGTTAAAAAAATCAAAAAAATCCTCATTGCCAATCGTGGTGAGATAGCACTTCGTATTATCAGAGCATGTAAAGAACTAGAGATCTTTAGTGTGGTCATACACTCTAAAGTTGACATTGACGGTGTATGGGTTAAAAAAGCTGATATGTCTATCGAGCTTGAAGGACATCCGGTAGAAGTATATTTGGATTATCAAAATATTATTCAGATTGCAAAAGAGAATAAATGTGATGCTATACATCCAGGATATGGTTTCCTTTCCGAAAGTGCAGATTTTGCAAAGGCATGTGATAATAATGGCATTGTTTTCATTGGACCAAAAGCAGAACACATTGAACTTTTTGGAGATAAAATTGCTTCAAAAAATGCAATGAGAGCGATAGGTGTACCAGTCATTGAAGGGACAGAGACCCCTATTACAGATATTAAAGAGGCACAGGAAATCTCTAAAAAGATTGGTTTTCCAGTGATGATAAAAGCTGCTTTTGGTGGCGGTGGTCGTGGTATGCGAATCGTAAGAGAAGAAAAAGAGTTTAAAAGTCTTTTTGATGCAGCAGCAGCAGAGTCTCAAAAATATTTTGGTAATGCTGAAATGTTTGTAGAAAAATTTGTAGAAAATCCTAGGCATATAGAGGTTCAGGTTATTGCAGACCAATATGGCAATGTAGTGCATCTTGGAGAGAGGGACTGTTCTATTCAAAGACGTCATCAAAAGGTAATAGAAATTTCTCCTTCCCCCCTTTTAAATCCAGCTGTTAGAAAAGAAATTTATCGTATTTCAACTAAAGCAGTGTACCGTTTAGGATATGAGAGTGTGGGTACCATGGAGTTTTTAGTAGATGAAGCAGATAATATCTTTTTTATAGAGATGAATACCCGTGTGCAAGTGGAGCATCCGGTGACTGAGATTACTTCTGGTGTAGATATCATCCAACGTATGATTCAATTAGCTGAGGGAGATAAACTCCACTTCTTGCAAGAAGAGATAAGTTTTAGAGGGTATGCTATTGAGTTCCGTATTAATGCAGAAGATCCACTTAATAACTTTATGCCATCATTTGGTACTGTGGGTGAATACCTCACACCAGGGGGACCTGGTGTACGTTTAGATACAAGTATTTACAGTGGATACACTATACCACCCAATTATGACTCTATGGTGGGCAAGTTGATTGTTTGGGCATTAGATTGGGAAGGTGTGGTGAAAAAAGCAAGACGTGCATTAGATGAGTATTCCATTGAAGGCATTACAACCAATATCTCATTGCATAAAGATATTGTGAACGATGATGATTTTATTGCAGGTAAGTTTGATACTTCATTTCTTGATGAACGTGTGGATGCATTTGCATTGTTACATAAAGTTGCACCTTCCACGGGAGAAAAGAAAGGTGTAAAATCCTTTTTCTCAAAGTTGATGCAAAAAGGTTTGGTTTCTGATAAGGGTGATTTCTTATAGGCTCGCTACCAGTTTTGCAGCTGAGCCAGCCTTATTACTATGAGGTTGGTAAAGATAGTTGTGTATTTTTTTAGGCATAGTCTCAGGTATAGTCAGTGATTCAAACTCTTCTTTTGCTGACTGTTTTGCTTTAAACAGAGCCATTTGTACACGGCTATAAAAGTTTGCTGCACCTTCTCCTGATGTTTCTATGGCTAAAAAGTTTGCTGAAGGAAAACGGCTTGTTACCAAAGACTGTACGCCATCACTTACAGCTGAAGATGGCATGCATCCAAAAGGTTTCACTGAGATGGTAAGGTGTGAAAGGTTCTCTTTGACTGATTCTATGAGGTGTGCCACTTCTAAGTGCCCTTCTCCTCCTTCACAATCAAGCGTATAATATTCTTCACTGATTGCAGCCAACTTTTCCATATTTGGAATTGCATAATCATGTAGACCTATGGCTTTTGCATACATACCAAAGTGTGCTTTGACAGCTATTTTGGCTAGTTTAATAAGTATGCGACTCTTGACATTTGAAAAATCTACTTTTTTTTCTGTTTGGGTTGCAAGTTCTTCTTTTTTCTGTACTCTGCGTTCTGCCTCCCAAATACTGAGTAACAAACGGTTGATGATAGGTTGGGGGATACACTCTGCACCTTCAGCTTCTAAAAATCTATGTAAATTATAGTTCCCATCGCCTTCTGTCATCGCTGCCCAAAATTCACCCATTACCATCACTTTGGCTTTGGGTTGTAAGCGGTTAAGCTCTACTTTTTCTAAAATATTTCGGCAATACCATAGTGTTTTTGTGAGATTCTTTTTTGCCATAAAAGCATGTGAAATTTGTATTCTACACGCTTCCATGGCTTTATCTACATCACCAGCATGTACTTCGTAAGGGCGCATCTTATAGCCTAAAATATTCATGATGTCACCAATGATGACAGCCTTAATGAGTGTAATGAAAAATTTTGGACTGAGATTAAGGATGCTCTCTTCATCATCTTCGCTTTGAAAGATACCTTTATCATGTTCAAAACTGGTGATACGTAAGCCATCAAAACCTGCATCACGCAAGGCTTTTTTATATTCCGTAATATACATACCAAATCTGCATGGCCCACATCCTCCAGCAGTTACAAAGACATATTTTTGGACTATCTCTTCAGATGACATCCCTTCTTTATCACGTAGGTTTTGCAAATACTTGACAAGATTCCCAACTGTAAAATAAGTAGGATTACATTGTCCTCGATTCCCAAAAGCTTTACCTGTTTGAAAGGATTCAAAATCAGGGTTTGGAAGTGCAACAAAATTTTCACCTATGGAATGTAGTGCTGTTTCTATAAGTTTGTCTTGTAAAATGGTAAGACCACCTACAAGCATAATAGTTTCGTCTTTAGGGGCATATTCTATAGTCTCCTTTGGGGACTCTTGCCATTGTGTTGCTTCTTGGTTGATAAAGTTAAGGTCACCATTTTTATCAGTCATTTTAACTGTACTACATGTGATACTCATACTGTTACTCCTTCTTTTTGTGTGAGGCTGATATGCTCCTTTTTATAAGGGTTTATCAGTGTTTGTTTATACTGATCGAGTGTGTAAGCAAAAGTTTTGACCCGTATTTTTATGGACCCACCTGGTTTGTTTGCATCTATATCATGCAAGGTAAGGTGAGGGGTACGTGAAGCACCAAGTATCTTGTCTATAATAGCATATGTAGGTGCATCATGTCCACATTTGAAACTACTTAGGTCAAGTACAGCTACATTTGGATGGCGGGCGGCAAACTTGGCCGCCCAGACTTTTTGGGCAGAGTTTGTAGAGAAATTTTCTGCCCAAACATCACGAATGTCATAGGCAGACTCTACTGAACCGTGAGAGATATCATGTTTAAAATATTGAGAGAGATACTTAGTATCTTTAGGGATGGCACGCATAGAGAGGGTTTTAAACCCTAAAGACTGAAATTCATCTAATACTTCATGATTCATACCAGGGTCAGAATGATATGGACGAGCAAGTAACAATATGACCACTTCATTATTTTTGACAGCATTGTCAAGTATTTCTCTTCCTTCTTTCATGATGTCTGCATCATTTTTAGCTAGGGCTTTCCAAGCCTGTTCCACCGCCCAGTTATTTTCATCTTCACTCATGTGTAAGAGATCCTTCCATGTAGAAAAAAGTTGTTTTTTGAGTAAATTTGGGTTATCAAAATTCAGGGCATTTTCTACGTAATTTACTTGGGCGATTTCAAAAAGGTTTTTTTCTTTTGTAAATGCTGAGTAAACCACTTTAGGGGTTCCTGAGACAATGGGACATGAAGTTTGCCCCATCGTATGTTTGACATAGCCTGGTAATTCGGTGACTGCAGGAAACCAAATATGGTCAAAGTTTTTACGAACATATTTCTTGTCAAAAAGTAAAGAATAGACATGGGATTGTGCAACTTTTGCAGGGTAACATGAGTCAACAGAACCATACTTAGCACCCTCTAGGAACATGTCTTCATTGGAAAATCCTGAAAATACAATATTCATAGGACTAAGGTCTAAGGCTTCAAGATAAGTGCGCAGAAATGGTGCAAGGGAATACACATTAAGTACTTTGGGTATGGCTACTTTGATCTCTTTTCTGTGGGCTAACTGTTCTGCTGAACTTAGCTGAAAGCTTCTACTCACTTTTTTACGTAAGGTTGGACCCCATCCCCCTAGTGTCACTTTGACTTTTTGTTCTTCTATTTGCGTGAAGGCCGTTGGTTTTTCTTCTAAATCATAGGTAGGCGCAAACAGAGCATACGACTCTTTTTTGACAAGATTAGGGATATTTTTTTGCAAATCTTTTCTTGAGTCTTTAAGAAGTTTCAAGGCTTCATGGGATTCAACAGTACCTTCTTCACAGGAAAATCCTGCAATGTAACGTACCGATTTGGAAGAAGGTGTTTGCGTATCAATAAACGTACGTGAGCAGTTGATACTACAAAAGGTACATCGTGTGCTCTCATCTGTTCTTGAAGTATATGTCATTTGTAATGCTTCATCCATACCGACAAAAGTCGCATATCCACGTTGTCTTACTACATCTTTTGCTTCTATCGCTGCACCATAGGCACCTGCTTCACCAGGGTGAGGATGCACATCTACTATGGCATGTGGGACCTTGTCTTTAATATAATCTACTTGTGCTTTGAGTGCTGCTTGGTTGTATTGCGTACCCCCTTGAAGCACAAAGTGGTCACCAAATGCGGCCAAGTTAGGTGCTTGTACTACGTATTGCCAAACATTTTTAGGAAGCACTTTTGAGATACCTGCAAAAAGTTCTTCTTTACTGTATCCTTCTTTTTGGAAGTTGACTCTGTCGGTATCTAAAAACACTGCACACCCATAGTTAAACAAAGGAGCCTGTTTGGCAGCAAAGGCAACATCTGCAAATTCTTCTACTGGAACCCCAAATTGTTTTGCCATACTTTGGAGAAGTGTGCCATTACCTGCAGAACATTGGTTGGAAAGACGGAAATTTTTCATCATACCATTTTCCATAAAAAGCACTTTAATATCCTGTCCACCTATGTCACAAATGACATTGATACTCTCTCCAAAAGCTTTTTGTGCAGACCGCATATGAGCGATAGTCTCAATGATATTTGCATCTGCATTCAAGGCACCACCTAAAACTTCAGCGGCATATCCTGTGACGCCTAGTCCTTTGATATCATAGTGCCCATGAGGGTCTTGTGCTTTGATTTTTTCTAAGAGTTCCAAGGTGTCTTCTATCGGGTTACCACCTGAGAGTTGATAGACTTTTAAAAGCAGTTCACCCTCTTCATCACAAAGTACTGCTTTTGAAGAAGTAGATCCCCCATCAATCCCTAAAAAACAAGTTGTTTTCTCTGTAAGTACAGGTGGTATAAAAGGTTTGATGGTATAGGCATCTTTAAAGGCTTGTAGCTCTTCTGGGCTACTGACAAGTGGCGTATCATTGTTGTCATTTTGTGTCATACCTCCAGTGTCGACCATGGTTTTTAGTTGTATGAGTCCAGTAAAAGGTTTATCGTTGTTTGCTTCACCTTCACCAAATATAACTGCACCTAGGGCAGCATAATATTGCGCATTTTCAGGTACATTGATAAGTGCGTTGATGTTATTTTTATCATAGGGTACACCACGTTCATCCCATATTTCTGCAATACGCATACGCCAACACTCTTGTAAAAAAGGTAAGTAGGTATTGGGACCACCTAAGAGTAACACATTTGGCATAAGTGTATTTCCTCTTGTGAGCACTGTGAGATTTTGCATGACAATGGCGTCAGCCAAGGAGTTCATGATTTCGTCACTGGGTACAGAAGTTTTGACAAGATTTACAATGTCTGTTTCTGCAAAGACACCACATTTTGCTGCAACATGGTGAAGTTTATCCGTTTGAAATGTAAGTTTTTGCACATCAGCACTTTCCATACCAACTTTCATAGTACATTTTTCTATGGTAGCGCCTGTACCTGAAGCACACTTGTCATTCATAGAGGTGAGGACTGATTTTTTCCCATCTTCGCTTTGTTTAAAGTGGATGATTTTGGCATCTTGTCCACCAAGTTCCACCACGGCTCTTACATCTGGGTGGTTATGCTCAACAGCGAGTACGACTGCATTTACCTCTTGTACAAAACGGGCATTGATAGTTGGAGCAATGCGCGATGCACCAGAACCTGTGATATAGACTTTATCTATTTTGTTGTAAATATCGGGGTGTGTTTGGGAGAGCTCTTCTAAAAGACGTAAAAGGGTAGGTGCTTGTTTGGTATCGTGTGCAGTATAGGCTTTAGCACAAATATTGAAGTGACTGTCACATACTACATATTTGACTGTGGTAGAACCGATATCTATGCCCAAAGCATATTTTTCTATCATTATTTGAGTCATAAAAGACCTTTATTTTTGGCTTGCCTTATTCTTATTTATGAATGCCCATATTATCCACACTATACCAATTAAAATAAAAGGTATGCTTAACAGTTGACCTGTACTAAAAGGAAGATCCGTGGTATAGGCAGCCTGTCTTGTTTTCGTATATTCTATGAAGAAACGTGCAGTAAAAACTAAAAACAAAAATGTTCCAGGAAGTATTCTTGTTGCAAACTCAGGGGTGACTTTACGATATAACGTTACAAGAAACAGTAGTATTGTCAAATAAGCAAAGGCTTCATAGAGCTGAACAGGATGACGTGGTATAAGGTCTATACGTTCAAAAACAATAGCCCATGGTACTTCACTGGGTTTACCAAGAATCTCAGAGTTGAAAAGGTTTCCAAAACGAACAAATGCAGCAGTCAAGGCGCCAGGTATAGCCACACGTGAGACAATCCACATATACGATTCATTGTAACGTTTTGCAAAGATATATAAAGCAATAAGTACGCCCAGCAAGCCACCATGGCTTGCTAAGCCACCTTTCCACACGTAAAGTATTTCTAAAGGATGAGAAAGATAGAACTCGGGTTCATAAAAAAGAGTATGAACCAAACGAGAGCCAATGACTGCACCAACCATAAGATATATGAGTAATGTTTCAATCACAACGGGATCTTTAGCTTCACGTTTATATATCCAGTTAAGTATGAGTGCACCAAGAAAAAAGGAACCTACAAAAAGAAGTCCGTACCAGCGAAGTTCAAGTGGACCTAGATGTAAAAGAGTGGGGTCAATGTTCCAGACAAAGTGTTCCATAGATGATAGCCTTGTTTTTAATTAAGAGAATTATACTCTAAATACTTTAACAGGCTTTTAGCTACATAGCTTAAGTGTTTATTTTTTCTTTTATCTCTTTTGCAATGGAAGATATTTTGCGAATCTTTTGTGTATTGGAGAGACGTTCATCAAGTAATACCTTTACAAAAGCAGAACCGACAATCACACCATCTACGCCTTTGGCTTTTTCGTTAGCTGTGGTTTGATCTACCCCAAAGCCTACATATACTGGCGTATCTGAGTATTTTTTAATGTTATGAATGATAGGCTGTAGATCCTCACTCTTCCCCGCACCGGTAATACCGGCGTAGGCTACCAGATAGATGAACTTTTTAGCATCGGTGACTATGTCTTTGATACGTGCTTCTGTATCTGTAGGTGCGATGAAGTCTATGAGGCTTAAGTTAGCGGCTTCAATAGCAGGTTTATAAGGCTTTGCTTCTTCCAGAGGCAAATCTGGGATAATAAAACCCTTGACCCCAGTTTCTTTGGCTTTGGCTATAAAGTTGTCCATACCTTTATGATAAAAAGGATTGAAATAACCCATCCAAAGGGTATCTATATGTGGGGCTATTTTTTGTGAGGCTTCAAATAGATGAGCGAGTTTAAAACCATTTTGTAAGGCTTTAAGATTCGCTGCCTCGATGACAGGACCATCAGCTACGGGGTCTGAAAAAGGCATACCTAGTTCTAAGGTATCTACACCAGCTTCAGCTAAAGCAAGAGCAGCATCAACTGTAAAGTCTAAAGAGGGGTATCCAGTGGTAATGTAAGCAACTAATTTTTTCAATATTTCTTCTTATGTAATATATTTTCAATATTATATGATAAAATGAGTAAAAATATAATTTTAACCCATCTATTATTGGGTAATGTTAGTAGGATAAGATGAGTATTCACACCCCCAAGATAGAAAAAAAAGTAACTTTAACTACAATTTCCAGAATGAAAGGTGTTGAACCTATCACTATGGTAACGGCTTATGATGCACTTTTTGCACAGCTTTTTGATGGCGAAGTAGAGATGATACTTGTAGGAGATAGTTTAAATATGAGTTTTTTGGGTGAAGAAGACACCCTTTCTGCAACGATGGATCAAATGATTTATCATACTAAGGCAGTTTGTAACGGTGCAAAGTTGCCATTGATTGTCTTTGATATGCCTTTTGGTTCATACACGACAGCGAAACTGGCTGTGAAAAATGCTACCAGATGTTATCAAGAGACATCAGCACAAGCAGTAAAAATAGAAGGCGGGAAAGAGCGGGCACATATTGTTGAAGCCTTAACGAAAAATTCCATTGCTGTACTTGGACATATAGGACTCATGCCACAGTTTTTACGCAGTGAAGGTGGCTATAAAATACGTGGAAAAGATCAAGAAGATATAGATGCTTTGATAGAAGATGCAAAAGCATTAGAAAAGGCAGGTGTTTTTGCTATTGTTGTTGAAGGTGTAAAAATAGAAGCTGCCAAAGCTATTACTGAAGCCGTATCAATACCTACAATTGGCATAGGTGCAGGTAATGTAACGGATGGACAGGTACTCGTATGGTCAGATATGTTTGGTTTCTTTGAATCATTTAAGCCAAAATTTGTAAAACAGTATTTTGATGGTGCAAAAGATATTCGCAAGGGCTTGGAGCAATACCGAAATGAAGTAAAAGGACGAGAATTTCCCAGTGAGGAATATACTTATTAATGGAACGTATGGTTGAGATTGAACGTTTTGATGAAGAAGTTTCGTATGAAGTAACGTTACGTCCAAATTCATGGGATGAGTATATTGGACAGGAAAAAATTAAGAAAAATCTTAAAGTTTTTATAGAAGCAAGTAAAAAAAGAAATGAAGCGTTAGACCATATATTGTTTTTTGGACCCCCTGGTTTAGGTAAAACCACAATTGCCAATATCATTTCTACAGAAATGGGGGCAAATATTAAAACCACAGCTGCACCCATGATAGAAAAAGCAGGAGACTTGGCAGCACTTCTTACAAACATAGAAGAAGGAGACATTCTTTTTATAGACGAAATACATCGGATGAGCCCAGCCATAGAAGAGATACTCTATCCTGCAATGGAAGATTTCAGGCTAGATATCATCATTGGTTCGGGACCTGCTGCACAAACAGTTAAAATAGATTTGCCCCGTTTTACGCTCATTGGTGCAACTACTAGAGCGGGCATGCTCTCAAATCCACTTAGAGAACGTTTTGGTATGCATTTTAGAATGCAGTTTTATACACCAAAAGAATTAGCAAAAATTGTGATACAAGCTTCTCATAAATTAGAAAAAATTGCACAAAAAGATGCTGCAGTTGAAATGGCAAAACGTAGTCGTGGGACACCAAGGATAGCACTGCGTTTATTAAAACGCGTACGTGATTTTGCTGAGGTAGAAGATGAAACAAACATTACATTGAAAAGAGCAAAATATGCCTTGGATGAGTTAGGGGTGAACAGTCTTGGTTTTGATGAACAAGATATTCAACTGCTTGAATTATTGGTCTGTGCAAAAAATAAACCTATGGGCTTAAGTACCATTGGTGCTGCACTTAGTGAAGATGAAGGTACAATCGAAGATGTATTAGAGCCGTATCTTATTGCCAATGGCTATATAGAAAGAACTGCGAGAGGGCGGATTGCCACGCAAAAATCTTATGAACATTTTAAACTTTCTGGACGCAAGGATGGTCTTTTTGATGAGTAAAAGTTCTTTAATGATTACCGCCTTGTTTATCATGGCATTGATGGGAGCATATTCTGTTTATAAACCTTTTGTACTTTCATTGGTTGTAGCAATGTTGCTGACTATGGCAACGTTTAACTTGACAAAAAAACTGGTAGACTATACACACTCTGCACATATTTCAGCAGCTATTTCCACTACACTCATGACTTTACTTTTATTCGCTCCTATTGTCTATATGGCTACAACAGGGGTTGAATATATATCAGAAATTGACAGTACAGGTATTCGGGACACAGTGAATACAGTTAAAAAGTTTGCTGAAGAGATACCTTTTTTAGAGAGATTAAGTACACAATACCTGAGTGATGTAAAAATCACACATTATATTAACCAATCAACAACGTACTTGACGCTTGCGGGTGAAGCAGGTTTTGGATTTATGAAAAATATGTTTTTTGTAGTTATTTTTTATTTTTTTATCAATTATTATGGAAATCGTTTTTTTGATGTCATCTTAGCACTCTTGCCTGTCTCTTCGGCAAAAGGAACACGTATGATGCAAGAGGTCTCTGCAACGATGGAAGTGGTTTTTTATTCTATCATTGTCACTGCTATTTTTGAAGGCTTTCTATTTGGTATCATCATGAGTTATTTTGGATTCAATGGTCTATTGTTTGGTGTAATTTATGGTTTTGCTTCCTTGGTTCCTGTGATTGGAGGTATTATCGTGTGGGCACCAGTATCACTATATGCATGGACAAAAATAGATTCACAAACAGCGATTATCCTCGCTACCTATTCTGTGCTTATGATTTCGATCATTGCAGATACTTTTATTAAGCCAATGATTATTCGAGTCATAAAAGAAGATTTCCTCAAAAGCACCATACAGATTAATTCATTGGTCATATTTTTTTCTATTATTGCAGGTATGAGTACGTATGGATTTTGGGGCATGATTTTGGGACCTGCGATTACTTCATTTTTGATAGCCATCACAAAAGTCTATTTGGATTATAGTGAAAAATGATTTACCTACAATTAATAGTATTGTTTTAAAATTACATATAGTACACACAAAGGATTTCACATCATTAAAATACTCATTATAGAAGATGACCCAGAGTTGGCACTCAT
The DNA here is from genome assembly GCA_026982075.1 of Sulfurovum sp. Classification (GTDB taxonomy): domain Bacteria; phylum Campylobacterota; class Campylobacteria; order Campylobacterales; family Sulfurovaceae; genus Sulfurovum. Next base: position 28,699 of record JALSHU010000091.1, on the reverse strand, counting down.
CTTAACCAATTATCTTACCAAATATGATATGGAAGTGATTGGTGCGGAAGATCCTTTTATAGGGCTTTCTCTTCTAACACAACATGAATTTGATCTGATTATTTTAGATTTAACCTTACCTGGCATGGATGGTTTGGAAGTGATACCTAAAATACGTGAACTTTCTAATATTCCTATTATTATCTCTTCTGCAAGAGATGATATCACCGATAAAGTTATAGGTATGGAAAGAGGTGCAGATGATTATATGCCAAAGCCATATGACCCTAGAGAGCTTGTGACACGTATCAAAACTATTTTAAGACGTACCACAAGTGCTGAAGAAAAAGTAGTTAAAAAAGAAGAACTTTTTGTCATTGACAGCAATGCACGGGAAATACTGTTTAAAGGCGATTCTTTAGAACTTACTGCTGCGGAATATGATATTTTACATATGTTGATTCAACATAAAAATGGTTCAGTCTCCCGAGAACAGCTTCTTTATGAGAGTGAACATATAGATGATGATAGTTCGATTAAAAACATTGATGTGATTATTTCTCGAATACGGCAAAAAATAGCAAAAATTGATCCCAATAATATCTATATTAAACCTATTCGTGGTGTTGGATATCTCTTAACTGACCGCGTATGAAAAACTTATCTGTAACAACGTTTATTCATATTCTTTTTTCTGTGGCAACTGCTATTTTGATTGCCACCTTTTTACTTTTTTTATCTTGGGATAAAGATCGCCAAAAAATTGAAGAGTTCAAGCGATATCAGCTTATTTCTATTACTTTTCTTTCAAACCTACAACAAAGTTCAAATAAAGAAGCATTAAAAAAACTCTATGAAGAACATTTACTTTTACCTCTTTCATCTCAAGAAATAAAACGTATTCGAAAAAAGATAGAAAAAAAAGGTAAAACAGTTTTTTCTGGAGGTTCTTCAGTAGGGCAAGTTCGAGTATTTGATATAGAAGATGCACACTATATATATATCCAACGTATGGGCTATAATCTGATGCTTAAAGACAACAGGTCTGAGAGTTATAACTTTGAATATGCAGTAGGTATAGGTATTTTTCTTATTGCATTGTTACTTTTGCTCTATTTAGCTGTCTTAAAAAAACTTTCACCTTTAAAAAAATTGCATAAACAGATACAAAGATTTGCCAAAGGTGATATGCAGACACGCATTACATATTTATATGATGATGAGATCGGTAAAATTGCAAAAAGCTTTGATGATGCTATTGTACATATTAATGAGCTAAGCCGCTCTAAAAACCTTTTTATGCGAAACTTGATGCATGAACTTAAAACGCCTATTACCAAAGGGCGTATTGTAGTAGAAATGCTAGAAGATGAAAGTACTAAAAAAGTGCTTGTAAGGGCTTTTGAACGGATGAATGAACTTATCTCTGAACTTGCTGAACTAGAACGTGTTACAGCACAAAGTTTTGAGGCAAATTTTGAATATGTGATGTTGAGTGAAATCGTAAAAGAGAGTCAGGAGCTTTTGATGGCTCAGAATGCAAAAATAGAAATAAGCATTGAAGATATGGGATTGACTACCGATAAAAAACTTATGGCCTTGGTACTAAAAAACTTGATTGATAACGGGATGAAGTATGGAGAGGAAAAGAGTGTGGTTGTGCAAACAAATCATGGTTTGATAGAAGTTGTTTCCAAAGGAAATGCTTTGGAACATCCTCTGTCATATTATACCGAGCCATTTTCACAAGCAGAAAAGAGAAGTTCGGGTTTTGGTTTGGGACTATATATTGTACATAGTATTTTAGAAAAAATAGGGGTTAGTCTAAGGTATAAGCATGAAGATAAAAAAAATATTTTTATTTTAGTACCACAAAAAAATACTTTACTGCGGTAAGCAGTAAAGACATTGGTTACTTTTTTAAACCTTCTGCGATAAGCTCAAGGGGATTTTTAAAAATAGTCTCTACTTGGGCATTGTTTAATGCTTCAGAGAGCTGCATACGACAGGCTGAACATTCTGCACTTACATAGTGCGCTTGTGTCTCTTTAATCATGGCTGCTTTTGGTTTACCAGCAGCTTCTGCAAAATGAAACTTTTCTGTTTGTAACGTGACCCCACCAAAACCACAACATCGGTTCGGATCAGACATCTCAACCATCGGATAATTTGCAGAAAGCAAATTACGGGGTTGCTCATAAATACCTTGTACTTTTCTGGCATGACAGGGGTCATGGTAGGTAACAACTTCATCAAATGCTTTTCCATTTTCCAGAAGCATCTCTTTTAAGTGAGTATTATCATCTAACCATGCAGTTGCCATATAGATTTTCTCAGCTACTTTTTTAGCTCGGGCTTCCCACTCTGGCATATCATGGTTCTTAAAAAAGACTTGCCAGTCATGCTTTATCATAGCAGAACAGGTAGCTTCGGGTATAAGCATGGCATCACAATCATCCATAAAACTTTCAAAATATTCTATATTTTTTTTTGTCATATATTCTACAGAGCCTACATCACCTGTAAAGTAAGCAGGGGCACCACAGCATAACTGTTTTTTAGGAATAAAAACATCAATGTTGAGTTTTGCAAGTATCTCTACAAGACTGTCACCTATCCCAATATAATTATAGTTGGCAAGGCAACCGATAAATAAGGCGATACGGGTATTCTTTTCTTCTTGTATAGGTGCAGGTATCTCTTCTGGGTAGCTATTTAAAAAAGAGGTTTTTGCCATAGAAGGAAGTAGTCTGCCTTTTTTTATCATTGGAAGAGAAAATCTTGCTTTTAACCCTCTGTCTTTAGGGTCATTGGCTAGAGCACAGGTTTTAAACATAAAGCCCATCTTCATGACAAAATCCATAATCTTACGGTTACGGAGTAAGAAGAAAAATCCACGCTTGAACCATGCAATACCAAATTTATCGGCGATGTCAGCACGTACTTCTTCTATGACCATATCTGTTGCAAGAGAGTTGGGACAAACGTCCACACAGTTGGTACATAGGAAACATGACTCAAAAATATCTTTGGCATTTTTGTCTAGTTCTAAATGACCTTGCTGGTAGGCACCAAGTAAATCTATAAAACCACGAGGGGAAGTTGTTTCATCAGGATTTACTTGATGTATGGTACAAACGGGGATACATTTCCCACATTTTATACAGTCATCACTCGTTTCGCTAAAGTTAAAAATATCTTCTGGTTGTTTGCTCATTCTATGTTTATATCCGTTCTTTTATAAAAAGTCAATCTTTTCTTTGATTATCTAACCAAACCATGATACCTTTTTGGGCATGTAGTCTGTTTTCAGCCTCAGTGAAAATCACTTCTTCATGTTTTTCAAAAGTCTCTTCACTCACTTCATACCCTCTATAAGCAGGTAAACAATGTAAGAAAATAGCATCATCTTTTGCATGTGACATGAGCATCTCATCTACTATGTACCCTTCAAAGGCTTTCATACGCACTTCTTTTTCATCTTCTTGACCCATCGATACCCATGTGTCGGTAGTGACAACATCACAGCCTTTGACTGCCTCTTTAGGGTCATTTCCAAAGGTGATTGTTGCACCACTTTCTTTGGCTATTTCTAACGCATCCATGATGATATCTATTTCGCACTCATACCCTTGTGGTGTAGCAACTCTAAGCTCAAAACCAAGTTTAGCGGCAAGCATAAGCCAGGAGTGTGTCATGTTGTTACCATCACCTATGTACGCAACTACAGGGTTCTTGTCTTTCCCAAACTCTATCATAGTAAGGTAGTCAGTCATCAGTTGTACAGGATGATAAGAGTCTGTAAGTCCGTTAATGACCGGTACTTTTGAAAAAGAAGCAAACTCTTCAAGTTTAGTGTGTTCAAAAGTGCGTATCATCACCATATCTACCATACGGCTAATGACTCTGGCTGTGTCTTTCATAGGTTCACCACGCCCTAGTTGTATGTCATTACTAGACAAAAACAACCCCACTCCACCAAGCTGGTAGATACCTGCTTCGAAGCTCACACGGGTACGTGTAGAAGACTTTTCAAATATCATACCAAGCGTTTGTTTTTCCATGTAGGGTACAAATTTACGTTGTTTGGTTTGTAGTTTTATCTTCTGTGCAAGCGTTATCATCTCTAAGATTTCTTCTTTAGTGAAATCTTTCAGGGTTAAAAAATGTCTCATAGGACTATCCTCATACATTAAGCTTTAATGTAAAATTAAAGAAACCATTTTAACATAAAAGGGTTGAAATTAATAGTGGCTTTGCACGCTATAATGATAAAATAGGGGTCTTTGTGCGTAAACATATTATTTTACATTTAATTTGTGTTCTTTTGCTATCGCGGGTAGGGGATACTGTATGACTATGTTTTTAATGTGGTATTAACATATAATGATATATAAGAAGAGATAGACAATCCAGAGGAGATACAAGACAATATGGACAAAGAACAACTACTTGAAGAAATTCAAACAGCCTTTAAAGACGTACTGCTAAAAGATGGTATAGGCATCAACCAGGCAGACCGCATAGAACTACAACAAAGAGACGTACTTATCCAAAAAGGACGAAACCTAGACAGAATGTGGTGGACAGAGTGGACGGATATACAAGATAAATACCTTTCTTCTTATTCTGATGTGATGTATTACATGGATTCAGCAGGTATTAAATGGGCATTACCTGCATACATGACATATATCATCAAGCACTATAAAGAAGGTTCATTTTCCATAGACTCTACCATTTATGTGTTAGAAGCAGGTGGTTTAGGTGTAGATAAAAAAGATTTATACACCCCAGAACAAAAAAGAGTCATCGCTCAATTTTTACAGTTTATGACAGAAGTTGGTGGCGAATGGGTAGATGTTGAGTCTGCACGTAATGCTTTGGAGAAGGTATGGGGAGAGTATCTTTAAAGAGTTTATATGAATATTATTATGTTTGATGGGGTTTGTAATGTATGTTCATCCGCTGTTGAGTTCATCATTCGATATGATACAAATGCGTATTTCTATTTTGCCTCCTTACAGTCAGACTTTGGAAAAGCATTGCTAAAAAAACATAAGCTGGAAGATGTAGACAGTATTGTGTTTATACAAGGAGAAACTTTTTTCACCTATAGTGACGCAGTCATAGAGATAACAAAATATTTAGATGGCAGATGGAAATATTTGACTATTTTTAAGTACATTCCCAAAACAATACGTGATTTTATATATAAATACATTGCCAAATATCGTTATCGTATTTTTGGTAGACGAGATGTTTGCATGATGCCAAGTGAAAAAAATAAAAGTAGATTTTTGGAGTAGGGATTTATAATCATCTATTTTATTTGAATAGGCAATAATGCCTATACCTATTGAAGTAACTGTGCTGCTTCCTTCGCATGATACGTAATAATAATATCCGCTCCCGCACGTTTAAAGCCTAGCAATGTTTCCATCATCACCGCATCATAGTCTATGACACCTGCTTTGGCAGCCATTTTGAGCATACTGTATTCGCCACTTACATTATATACTGCTAGTGGTAAGGTAGTGTTGTTTTTTACGTCTCTAATGATATCCATGTATGCTAGTGCAGGTTTAACCATGAGGATGTCTGCTCCTTCACGTTCGTCTGCTACAGACTCGGCTATGGCTTCGTTGCGGTTAGCTGGGTTCATTTGGTAGCTTTTTCTGTCACCCTTGCCTGGGCTAGACTCTGCTACATCACGAAATGGACCGTAGTATGCTGAGGCAAATTTGGTAGAGTAGCTCATGACAGGGAGGTTTCCAAAGCCTGCCGCATCAAGTCCTCCTCTGATAGCTTGTATCATCCCATCCATCATGCCACTTGGTGCTATCATGTCTGCACCTGCTTTGGCATGGACTACTGCTTGTTTACTCAGGTTGTCAAGTGTAATGTCATTGTCAACTGTTTCTAGTACAGGGTCTATTACACCGCAATGACCGTGGTCTGTGTACTCACAAAAACACAAGTCTGTGACAACAAATATGTCAGGGTGTGATGCTTTTACTTGACGAATAGTCTCTGCAATGATACCATGCTCACACATCGCGTCACTTCCTACCGAATCTTTGACATCAGGGATACCAAAAAGGATGATAGATTTTATGCCTAACTCTTTAAGTACATCACACTCTTTGACTATCTCGTCGATGCTCATCTGGAAGACACCCGGCATAGAGGCTACCTCTTCTTTGATGTTAGAGCCATTTTTGGCAAAGAGTGGGTAGATGAAGTCATTGACAGATAAGTGAGTCTCTTGGAGTAAATCTCTCAAGATGGGGTTTATTCTTTTTCTTCTAAAACGTGCGAACATTGCTAGCCTTCTTAAAGTAATTGGATTATTTTACAATAATTATTAACTATTAATTATTAACTATTAATTGTTTGAGTATAATAATTACATGAATAGTATAGAGATATCACAAGTAGCAACTTTACCAACTAAACATGGCACCTTTAGCATTCAAGCATTTAAAGATGAAAAAGAGAAAGAACATTTGGCTATTTTCACAGATGCACTTTCTGATACTCCTGTGGTGCGTGTACACTCTGAGTGTCTCACAGGAGATGTATTGGGATCTGTAAAATGTGACTGTGGAGAGCAGCTTGATTTTGCCATGAAGACCATTGCAAAAGAGGGTGGGATTATCATCTACCATCGGCAAGAAGGACGTAACATAGGTCTACTGAACAAGATCAATGCCTATGCACTTCAAGACAAAGGCTTTGATACCATAGAAGCGAACCATCAGTTAGGCTTTAAAGCCGATGAACGTACCTATGAAATCGTAGAATTCATCTTAAAGTACTTAGAAGTGTCAAAACTAAGACTACTGACAAATAACCCACGTAAACTTGAAAGTCTTGGAAGTATAGAGATAGTAGAGCGTCTTCCTATACAAATTACCCCGAACAAATACAATGAAGATTACCTTAATGTAAAGAAAAACCAAATGGGGCATATGCTTTAATGAACTTATCACAGTATTTGGATAAAGAGGGCATACATCTCTCAAGCGAGATTATAGAAAAATTAGAAAACTTTGCATCACTTTTACATGAGTGGAATCAGATACATAATCTCACCGGAGCCAAAAGTATAGATGCTATCTATATAAATATCGTTGATTCCTTGTATCCTTTAAGTTTTATAGCCAAGCCTAAAACACTTCTGGATGTGGGAACTGGTGCTGGTTTTCCTGGTTTGGCACTTGCTATTGCATTACCCAATACGGAAGTGGTTTTAGCCGAACCACTTAAAAAACGTGTCTCATTTTTAAAATATGCCTGTATCGATTTAGAAATTTTTAACATTAAAGTAGAAGCTAAACGTGTTGAGTTTGTAGAACATACACCTTTTGGACTCATTACCTCCCGGGCAGTAACAAACACCAAGTTATTACTTGATTTGACAAAAAAAATAAGTGATAAAAAAACAGAGTATCTTTTTTATAAAGGTTCACGGGTTTTTGATGAGGTGGCAGATGTTCAGCATCAGTTAGATTATGATATAGTACAAAAAAACCAACGAAACTACTTATATATCAAAGGGACAAATTGATTTTAAAATTACTTATATTTGCAATAGTAGGGCTACTTATCTATAAATTTTTTGGGGGTAGGTTTCCAAAAATAGGTAGAAGTCCTCATGAGAAAAAACTTGATGAAGATACGTTGGTTGAATGTGCAAAATGCAGTACATACGTGACAGTCAAAGAGAGTATCATCTTGCATGGTAAATATTATTGTTCAAATGAATGTACAAAATAAAACAAAAAGGAAGGTAATATGATAATAGTAGGTCATCCATGGATAGAAAGTAAAAAGTTTTGTAAGATATTTGCACAAGAAGATATCAAAAAAACACAAGCAGAAGAAATTGTTCTGCTTGAACCTATTGTAGATTCACATGATTTGGCACAGTATTGCAAGGAGAATCATATACCTTTTGCAGTAACGGTTAATTCACTCAAGGAGGCTATCTTTGCCAATGCATTAGGAGCAGTATACATGGTATGTGAAGAGGATGATGCACTCATTATCCACCCCATTGCACAAGAATACCTATTTGATACACGGGTTTTAGTGCTTATCCATGATGAAAAAGAGATAGCTAAAATTGCCCGCTCTGGGATAGATGGTGTTATTTTTACCGCTGCGATATGTTAATTCATGATAAGTGATTTTCAAAGATATAAAATTACTTACACGTTAATCGGAGTAAATGTTTTCATTTATCTAATCACTTCTGTTTTGAGTCAGAATTTTGTAGATATGGATATGGAGACATTGGTAAATATGGGTGCCTTGTTTGGTCCCTATACTGTGATAGAGGGTGAGTGGTGGAGACTTGGCACTGCGATGTTCCTACATGGAGGTATGACCCATCTGCTGATGAATATGTTTTCACTGTATCTTATAGGACGAGGACTGGAACAATACTTTAATACACAATCATATCTAAGTATCTATTTTTTTTCTGGTATTTTAGGTGGTTTGGCATCACTATATGTACATCCTCAAAGTGTAGGTGTAGGCGCTTCAGGAGCTATTTTTGGTGTTTTTGGGGCATTGGCAGGATTTTTTCTAGCACATAGAGGACAGATACAGGAACATACCAAAGCTTTCATGAAAGATTTTGCCATTATCATCGCTATTAATATTGTGATAGGCCTGTCTATTCCTTCCATAGATATGACAGCACATATAGGTGGTTTGTTGGTTGGTATTGTAGGAGGGTTTATGATTTCTAAAAAGCAAATATGGTTAGGGGTATTCAGTGTGTTGATGGTGCTTCTTAGCATGCTTGTCAGTGCATATTTACCTACATATTATGTACAGATACTATTTTAAGTATCTACTCTACATTTCTTTACTTTATGGTTGTTCTGTTAAACCAGTAGAGGTGCAAGAGAGACAACTCCATCAACTTACAGTATTATTACAGGGATTAGATACGAGTATACCAAGAGGTGAAAGCCTACAACTTTCAAAAGACATTTTCGATAAAACTGGACATTTGACAAAGGAATTTGAACTGACAAAACCAGCTTTATGGCATAATTTCTTAGTCAATGTTGGGGTAAAGGAAAAAGGACTTTGTTACCATTGGAGTGATGCGCTTTATCTTTATTTACATGAAAAAAAATATGTTCATTTCTCTTTTCATTTGGTGGGTGCTGATATAGGAGAGTATTTTTTTGAGCATAATGCTTTGGTCATAGTTACAAAAAATGATTGCAGTGTAGAAGATGGTATCCTTATTGATCCTTGGAGAGATTCGGGTAACTTATACTTTTCTAAACTGAAGGAAGATACATTATATCAATGGAAGCATAGAAGAAAAAGAGAGTGTTTCTCCCCTTAAGTTTTATTCAGGGATGGGTTCTTCTCCGATGCCAGCTTCTCGTAGTTCAGCTTCTTCAGCTTCATGTGCTTCTCTTTCTGCTTCTGTTAATGCGGGTGTTTTAGAAGCGTCTTCTGGTATGTCTGTTTCTTGATGCTCTTCTATAGATTCAGGGGTATTGGGTGTCTCTTTTTGTTCTTCTATATGCTCCTCATGTTCAGGTTCCTCTTGGCGTTCCGCTTCTTCAGGGATTATATTCTGTGAAGCATGTTCTTCTTGAGGTACCTTTAAGCGCTCAACTTCATCTTCTGAAAGAAGTGATGTTTGCAGCACAAACAATAAAGAAAAGAGTGTGAAAGCAAGCTTTTTCATAGATAACCTTTTGATATGGATTGGGATTATTTTACACTAATTGTTTTAAAATGGCAAATATATTTTATCTATAAGCTCTTGGTATTCACTTTTGGCATCAGAATCTAGAGTAATCCCCCCACCACTTTTATAGTAAAGCTTGCCATTTTCTTGTTCAATGAATCGTATCATCACCCCCGAGCGTAAAGACTCTCCATCAAATACCCCAAACACACCTGTATAAAATCCTCTGTCAAAGTTCTCTATATCTTTTATGATGCCTACAGTACTTTTCTTAGGTGTTCCGGTGATAGACCCAGCAGGTAAAATTTGTGAAAGGAGTGTACCTATATCATCTCTCCAGTGATTAGGGAGTTTTGCAGTGATTTTGGAGCTTACTTGAAGTAACTCTTTTTTACCAGCTTTAATCTTTTCAACATAGCGAAAATTCTCTACTTTGACTTCAGAGCCTATAATACCCAAGTCATTACGCATTAAATCTACTATCATTACATGTTCTGCCATCTCTTTATCATCTGAAAGTATCTTTTCTTCAGCCTGAGGGATGTTTGCATCTATGGTTCCTTTCATGGGGTAGGTTGCTATAGTATTCCCCTCTATATCCACAAAACGCTCTGGAGAAAAACAGATAAACTCATTTTTATAATAGAGTTTATATTTGGCTTTGGCGTAGGTGAAGATTTCTTTGAGTGAATAATTTGTTTCTATGGGAGTGCTAAATGTTAGATTAAGTAAATAGGTATTGCCTGAACGTATTTTTTCCAACACCGTATCTAACGCATTTTTGTAGGTAGAAAAATCTACAGGGTTTTTTGAAAAATGACATATTTTATTTCTTTTTTTAACAGGATAGTTACGCCAATCTTCCAGTTTGTAGAATATATCATTATCTAAATCATTAAGGGTTTGGACAAAAATTTTGTTTTGTTCATAAGATATGATAAAAAGAAATGGATTGCGTTGTTGTCCCAATGTTGTGATATGTGCAAAGCCATTTTCTTTATTGCGCCAATGCATTACTGTCCTAGAATTAACATATATTATGAATCAAGTAGTAATAATTTTAAAATAGCCATCCGCATAAAGACACCATTTTTTACCTGTGTAAGTACTTTACATCTTGGGTCTGTTAACATCTCATCTGAGATATCAATATTTCTCATCACAGGACCTGGATGGAGGAGTACTATATCTCTGTCTTGCATACGTTCTTTTGTGATGCAATACTGTTTTTTATAGTCATTATAGTCTTCAAAAATTTCTGTTTCATGACGTTCTAATTGTGCACGTAAACTCATAATGACATCCACTTCATCGAGTATATCTTCTAAGTTTTCATACTGTGGCAAATTACTTTTTGGCATAAACTGATCAGGGGCAACAAGCAGTACATTCATACCCATACGTGTAAGTAGTCGTATGCCAGAGCTTGCCACACGTGAACTTACTATGTCCCCCACGATAGCGATGGTTTTTCCTTTGACCTCTCCACCAAAATGTTCTACCATGGTAAAGAGGTCTAGTAGCGCTTGTGTAGGATGCGCATAGTTTCCTGCACCTGCATTGATGACGGATGTGGTTTGCATATCTGCAAGCATTTGTGGGGTTTCATTTTTGGCATGTCTGACAATGACTCCATCAGGTTCCATGGCACAAAGATTTGCAAACGTATCTTCCAAACTCTCACCTTTCTTAGCTGAAGATCTAGACGGGTCAAGATGTACAACAGCCGCACCTAGACGTTTAGCGGCTACTTCAAAAGAAGAACGTGTTCTTGTAGACGCTTCAAAAAACAGTGTAATGAGCAATTTATTGTGAAGGAGATGTGGCGGGCGATGTGCTTTAAAACTTTTCGCATCTGCAAGTAGTTGTGCTATTTGTGCATCAGAAAAGTTGTTGGTATCTACGAGGTGCTGCATAGTGATTATCCTTGGTGGGGTTCGGACTTAATTAATGTTGTGATTATATCGTATAGGTACTAATAAACCTTTTTAAGCCAGATTCAACACTCCACCACTGAGGGAATACCGCATCATAATAAGGTTGTGTTACCTCTTTAAAGCCATTTTTATCCTCATATACATTTACACACCAGTCAAAATCTATATCAAAGGTTTTTAAGGACAAAATAGAAAGTAGCGTGTCATTGATACAACCTAGTCTACTTGGTGTTACCAAGAGGGTTTTTGCTTCCAATTCTTTGATTAAGTTAATCATCATATACTCTTTGGTGATGGGAACCATGAGCCCCCCTGCTCCTTCAACCAAAAGAATATCACAGAGTTTTGAGAGTTTTTCATGTTTGTCTATGATGTGTTGAAGATTAATGGTACTGTCAATATCTGCACAAAAAGGTGCGGCAGGTAAAGGAAAAGTATAGGCTGTGATATCCTCAGGTTGGAAGTTTTGAAAATTCTTATTTACCTTTTGGCAAGCTTTTAGGAGTATAGTGGCATCAAGTGGTTTGTCTGTTACACCTGTTTCTATAGGCTTAAATACACCGACACTGAAACCTTGGGCAGAAAAAGCCTCAATAAGTTGTATTGTGGTGTGTGTTTTTCCTACATTTGTATTTGTAGCAGTGATGAAAAGTGATTGCATTTGCATTTCTCCATTTTTTTTGTATAATAGAAACTATAAAATTAATAATGAGGAAATTTTAACACAATATGCCAAAGTTTAAAGAAGAGCTAGATACCGCCTTAGAGCTGGAAGAACCACAAATGTTTAAAGTGCTATTGCACAATGATGATTACACGAGTATGGACTTTGTTGTTGAAATACTTATAGATGTATTTCACAAAAGTAATGCACATGCAGAACAGATTATGTTTCAAATACATGAGCATGGCAAAGCCATTTGTGGTATATACAGTTTTGAAATAGCACAAACCAAAGCACAACAAGTAAAACAAAAAGCAAAACAAAATGAGTTTCCTCTTCTAGCCACAATAGAAGAAGATTCGTAGAATTAAAGGATAATTATGATTAGTATAGCACTTAATGATGTATTTAAGCAAGCAGTAGCATATGCAAAAGAAAATAGACATGAATATTTGACCGTAGAGCATATATTTTTAACTGTGGTAAAATCTGAAGCAGGTATAGAAATACTCTCATCACTGAACGCGGACTTAGTAGCACTTGAAGCAGGGATTGTAGAACATATTACAAAAACGATTCCTTCATTAAAAGAATCAGTTGAGCCATTTGAAACGGTGGCACTTTCAAGAGTGATTAATGACATGATGACGCAAATACATTCATCGGGAAGAACAGAAGCGAGTATAGGCGACATGTTGGCTGCAATTTTCATGCAAGAACACTCTTATGCAGTGTATTTGATGAAAAAAGAGGGGATTGAACGTGTGGATATCCTAGAAGTGATTTCTCATCGTTATGAAACAAGAACCCCTGTGAACAAAGAAGAAAAAGATAAAGAGAAAGAAACATTTTTAGATAAGTTTACCATGGAGCTTGTAAGTCTTGCTAAAACAGGAAAAATAGACCCTGTTGTAGGACGTGTCAGTGAGATTGAACGTGTGATGCAGACACTTTGTCGTCGTAAGAAAAACAACCCATTGCTTGTGGGTGAACCAGGTGTGGGTAAAACGGCTATAGCAGAAGGACTTGCACTTAGGATTTCAGAAGGTGATGTGCCTGAGGTCATCCAAAATTCAAAAGTCTTCGCCTTGGATATGGGTGCTTTGGTTGCAGGTACCAAATACAGAGGTGATTTTGAGAAACGTCTCAAAGGCATTATTAATGAATTATCGAAAAAGGATGATGCGATTTTATTTATCGATGAGATTCATACGATGGTAGGTGCAGGGGCTACAAGTGGTGGAAGTATGGATGCTTCTAACTTATTGAAACCTGCTCTTGCACGAGGTGATTTAAAGTGTATCGGTGCTACAACCTATGCTGAGTATAGAAACTTTTTTGATAAAGACAAAGCACTTAGCCGTAGATTTGCAAAGATAGATGTAGAAGAACCAAGTATCGAAGATACATTTATTATTTTAAAAGGTATTCAACATAAGTATGAAGATTATCATCACATTACTTTTACAGATGAAGCGTTGCAGTCTGCCATTGATTTATCGGTAAAATATCTGCATGAGCGTTTTCTCCCGGATAAAGCAATGGATATCATTGATGAAGTGGGTGCACACTTTATGCTTAAAGGCATCGAAGATGTAGAGGTACAAAGTAAGGATATTGAGGAAAGTGTTGCCAAGATTATGAAACTTCCTTCAACAGTGATAGGAACAGATGATACGAAAAAACTTAAAGTGCTTGAAAAAGATTTGTCTAACCATATTATTGGACAGGATGAGGCAATACAGGTACTTTCTACTGCAATTAAACGTTCTTATGCTGGGCTCAATGGTGAGGACAGACCAATAGGATCATTTTTATTTGTAGGACCTACAGGTGTAGGTAAAACAGCCTTGGCAACGCAACTTGCAAAAACACTGCATGTACATTTTGAACGTATCGATATGTCTGAATATATGGAACCACATGCAATCAGTCGCTTGGTGGGAGCACCTCCAGGGTATGTTGGTTATGAACAAGGTGGGTTGCTGACCGAGATGATTAAAAAACATCCACATACGGTGTTACTTTTAGATGAGATAGAAAAAGCACATCCTGACATTATGAATATCCTGCTTCAAGTGATGGATGGAGCAAAACTTACTGACAATAACGGAGTGGTAAGTGACTTTAAAAATGTGATTCTTATTATGACATCGAATATTGGTACGAAAGAGGCCAATGTGATGGGGTTCAATAAAGATAACTCGATGAAGACAGATAAAGCATTGGCAGCATTTTTCTCTCCTGAGTTTAGAAACCGTTTAAGTGGTATTGTAGAATTTAATGCTCTTGGACTAGATGCTTTGGTTGTGATAGTAGATAGAGAGTTAGACAAGTTAAATATATTGCTTAAATCTAAAGATATTAAAGTGAAATTAGGCAAAAAAGCCAAAGAGTATTTAGCCAAAGAAGGCTATGATGAGCGTTATGGTGCAAGACATATTGCACGTGTTATCGATCAAAAGATTAAAGGTGCATTGACCGATGAGATACTCTTTGGTAAACTTAAAAAAGGTGGATCCGTCAGTGTAAGCTATAAGAATGATAAATTAGTGTTTTCGTTTGAGAATAAAAAAACTAAATAGTTCACAAGTAGTCTAAAAAAGAAAAGGCGATGGCTTTAATGATTGATGAAGAAAATGATTGTAAGCCTTCTTCAGAGCACTGTACACCTACATTTCCTGATCCCAGAGAGGCATCAGATGAAGGACTTTTAGCATATGGGGGGGATCTCTCTTCTCCTCGCTTGTTGCTTGCTTACCAAAAAGGTATTTTCCCTTGGTATGGTAAATATGATCCTATTCTTTGGTGGTCTCCAAATCCAAGACTTATTCTGTATCCTGATAAGTTTAAGGTACGCAAGTCTTTTAGAAGGGTATTACGTTCTGGAAAGTTCTCTGTGACTTTTGATGAACATTTTTCTGATGTGATTGCATACTGTGCTTCCATATCAAGAAAAGGTGAAAGCTCATCATGGATAGTTCCTGAGATGATTGAAGCATATACACGTTTACATCATGAAGGGTTTGCACATAGCATAGAAGTGCATAAAGAGGGAAAATTGGTAGGAGGACTTTACGGGATTGCCTTGGGAAGAGCTTTTTTTGGAGAATCAAAGTTTTCTTTGGTATCTGATGCATCCAAGGTGGCATTTAAAGCACTAAGTGATGTTTTAGGGAGTAGAGGTTATGATTTTATAGATTGTCAAATGAAAACAGACCATATGATAAGTTTAGGTGCTCAAACGATAGATAGAAATGATTATCTTGATGCTTTAGAGATTGCACTAACGAAACCTACTGACAGTGGTACTTGGAAAGAGTTTAAATGGACTTATGAGATGTTTACAGAAGATGAAAAAACACTTGATTTGGCAACAGATAGAAAATCACTTCAAGGTATTTAAATTTAAGGGATAAAAGAATGGTAAATAAAGAGATAAGTTTCTCATTATGGTTAGATTTTATAGAGAGAGACTATCTGAAAAATGAATTTTCTATGTTAGTCAAAAAAGGTATTATCAATGGAGCAACAAGCAATCCGTCTATCTTTGCTTCAGCAATTACTTCCTCTCCAGCCTATAAGGAACAATTGGAAAGTTTTGTTGGAAAAAGTCCAAAAGAAAAATATGAAGCTTTGGCTATTGAAGATATTCGTACCGCAGCGCAAGCATTACGAACAGTATATGATAATGATAACGATGGGTATATTTCAATAGAAGTGGATCCTTTTTTGTCTAACAATACACAAGGCACCATAGAAGAGGGTAAAAGACTTTTTAAAGCTATCAATGAACCTAATGTTATGATCAAAGTACCCGCAACAGAGGCAGGATATGCTGCTATGACAGAACTTTTGAGTTTAGGTATATCAGTCAATGCAACATTGATTTTCTCACCAAAACAGGCACATAAATGTATTAAAGCCATGCAAAAAGGTATAGCCATATTTGAAGAGCATAATGAAGGTAAAGTCAATGCTGTTATATCTGTGTTTGTAAGCCGTTTTGATCGCTTACTTGATAAAGATTTGGCTGCCGAAGGAATGGATGTTTCTAAAACAGGTATCTACAATGCAGCTAAAATTTACAATTTGGTGGAAGCTTGCAATAAGCCCAACATACGTACATTATTTGCAAGCACAGGTGTAAAGGGTGATGCTTTGGAAGCGGACTATTATATGAGGGAACTCTTAGCAGGGCATAGTGTGAATACAGCGCCTTTAGGAACCATTGAAGCATATATATCGCAGGCAGCATCAGTAGCTAGACTACCTCTGGAAGAACATGTCATAAATGGATACTTTACAAAGTTATCAGACAATGGTTTTGATATGGATGCAGTATATGCACAGCTTTTAAAAGAAGGACTTGAGGCTTTTGAAAAAGCGTTTCAAGAGATGTTAGATAGTTTATAAAAGGGATATATTGTGGAAGAAAAACTTAAACTTTATCTAAGAACAATGATTAGCAATAAAGGTTCTGACCTTCACTTAAAATCAGGTGCTATTGTGAGAGTACGTGTTGATGGTATTCTAAAAATGTTAGGTAAAGATGCATTGAGTGCAGAGATGGTTGATGAGATTGCAAGAACTATCACCAGCTCTCAGCAATATGACAAACTGAAAGAAGATAAAAATCTTGACTTTACTTATGTTTTAGGTGATGAACATCGTTTTAGGGTGAATTTCTTTCACCAAATGGATGGACTTTCTGCAGTTTTTCGTATCATACCAGTCAAAATTGCAACTTTGGAAGAATTACAATTACCAGAAGTGATTAATAGTTTTACAGATATCCACCGTGGGCTAGTATTGGTAACGGGAGTCACAGGTTCTGGGAAATCTACAACACTTGCAGCGTTGATTGATAAAATTAACCGAGAAACGAAAAAACATATTATTACAGTAGAAGATCCGATTGAGTTTATACATAAAGACAGAGGATGTCTTATCAATCAACGTGCTATCGGGCAAGACACTCATTCTTTTTCTGATGCTCTTAGAGCCGCTTTAAGGGAAGACCCTGATATTATACTTGTTGGGGAAATGAGGGATTTGGAAACTATAGATATCGCACTTCATGCTGCAAATACTGGTCACTTGGTATTTTCCACGTTACACACACTTGATGCAAAAGAGACAGTAGATAGAATTATTGGTATGTTTGGAAAAGAAGAACAAAATAGGATTAGAAGTTCGTTGGCTTCAGTCCTTGAAGGGGTTATTTCCCAAAGACTCATACCTACTAAAAAAGGTGGTAGAGCAGCTGCGATTGAAGTACTGAAAAAAACAGCAAGAATCGAACAGTTGATTATGGGAAATCGTGATTATGAGATACCTGATGCATTGTTTGAAGGTAAAGAAATTTATGGAACACAGACCTTTGATCAGGCACTTTTAGATCTTTTACGTGATGGACGTATTTCTGAAGAAGTCACACTGGAATATGCTACAAATCCTGCAGATATGAAGCTTAAAATGGATGGTGTAGGTAAAGGAGCTATCGTCAAAGAACGCGTTGAAGATACGAGAGATGATGTTTTTGCTTTTAAAGATGAGGATGAGGAAAAAAATAAAGAGGACTATTAGTTACAAAGAGTATTTTAATGTAAACTCGATATAATTCGCGTCTCATTTCCTGACTATTTCTTAAAAGTTTACAGGGCTAAACTGTGATAAGAAGGAGTAGGTAGAAGTTTTACTTTTACCTGTATACTGAGAATTATTTTATAAGGAACAACAATGTTAGAAGGTATCGTTAGAGAGAGTATCGGCAAGCGTACAGCAAAACAGCTTAGAAGAGATGGTTATCTAACTGCAAATTTATATGCAAATGGTGTTGAAAATATTCAAGCTGCGTTTAAACGTGGTGAATTTGTAAGAGCAGTTAGAAATAAGGAGAACCTCGCATTTCCAGTAAAAATTGGAGACACAGAGTTAAATGTAGTCATTCAAGAATATCAATTACACCCAGTCAATGGTGATGCAAAACATGTAGATCTCAGAGTCACAGTACCAGGACAAGTAACAAACTTTTTGGTACCAGTAATTACTCACGGAACACCTATTGGTCTCAAAAACAAAGGTGTTTTGGTTATGTCTAAAAAAAGATTAAAAGTAAGAGGTGCTATTGAAAATATGCCTGCTAAATTTGATCTTGATGTTGAGCCATTAGAGAGAGATGCTTCAATTCTTGTGAGAGATATTGATGTTCCTGCTGATTGTAAATTGATGGACAGACCAGATGTAGCTATCTGTGGTGTAATCAAAGCCAAATAATAACTGTATTATGACACTTTTTGTTGGTCTAGGTAATCCAGGATCACAATATGAAGAAACACGTCACAATATTGGCTTTAAAGTCATTGATAAGCTTGTCAATGACTTTGGAGCTCGAGATATAAGCAAAACTTCTTTTCACGGTAAACTTTATCGTTCTTCCAATACACTTTTTTTAAAACCTACTACATTTATGAATCTATCGGGTAAATCAGTACAGCTTGTGAAACAATTTTTTAAAGTAGAGGTAGAAGATATTATTGTTATTCATGATGATATTGATTTACCTTTTGGTGCTGTACGGTTTAAAAGAGGTGGTGGACATGGTGGACATAATGGGTTAAGATCACTAGATACCCATATTACAAAAGAATACCTACGTGTTAGAATAGGTGTAGGAAAACCAGAACATAAGTCGCAAGTGGCTGAGTATGTTTTACATAACTTCTCCTCAGATGAGCGTGTTCTATTAGATAGATTGATTACACATGTCTCAAATGCCTGTAAACTACTTTTATCAGAAGATGTAAATGTCGTAAAATCAACATGTAGTCTTAAGTCCATACATGGCTTGAAAAAATGAGTATGCTCAGACCATCACTTCATTTTTCTTATTTGGCAATACTCTATGGTAAAAACCTTTTTACCATATTGTTTGGGCTCTCGTTTGCATTTGCAGCGATTGATTATTTTCAACATATACAAGAGTTGGATGTCTCTGGAAACTACAAAATACTATATATTTATTATATGTGGCAAGAGGCCTTGGGACTACTTTATCCTCTAGCAATAGTCTTTGCCTTAATCATGACAAAGTTATTTTTGGTAAAAAATAATACTATGGGTGCACTACATGCATTTGGCTATAATAAAAAAAAGCTTGTACTCCCTTTGTTTACAGTGGCAACACTTACATATGCCTTTTTCACATTTTTACATACAACAGAATTTTCTTATGCCAAAGACAAAGCAGGTTTTTTACTTAAAAATGAACTTCATGCTTATGATGTGAACGATCTTTTTTTTAAATATAATGATACCTTTGTGTATATTAAAAAACTCGATCCCATAGAAAAAAAGATTGAAGATATGACTATTTTTAAAGTGGAAGGATATCAGGTAAGATATACACTTTCTGCACCTTATGCGCTATTTGATGGGCAGGAGTGGCATGCTAAGGATGCGATTGTAAAAACACATGTGTATAAAAAGGGTGAAATATTTAAATATCTTTTAGAGCATAAAGCGAGTATTAGGACACTTAAGGGGTATAAACCCAAGATTATAGAGTCTCTTTATGAAGGTAAAGCTTTAAATATTGTGGATGCATATAACACTTGGAAACTTTTGAATACACAGCATCTTAATTCTGATAAAATTAGAGCATCTTTTTATGATAAAGTAGTAGTTCCTTTGTTTGCACTGGCATTACTTTTGATACTCTTTTTTAAGTTGCCTTTTCATGCAAGAATGATGAACCTAGGTCTTGTTACGGCACTTTCACTAGGTGCGACATTTGTAATTTGGGGTGTACTATTTGGATTAAATCAAATAGGTTCCAATGGGGTTTTACTCCCAGAAGTGACAGCCATTTTACCCATTGTCCTTTTGTGGTTTTATGCATTGTATGTTTATTTTACTGATGAGTATAACATTGTTTAATACCCTGTAGATTGATACATCCTACATTTTAATTAACTTTTAGATAAAATCACCCTAAAATAGACTCACATACCAAGAGAAAATTAGGATAATAAATGAACATTGATACAAAAGCATTGGCAGATAAATATGGTACGCCATTGTATGTTTATGATTTTGATTATATTGAAAATAGATATAAAACACTCAAAGAGGCCTTTTCAGGCAAAAAATCAATTGTGAATTATGCCGTAAAAGCAAACTCAAATCTTTCGGTTATTGCACATCTTGCAAAGTTAGGTGCAGGTGCAGACTGTGTGAGTATAGGAGAAGTAAATCGTGCACTCACAGCAGGAGTGGATAAGTATAAAATTATTTTCTCTGGAGTGGGGAAACGTGATGATGAAATACGTGAGGCTTTAGAAAAAGATATTTTGTTGATTAACTTAGAATCCGAAGCAGAGATGAAGCGTGTGGAAATGGTAGCACGTGACCTTGGTAAAGAAGCACGTATTTCTATACGTGTTAATCCAAATATTGATCCTCAAACACATCCATATATTTCTACAGGTTTGCATGAAAATAAGTTTGGTGTAGAGATAGACATGGCAAAACGTATGTATATTTATGCCAATAAATCTGAACATCTCAATCCTGTAGGGATTCATTTTCACATTGGGTCACAGTTAACAAACCTTTCTCCCATTCGTGAATCGGCTTTAATCGTTTCAGACTTGGTACGTTCACTTAAAGCCATTAAAATTGATATCAGATTTTTTGATGTAGGTGGGGGAATCGGTGTGGTGTATGATGATGAAGTCACGATTGCTGCAAAAGATTATACACAAGTGATATTTGAAGCTACAAAAGGACTTGACCTAACGCTTCTTTGTGAACCCGGACGTTATATGGTTGCAAATGCTGGAGCATTTTTTACCAAAGTGTTGTATGAAAAAAATAATGATGGTAAACGGTTTGTGATTGTAGATGGTGGTATGAATGATCTTATCCGCCCAAGCTTATACAATGCATACCATAAGATAGAAGCGGTACAAATAGAAGGAGAGAAAACACCAGCAGATGTAGTTGGTCCCGTTTGTGAAAGTGGTGATTTCTTTGGCAAGGATGTATCTCTTCCTCCTTTAAAACATAATGATCTTATTGTGGTACACTCTGCAGGAGCATATGGCTTTACAATGGCTAGCAATTATAATACACGTGCAAAACCAGCCGAAGTAGCAATTGAAAAAGGCAAAGATAGGCTAATCCGTAAACGTGAGACTTATGAGGATCAGATACAATTGGAATTAGAGTATTTACAATAAAGGTTTAGAATGACTTTAGATGAGCTAAGATATAAAATAGACAGCATTGATGATACACTTTTAAAACTCTATAATGAACGTATGGAGTTGGTACATCAAGTAGGTGAACTCAAAAATACAACAGGTGCACCTATCTATCGCCCTGAGAGGGAACAAGCCATTTTAAATCGTCTGAAAAGTCAGAATCAAGGTAAATTAACAGACGAAGCGATTGATGCATTGTTTCTAGAGATGTTTGCCGTTGCTAGAAACCTTGAGTTACCAGAAGGTGTTGCATTTTTAGGTCCAGAGGCAAGCTTCACCCATCAAGCAGCTGAGAGTAAATTTGGTGCATTGTCTGAATATCTACCTATCTATTCTATAGAAGGCATTTTTCGTGCAGTCGATAAAGGTATAGCGAAATTTGGTGTGATACCTATAGAAAACTCATCCAATGGGATTGTTAGTGATACGATACATTGTCTTGATGAATATAATTTAAAAATTATTGCTGAAGTCATGATAGATGTGCATTTTGCTTTTGCAACACTCTGTGATGATTATAAAAAAGTGACGAAAGTGTATTCAAAAGATATTGCATTTGGACAGTGTCGTAAGTTTTTACAAGATTTGGGTTTGGATAATGCGGAGCTGGTACCTGTGGAATCCACGGCAAAAGCAGCGAAGTTAGCATCTAAGGATGAAAATGCTGCAGCACTTTGCCCCTCCATTGCAGCAAAACTTTATAATCTACCTATACGTTTTGAAAATGTTGAAGACAATACCAATAACAGAACACGTTTCTTTATTATTTCTAATTTTGAAAATGCTATTTCAGGTAATGACAAAACATCTATGTTGGTGCGACTCTCAAATACACCGGGTGCATTAGTGAAGTTTCTCAATTACTTTGAAGAAGCCAATGTGAATTTGACAAAGATAAAATCTCATATTGTAGAAGGTAAGTCTATTTTCTTTATTGAATTTCATGGACATCAAGATGATGCAAAAATTAAACCTATCTTAGAAAAACTAAGTGGTGAAATTAAAATATTGGGCTCTTATGTTAAAGAGACCGATGATGTATAAGATACATAGCATACAATAGGGAGCAGATAGTAGTGAAATATAATAAGGTTTTACAGAACATTAAGACGTATGAAGCAGGTAAACCTATAGAACTTGTGGTACGTGAATTTGGTATAGCTACAGAAGAGGTTGTCAAGCTCGCATCGAATGAAAATCCTATAGGTACAAGTCCTGCAGTACAAAAAGCTATTATCGCTAATGCTGCAAGAGCACATTTGTATCCGGATGATTCTATGTTTGAACTTAAAAATGCTTTGGCTGAAAAATATTTGGTACAAGAAGAAAATATTATTATCGGTGCGGGGTCTGATCAAGTATTAGAATTTATTTCTCGTGCACTATTGAATGAAAATACTTCAGTACTGATGTCTGCGGTGACCTTTGCTATGTATGAAATTTATGCAAAACAAATGGGAGCAAAAATTTATAGAACAGCCAGTTATGAGCATAAATATGATGAATTTATGGAAGCATACAGAATGTATAAACCAAAAATAATTTATCTTTGTACTCCAAATAATCCAACAGGTGATGCCACATCTAAAGAAACGGTGTTAGAGATTATTAATGCTGTAGATAAAGAAACCCTTATAGTCGTGGATGGTGCCTATATGGAATATGCAATCGCCAAAGATAAAAAATATGCAATTACACCACAAGAACTTCTAGGTTTTGAAAATGTTATTTATTTAGGGACATTTTCAAAAGCATATGGCTTGGGTGGTATGCGTGTCGGATATGGTATCGCACAGCCAGCGATAATAGAAGAGTTATACAAAATGCGTCCGCCATTTAATATTTCTACACTTTCACTTGTTGCTGCAATTGAAGCATGTAAAGATGAGCATTTTGTAGAAGAGTCTATCTGTTTACATAAAGAACAGATAAAACGTTATGAAAGTTTTGCTATAGAAAATGGATTTACTTATATAGAGAGTTATACAAACTTTATTACCTATTTATTTGATGAGAGTAAAGATTCAACTACTATAGCAGATGCATTGTTAAAACGTGGGGTTATCATAAGAAATTTAGAATCCTATGGAATGAATGCTATTCGTATTACAATAGGAACACAGAAACAAAATGATATTTTCTTTAAACATTTTTTGGAACTTTTATCATGAAAAAGGTAGAAGTGGTTAAAAGTTCCGAAGTGGAAATAAAACCTTTTATTTTAAATAATTTCATTCAAAATAAAGAGATGCATGGTAGTATGAAAAAAGTAAGTAAAAAAGAGTTAAAGCAAATAGCTGATGTATTAGGTTTATCTTATGATGATACACAAATTATTTTTAGTAAAAAATTACTGAATGAATATTTAAAATAAAAGAGTTGAAATGATGGATATTAAAACATGCTCCATAGAAGAACTACATACCCTAGCGGCAGATATTAGACAGAAAATATTAGATACAGTGAGTAAAAATGGTGGACACCTCTCTTCAACGATGGGAGCTACTGATCTTATTGTAGCAATGCATAGAGTATTTGATGTGGAAAATGATCCTTTTATTTTTGATGTAAGTCATCAAGCGTATGCACATAAATTACTCACAGGAAGGTGGGATGATTTTGATACATTACGGAAGTTTGATGGTCTTTGTGGGTATACCAAGCCCAAAGAGTCAAAATATGATTATTATGTAGCGGGGCATAGTTCCACATCTATTTCTCTGGCCGTAGGTGCAGCAAAGGCGATAGCTCTTAAGGGAGAAGAGAGAGTACCCGTAGCATTTATCGGTGATGGTAGTATGTCTGCAGGTATGGTGTATGAAGCTTTGAATGAATTGGGTGATAGAAAGTATCCTGTAGTCATACTGTTGAATGACAACGAAATGAGTATTGCAAAACCTATTGGCGCCATATCTAAATTACTTTCTCAAACCATGGCTGGATCATTTTATCAGAAATTTAAAGGTAAAGTGGAAGTGGTTTTAGAACATTTACCTGAAAGTGCTTCTTATATGGCAAAAAGATTTGAGGAGTCCTTTAAACTTATTACGCCTGGAATCTTATTTGAAGAGATGGGTATTGAATACATAGGACCGGTGAATGGACATGATATTGAGTCATTGATAGAAACAATGGAAGTAGCCAAAGCATTAAAAAAACCGGTGATTATACATGCACAAACAACCAAAGGTAAAGGCTATGAAATTGCTGAGGGTACCAAAGAACATTGGCATGGGGTAAGTGCGTTTGATTTGAAGACAGGTATTGCACCTAAAAAAAATGGTGCAAAAGCTGCTACAGCTATTTTTTCAGAAACCTTAATTGAACTTGCAGATAAAGATGAAAAGGTAGTAGGGGTAACAGCTGCAATGCCAACTGGAACCGGGATGACTGCTGTTATAGAAAAATACCCTGAACGTTTTTGGGATGTTGCCATTGCAGAACAGCACGCAGTGACATCTATGGGACCTTTGGCAAAAGAAGGATTTAAACCATTTTGTACTATCTACTCTACTTTTTTACAACGTGGGTTTGATCAAGTGATTCACGATATTGCACTGATGGACTTAGGTGTGGCATTTGCGATGGATAGAGCTGGTATCGTGGGAGAAGATGGTGAAACGCATCAAGGGGCTTTTGATATTTCTTATTTGAGAGGTATTCCAAATATGACTTTACTTGCACCTTATAATGAGACAACTATGAAACTCTGTATGGCATTTGCTAAAGACTATACGCGTCCTTGTGCATTTAGATACCCTAGAGGAGCATTTTTGGCTAAAGAGAGACAAAGTCCAGCGTTTGAACTAGGAAAATCTGTCCTTCTAGAAGAGGGTGAAGAGATTTTGTTTATTGGTTATGGTAATGGAGTTGGACGCGCAGAACAGACAGCAGCATTGTTAGATAAAAAAGTAGCTATTTTAGATTTACGTTTTGTAAAACCTTTAGATGAAGATATGTTGAGAGGCTTAAGCGATACATATAAGAAATGGTATGTTTTTTCTGATTCAGCTGCAAAAGGTGGTGTAGGTTCAGCACTTTTAGAGTTCTTAAGTGAACAGAAAATACCAGATGTGAATGTGACTACTTTTGAATATACGGATAAGTTTATTACACATGGTAATACGAAATTGGTAGAAGAGAGCTTGGGTATCTTACCAGAACAATTGGCAAAAAAAATACTTTAAGGTATACATATCTTGCGTGTCTTTAATTGAACTTAAAAAAAAGATTTATAATCTTTTTTTTAAGTTCAGTGACAGAGGACAATATAATTAAAGATAAATTCTTAATCTAAATATGAAGCGTAAGCAAGACTTTAGTGATACAAATTAAAAAAATTGGCTTTGCTAATTTTAAAAAACAAGGATTATAATGTACATTTTTACAAGTGAATCAGTGACAGAAGGTCATCCAGATAAAATGGCTGACCAAATCTCTGATGCAATATTAGACTATATCATTGAAAAAGATCCACAAGCAAGAGTGGCTTGTGAAACATTAGTAAGTAATGGATTTTGTGTGATTGCAGGAGAGCTAAAAACAATAGCGTATGCACCAATGCAGGAGATAGCAAGAGAAGTGATTAAAGAAATTGGGTACACAGATGCTATGTATGGATTTGACTATCGTTCAGCAGGAGTACTTAATGGTATTGGAGAACAAAGTCCAGATATTAACCAAGGTGTAGATCAAGCTTCAGGTGAAATTGGTGCTGGAGATCAGGGATTGATGTTTGGCTATGCGTGTAAAGAAACACCAGAGCTTATGCCTTTACCAATTTCTTTGGCACATAAACTTACAGCTAAATTGGCAGAAGTGCGTAAAAATGGGACTGTACCATTTTTACGACCAGATGGGAAAGCACAGGTCTCAGTGAAGTATGTAGACGGTAAACCTGTAGCCATAGATACGATAGTTGTATCGACACAACATCATGACAATGTTTCTTTAGAACAGGTACAAAAAGCAGTACTAGAAGAAGTTATTAAAGCGGTCATCCCTGCAGAACTTCTGTCAGATGATATAGTGTATCATATTAATCCGACAGGACGTTTTGTCATTGGGGGTCCCCAAGGAGATGCTGGACTGACGGGTAGAAAAATTATAGTTGATACCTATGGGGGTGCATGCCCTCATGGTGGTGGTGCATTTTCAGGGAAAGATCCCACAAAAGTTGATCGTTCAGCTGCATATGCAGCAAGATATGTGGCTAAAAATCTTGTTGCCGCAGGAGTATGTGAAAAAGTAACACTACAACTGGCTTATGCCATAGGTGTTGCAAAACCTGTATCTATTTATGTAAATACACATGGAACAGGAAGTGTAGAAGAAGAAAAAATTACAGAGTGCATTGAAGCATTGTTTAATCTTACGCCTAAAGGTATTATAGAAGCACTTGATTTGTTAAAACCCATTTATCGTAAAACAGCAGCCTATGGACACTTTGGACGAGAAAAAGAAGGTTTTGCATGGGAAAAAACAGACAGGGTAGAAGAGATTAAAAAATACTTGAATATATAATAAGTATATTCATTATCAATATTGTTTAGGTTCCGCTGTGGTGGGTTTTGAACATATTTAGTATATTTATTATGAAACCTTTTCAAATTAAAGATTTTTTTACGTTTTTTTGCTATAGTTTAATTATAAATTAACATAAAGGATTTAAAAATGGCAGTAATTATTGGTGATACATGTATCAACTGTGCGGCTTGTATTGATGAATGTCCAGTAGAGGCAATTGTAGATGAGGATGATAATCCAACGGGTGAAGAGTATTACTATGTATACCCTGACAAATGTGTTGAGTGTGTAGATCACTTTGATTCTCCAGCATGTGCTGAAGCATGTCCAACTGAGGGTTGTATTACTTGGGATATGCCATTCACTGCTGAACATAAAGAACACTTTAAAGGTGGAAACTATATTGACGGTGAAGAATATGGTGTTGAAAATTGGGATGTTGACATGCCAATGAGAGATGATATTTCACTTGAAGACAGAGCAGCTAGAAAAAACGTAGTAGAAGACTAATATTTACTATTTTAGAAGACTACCTCTTGGTAGTCTTTGTTAGATATACAACACCCCCTAAAATTAACCTTGTTTTAATATATTTTTAGATAAAATTCCGCCCAAATACTCTCTATGTCTTAGTACTGGAAGTAAATTATCGTTTAGGAATTAAACATGGAACAAACATTATCAATCATCAAACCAGATGCAGTAGCTAAAAACGTAGTAGGTCAAATTTTGGCTAGATTTGAAGCAGCTAACCTTAGAATTGCAGCAACGAAAAAGATTAGACTTTCGCGTGTAGATGCTGAAGCATTTTATGCTGTTCATGCTGAGAGACCTTTCTTTAAAGATCTTGTAGAGTTTATGGTTTCTGGTCCAGTTGTTGTAACAGTGCTTGAAGGTGAAAATGCAATGCAAACAAATAGAGACCTTATGGGTGCTACTAACCCTGCAGAAGCTGAAGCGGGAACTATTAGAGCAGACTTTGCAGACAGTATTGATGCCAATGCAGTACATGGTTCAGATTCTGTTGAAAATGCAATAAATGAAATTAATTTCTTCTTTGCACAAAGAGAAATAAATTAGTGTAAGGGATTACCTTTATGGTAATTGTATTTGATAAAATAGGCTCCACAGCAAAACCCATTGAACTCTCTTCAAAAGGTGTGACGCTTGAGGGGACTTTACAAAAAAGTGGTTATCATCAAGTCACTTTAGATGCAAGACTTAACGGATGTTTTGACTTAGACTGTGATAGATGTGGAGACACATACACCTATGACATGGATACTAAGTTAAGATTGAAGTTAAGTGACTTGGTTTCTGAAGATAAAGATGATTTAGATATAATTGAATTTTTAGATGGCAAAATTGACCTTTTGTACATACTAGAGAGTGAAATTACATCAATAGAAAGTTCTTACCATTACTGTGACAAATGTGACGGAAATGATGAAGAGTTTGAGATAGAATATTAACATTAAGGATATAAAATGGCAGTACCTAAGAGACGTGTGAGTCACACAAGAGCAGCAAAAAGAAGAACACATTACAAATTGACATTACCAATGCCTGTAAAAGATGCAGATGGAACATG
>JALSHU010000090.1 GCA_026982075.1 Sulfurovum sp. | reverse complement strand
ATTACATTACTTGCAGGGTATGAGTTTAGTCAATATATTGCCATAGAAGGTCGCTATATGACATCTATTACAAAAGAGGATATTTTAGAGAGAAGTTCTTGGGGTATTTATGCCAAGCCACAATACCCTGTAACAGAAGACTTTAAAGTATATGCACTTTTAGGTTATGGTGGATTTGAAGCGAGTGGAATTAATGGTAACACTATAGATGTAGATGATACAGGTTTTCAGTGGGGGCTTGGAGTAAGTTATGAAGTTATAGAAGATATTGCTGTTTTTATAGATTATGTAAGTATTACTAAGGATACAAGTGTCTCTTCTTTTATAAATAATAATGTAGATATAAACTCAGATGCTATAACTGTAGGTGTTACATATCAATTTTAGTAAAAGGTACGAGACTTTGTCTCGTACCTTTAAAAATATTTTATTATTTTTTAAATACATTTCCCAACATGCCTTTTATCGCTCCTTGTAAATCCGCAGGATAAATCACAAATTTACTATTGTCACTTTTTGATATTTGTTCTAGAGAGTTAATGTAGCGGTCACCGAGTAAGAACATTGCAGGAAGTTCTTTGTCTTGAATATTGTCACTAATAACCCTAATAGCCTCAGCAGATGCATTGGCTAGTGTTATTTGTGCCTTGGCTTCACGCTCTGCAGCTGCTAGTTTACCGTCAGCCTCTAAAATGGCAGCATTTTTGTTACCCTCAGCTGTGGTTTCTATGGCTCTTCTTTCTCTCTCCGCAGCAGCTTGGCGCTCCATAGATGCTTGCATAGAAGCACTTGGGTTGATGTCTTGTATCTCTACAGACTTGACAGTCACACCCCAGTCTGCGACATCATCGATGATGGCATCTTTAAGCTTGGTTTTAATATGTTCACGGTTTGAAAGTGCTTCATCTAGACTCATTTCTCCTAAAATAGAGCGGAGGGTAGTCATAATGAGTTGTTGGATAGCCACACGGAAATTTTCTACGCCATACAGTGCATTTTCTGGTTTGGTTACACGTACAAAAGCAACAGCATTGGTAAGTATGACTGCATTATCTCTCGTAATGACTTCTTGTTGAGGAATATCTAATATAATATCACGGGTTGTGATTTTTTGACGTACTGCTTCAATGTAGGGAATGATAATGTTCAGTCCTGGTTTTAAAACGCGTGAAAACTTACCTAGTCTTTCGACTAACCATTCTTCTCCTTGAGGAACAATATTAATCCCCTTATAAAGAGTGACAACAACTAACAGAGCTAAAATAATAACGACATTTAATGCTTCCATGATTTTCTCCTAGAATAATTTATACAGCTCTCACACTAATGAGCTGTCCGTTTACTTCCTGTATTTGAATACGTGTACCAACTTTTAATGTTTCTTCAGAAGTTGCATGCCAAGTAGTGTTTCCCAGCACAGGTGTGTCAAAAGTGACTTTGCCTCTTTGGTGTGGATGTATCTCTTGGCTAACTGTACCATAAGTGTCTAAAGTATGGTCTGACTGTCCTGTGTTACTCACTATAGGGATTTTGACCCATTTTTTCCATGCCCACAGAGAGAACAAAGAGAGGACTATCCACGTAAGTACTTGGTTTAAGAACGTCATAGGCATCATAAAATCAAGTATCCCCACGATAACAGCAGCAACACCTAAACCTAAAATGACAAATGTACCCGTGTTCATCTCTAAAATCAGTAAGATGAATCCTATGATAATCCAGTACCACCATACGACATTTGCATCTAAAAATTCAACCATGTAAACTCCTTAAGTATCGTAAAATAAATTATATCATAAAAGGATAATAGTCTAAAATGTACATATAATAAGTATAATTTGGGTATAATCGCGGAAATTTTCACGAAATATGAAGGATAAATAGATGTCAACTTTAAATGTATATTATGACAAAGACTGTGATTTAAATATCATTAAATCAAAGACAGTAGCGATGATTGGTTTTGGTTCACAAGGACATGCACACGCTGAAAACCTTAGAGATTCTGGTGTAAATGTTATCGTTGGGCTTAGAAAAGATGGTTCATCTTGGGCAAAAGCTGAAGCAAAAGGTTTTGAGACACTTACTGTTGCAGAGGCAACAGCTAAAGCAGATGTCGTGATGATTCTTCTTCCTGATGAAAATCAAAAAGAAATTTATGATAATGAAATTGCTCCAAACTTAAAATCAGGTGCTACTATCGCTTTTGGTCATGGTTTTAACATCCATTATGGACGTGTAAAGCCTGCTTCGGACATCAATGTAACAATGATTGCACCAAAAGCACCAGGGCATACGGTAAGAAGTGAGTTTGTAAGAGGTGGTGGAATTCCAGACCTTATTGCTGTTGGTCAAAATCCATCAGGTGCTACTAAAGAGTTGGCTCTTTCTTATGCATCAGCCATTGGTGGTGGTAGAACAGCCATTATCGAAACTACTTTTAAAGATGAAACTGAAACGGATCTTTTTGGTGAGCAAGCAGTGCTATGTGGTGGTGTAACATCACTTGTTCAAGCTGGTTTTGAAACATTAACTGAAGCTGGTTATGCACCAGAACTTGCATACTTTGAGTGTCTTCATGAGCTTAAACTCATCGTTGACCTTATGTTTGAAGGTGGTATTGCTGACATGAGATACTCTATCTCTAATACTGCTGAGTATGGTGACTATGTTTCAGGAAAAAGAGTGATTAATGCTGAGTCAAAAGCAGCGATGAAAGATATCTTAACTGAAATTCAAGATGGTAGATTTGCTAAAGACTTTATCTTGGAAGGTCAATCTGGTTACCCTCGTATGAACGCAGAACGTGCAAATGATAAAGAAAAACTTATCACTAAGACAGGTAACTCTCTTAGAGAAATGATGCCATGGATATCAGCAGGTAAAATCGTCAACCAAGATACTAACTAGGTTTTTATATTTTGTTACAGTATCTTTAGAAGAGATACCTGAGAAGCTACACTTCATAGCTTCTCTCCTAAAGGCTTTCATAAGTATATTACTTCATTTAATTTTTTTGATTATCTTCATACTCTTAACGCTTATTTGGCTACAATATTTAAAATTAAAACATAGCAGTGAGAATGGCAAAACAACCTAAAAAAAATACCACAAACTCTTTTTCTCGTAAAGTTAAAACCACAAGAAAAAAATCTACGAACGATACGAAAAAATCACCTTCTAAGATAGTATTTCAAAAAAATATTTTAATTATATTATTTGTATTATCTAGCATTCTTTTAGTTTCCTTTGGATATTTTTTAGGTCAAAAAGGTATGATAAGTGATGTGAGGGAAAATGAAATAATAAAAGAATTATCTCAAATCAAAGTAAAAAAACCTCTTGAAGAAAAGAAAGTAACGGTAGATGATTCTTTTAAAGTAAAAAGTTACAGGTTAGATGAACCTGTCAAAAATATGGAAAATAAGAAGCTGCATAATGTTCAAATAATATCCAAAAAAGTAAAAAATACAGTTCTGGCATATAGAGGTGAAAAACCTAAACTAGTGATTATTATAGATGATGTACATAGTGAAGTACAGCTTGATGCTATTAAAAATTTGGATATGAAAATCACGCCTTCAATTTTCCCTCCATATGCTTTGTCAAAACAAAGTCATTTATTGGCAAATGAGTTAGAACATTATATGATACATCTACCGATGGAGTCAGGGAGTAAACAGTTTAATAAACAATATAAAACGCTGATGACATTTTTTTCAAATGAACAAATAATTGCACGAGTCAAAGAATTACGGGAACTTTTTCCGCATGGTGTATTTGTTAATAATCATACGGGTAGTACATTTACACAAAATTATCGAGTCATGAAAAAATTGTATGATGCGATGAGAAGAGAAGGATTTATCTTTATTGACAGTTATACAATAGCATCTTCCAAAATTCGCAAAATTGCACATGAATATGGTGATGCGTATGTTTCAAGAGATATCTTTATAGACAATAAACATACAATCACAAGTATACATGAACAGTTAAAAAAAGCTGTTTCTATTGCAAAGGAAAAAGGTTATGCATTGGCTATTGGACATCCTCATAAAGTCACTATGCAAGCGTTGGAGAGTGCTCAAGATATATTAAATGATGTAGAACTTGTTTATATTGATGAGATTTACAGGTAATGGTTTTATGACAATTTGACATATATTTTACCTTGGTATTGCTTCTTTTGTTAAGATATACAAAAAAGGTATAAAATGAGTGAAAAAATGAGTCAACATATAGACGCATTAGATGCTATGAAGAAGTATCCACCTGAAATTTTCTATAAAGGGAATTTGTCACTTCTTGATAGACCAAAAGTGGCTATTGTCGGTACACGAAGACCCTCAACATATACAAGACAAGCTACGCATATGTTGGCACAGTCTTTGGCAAAACGAGGTGTATGTATAGTGAGTGGAGCAGCGATGGGCGTAGATACTATTGCACATAATGGTGCGGGAGCGGAAAATACTATTGCTGTTATGGCCAATGGTTTAGATATACATTATCCTGCACATAACACTCAAATGATTAAAAATATAGAAGAATACGGACTTACGCTTAGTCAGTTTAATGATGGGTTTAGGGCTATGGGTTGGAGTTTTGTTGTACGCAACGAATTGGTTGTTGCTTTGGGTGATATACTCATTGTAACTGAAGCAGACCTACATAGTGGAAGTATGAGAAGTGTCGAATATGCTTTAAAAATGGGGAAAGAGATATTTGTACTATCTCAAAGAATAGATGAAAGTTTAGGTACGAATAGTCTTCTTCACACAGGGAAAGCTAGCATTATTTCGGATATAGAAAGTTTTGTATCACGTTATGGAGAGCAAGCATCTGAAAAGATAGAAAAAGATGAATTTTTTTATTTTTGTCAATCTTTACCCACTTTTGATGATGCTGTTACAAAGTTTGGAGACAGAGTCTATGTAGCTGAACTTGAAGGTTTAGTTACAATAGACAACGGTATTGTGAGATTAAGTTAGCTAAATTTTCTGCTTGGCAAGTGCAATTAAAATGGTATGGATTGTTATTTTATTTTGGTTGTATTTGTATCTTTTTCAGATAATTGTGCTATTAGTTCTTCTAAGGATTCTTCAGGGAGCATTCCTGCTTGAACAAATTGTACATTTCCTTTGGTATCTAATGCTACAAGAAAAGGGATACTTCCTTGCCACCGGGCTCTTTGCTGGATATAACTCACCACATCGGAAGCTTTTTCCTCAGAAAGAACAATATAATTTATGCCTTTGGCTGCAACAAATTGTTTTGTTTGTTCATTAGTGTAGCCTTGTACTTCAATAGCAACTATAGCTAACTTATTTTTATATTTATTTTGTAATTTGATAAGATGTGGGATAGAAGCTAAACACGGAGGACACTTGTGACCAAAAAATTCTAAAAAAACAACTTTTCCTTCTAGACCTTGGATATTTAAACCTTCTTCTGTTCCTTCAACTGTATAGGTATTGCCGTTAGTGTCAGTCATCGACATGAGAAGAGGGGCATTAAGTGCGTGTGCATAAGTAAAAAATGAAAATAGTAATAGTGCTTTTATAAAGATAGTTTTCATCATGGAACCTTTTTATTTGTATTATACACAAATAAAGATGTAATAATTGTGTAGTTGTTTGTTATTTAAAATCAAAGAGCATTTGGGAATTTGGAGGAGGAAAATATTTTTTAAAAGGAGATCTAAAATAATTTAAAAGGGAGGGGATATTTTAGATACCCAAATGCTCTTATGGGAGTATTATAAATAATCAAGGTTAACCGTATGCAAATAAAGAGTATTACACTATAATATTAAGGATAAAAAAGGATATATGAATGTTGAAAAAAGTTTTGTTTCTATGTGTATTTATGTTTGTGTCAGTACAAGCACTGAGTCTTGAAAAAAAGATAGGTCAAATGCTTATGGTGGGTTTTCATGGAACATCTGCTTCTTCAAATAGCCAGATATGTAAAGATATTAAGAAATACAATATTGGTGCTGTGATACTCTTTGATGTGAATCCTGTAGATAAGAATAAGCCTAAAAATATATCTTCTAAAACGCAAGTTACAAAACTTACCAAAGAGTTACAGTCTTGCAGTGGAGATGGTAAATTACTTATTGCTGTGGACCAAGAGGGTGGAAGAGTACAACGATTAAAAAATAAATATGATTTTTATGGTAAATTCCCAAAAGCTTCAGATCTTATTAAAATGAATCAAAATAAGATTAAATTAACATATACAAAAATGAGTAAAGAATTGAAATCTGCAGGTATTAATTATAATCTAGCTCCAGTAGTTGATCTTGATATCAATATGAAAAATCATGTGATACATGGATTGGGACGTTCATACGGTAAAGATCCAAAGGTGGTAGCTAAGTATGCAAGTATTTTTATAGATGCTATGCATCATTTTGGGGTATTGACCTCTATTAAGCATTTTCCAGGACATGGTTCTTCTGTAGGTGATACACATAAAGGGTTTGTAGATGTGACACATTTATGGAGAGAAGTGGAACTGGAGCCATATAGGTTACTCAAAGATAAAGCAGATACGGTGATGGTAGCCCACGTATTTAACAAAAACTTAGATGCAATATATCCTGCAAGCCTATCCTATACAACTATTACAAAAATGTTACGATGGAAGCTTGGGTACCATGGTGTAGTGATAACGGATGATTTACAAATGGCTGCAATTTCAAAGAAGTATGGATTGAAAAATACATTGAAACTAGCCATTAATGCAGGAAATGATATTTTGCTTATCGGAAATCAACTTGATCCCAAAAATGTAAAAAGTACTAAAAAACTAGTTGATACTATCATGAGTCTTATCGAATGCAAGGAAGTAGAAGAAGAAAATATTGACAAAGCATATAGTCGTATCCAAAAATTGAAAGAAAAGTTATAAACTATTTTGTCAAATATCTTTCCAAAATAATTTTTGCTGCAATAGAATCTATTTTTCCATCTTTTGTATGTCTAAAAATACCTTGAGTTAATTCTTTTGCTTCTATACTTGAGCTTTGTTCATCTTGATAAGCTACTGGTATAGTGAGTTCAAGTAGAGAGACAAAATGTTTAATGCGTCTCTCCATCTCTTCAGAACTTTTGGCATCGAGAGGTAGCCCTACAATAAGTTTTTCAATCTCCCATTCTTTTAAAAAAACATTGACATCACGTGCAGCTTGGTTTCGATTTTTTCTTAGAATGGCATTTTTTGGGATGACTATATCTGCATTTAGGCAAATAGCCATACCAATACGTTTAAGTCCTACATCTATACAGGCTAATTTCATAGAGAGATTATACCCAGTATTTTGTATATTTAATATGTTCGTGGATATCCTCTTGGTTGATGTCTAGTTGAACAAAAACCATAGTAGCGGGGATTGGCAGGCATATAATATGTATAATCAAAAAGTCCACGTCCTCTTACTCTGTCCCTAAATGTATAGTAGCGGTCATAACGATAAAACACATCTTCAAAATAATATCCATGACGGTTGAAATAGCCATAGTAAAAACCTTCACGATCATAAAATGATGCTCTATCATAACGGTATGCGAGTAACCATCCTCTATTTGGACGGTTATGTCCACGTTGGCGTATGGTATGGTCATTATTGCCATAGTTTTGATTGGCATAATTATTTCCTTGATTGTACCTGTTAGGTATGTTTCTGTTCAGTTTGTTTGGTTTATGTGTCATATTTCGTGTTTTCTTCCGTTGAAATTCTTTTTTGGTTTTAAAATTTCTTTTTACCGCTTTATGTTTTGTATGCGAATAATCCATTTTTTTGATTTGTTTGTTACCAATAGGTTTTGGGGTTTTGTTTGTTTGGTACGTCATTTGGGAAGATGCCATTGCACTTATACCAAATCCTATTACCAATAAAAATGTAAGCAATTTTTTTTTCATATTTTATCCTTTAACATGTATGAATAGTACAATCAAAAAGTTGATTGTCTGAAGTATCTTAAAATAAGTTTGTGTAGGTATCGTGAGTATATAAGTATAAAAATAAAATCCTCTGTTAATGATATAAAGAGAATGGCATTATAAATTGTATTTTGTAAAGAAGATAAACAATAAGTTTTTCATCAACGTATTTCAGCGATAAATGCATCTTTTTGGATATTTTTTCTTACTAGTTTTAGAATGGACATGGCTTCAGATCTTGATTGATAGCCCCCTATGAGCAGTTTTGATATTTGTCTGCCATCTTTTGCGAACTTGATAATTTTATGGTTAAATCCATGTCTAGTGATTTGATAAATCAATGCACTTTTAGGTTTTCCTAAAAATGAACCAACTTGAACATAGAAGTGACCAGAAGTATTGGGCTGTTCGATTTCTTTTATAGGTGCTTTGATAATAATAGCCTTTTTGAGTGTTGAAGTTGCACTTTGATTCGTTTGTTTGATAGGTACAGTTTTTTTGGTTTTAGTTGCTCCCCATGTGGGTGCAGTAGTTGATGCTATTTGTGTTGTGCTTTCTGGTAAATATCTACGACATACACGTAATCTTTTTTTATAATAAGGAGACGTAAAAAGATTGGAATAGATAACTTCATGTTTAACTGTACTGGCATGTGTAAACCATCCGTCACCAAGATACATACCAACGTGGGTAATTTTTTTGGAATTTCGTTTATTTGTTGCAAAAAATATGAGGTCTCCATATTGCAAATCTTTTGCTGCAATACGTTTACCTACTTTTGCCTGGTGTCGTGCAACACGAGGGATGTCTATACCCATACTCCCATAAAGATAATAGGTAAAACCAGAACAGTCAAAGTTGTATGGTCCCTCTTCAGCCCAAACATAGGGGCTTCCTTGTAGTTGCTTAACCATTTTCCCTAAGTTCTTTTTGTTGGCTTGATATTTAACTTTGGGTTTTGTAATAGCATAGTTAGGGTTTTTAGGATGGGGTGAAGGTTTACATCCTACAAGAAAGAATACTATACAGAATAATGATAAATAGGTGGTTTTTTTCATACTAGTATTATAGGTGAAAGCGTTTAAAAGCGCTTTAATTACAAGAGACTAGCTAGGTACAGCTTTTTTAGGTAGTTTCATGCCCGCTTTCCAGGGAGAAGTATAACGAGAACTTGTTGTTTTCATTTTTTTTAATGTGACATCACAGTTCATATACTTAGCCCTTTCATCGGTACTGAGATAGCGTTTACACATTTTCATACGTTTTTTATAGACAGGTTCTTTATCAAAGTGGGAAATAGTAACCTTTCTGTCTTTACTGCTGGCATGTGCAAACCAGCCTTCACCTAGATAAATACCAACATGATTAATGTATTTACTTCTTTTATTGGTACTTCCAAAAAATATAAGATCACCATAATGTAAATTTTTGAATGCTATTTGTTTTCCCATTTTTGCTTGGTCTCTGGCAACACGAGGGATATCTATACCCATCGAGCCATATATGTTATAGGTGAGCCCTGAGCAATCAAATGCATCTGGGCCTTCTTCTGCCCAAACATAAGGTTTTCCCAAATATGAATCTAAGAGTTCTTGTATATTTTTTCTGTTGGGTTTACATATTTTTTTAGGTTTGATAATATCATAATTGGGATAGTTATATGGTTTTTTTTGTGCACAAGCAGTAAAGAAAAAAATCATAAAAATAGTGAATAAAATAGTATTCAAATGACTTTTCATATTTTACCTTTCTAAAGTATAAGCATTGCATCACCGTACGAAAAAAATCGATATTTATGTTTGATAGCTTCTTTATATAAGTGTAACGTTTTTTCCCTTCCAATAAAGGCAGACACCAGCATAATAAGTGTACTTTTTGGAAGATGAAAGTTAGTCAGCAAATGTGTAGCTCTTTGGGGAGGGTTACTGGGATTTAAGAATAAATTACATTCTCCTTGCGTCTTATGTGTACGTACATAATATTCTAAAGTTCTTGTTACGGTTGTGCCTATTGCTAAGACTGGTACATTGCTATCCAAAATATGTGCAGATGATTGAGGGATATGAAAGTACTCAGAATGCATAGGGTGTTCTAAAATATTTTCAGCATCTACAGGTTTAAAGGTTCCGGCACCAACATGAAGTGTTATCGTATGTGTTTGATAGTTTTCTTTGAGATCTTCAAAGAGTGAAGGTGTAAAATGCAGTGATGCTGTAGGTGCAGCGACAGCACCAGCATTTTTCGCAAATAATGTTTGATAGTCAGTTTCATCCTGTTTATTGTCTTCTCTTTGCATATAGGGAGGT
>JALSHU010000089.1 GCA_026982075.1 Sulfurovum sp. | reverse complement strand
CATTAGCTACATACTCATTGTTACCAATCGTAAATGCTTTCACGCAAGCAGCAGGTGTTGAAGTAGTAGAAAAAGATATCTCTCTTGCAGGTAGAGTACTTGCAGCGATGGGTCTTGCAGAAGATGAACTTTCTAAACTAGGAGAAGTAGTACTTCAGCCTGATGGGAACATCATTAAACTCCCGAACATTTCAGCATCAGTAGGTCAGCTTAAAGATTGTATCGCAGAGCTTCAAGGTCAAGGATATGACATCCCTGATTATCCTGAAAATCCAGCTTCTCCTGAAGAAGAAGCTATCCAAGCTAAATACAGTGTTTGTCTTGGTTCCGCAGTTAACCCTGTACTTAGAGAAGGTAACTCAGACAGAAGAGCAGCCAAAGCTGTTAAGAGATTTGCACAAAAAAACCCACATAGACTAAAAGATTTTCCTGAGAACCCAAAGTCTTATGTAGCTCACATGGAAGGTAAAGGCGATTTCTTTGCAAATGAAAAGTCTGTTACTTTAGACAAAGACCAAAAAGTGACGATCGCTTTAAATGGTAAAGAATTAACAACTATTGATGCTATCGCAGGTGAAATCCTTGATGGTACATTCATGTCAGTTTCCGCGCTTAACGATTTCTATGCAAAAACAATTGAAGATGCAAAAGCAAATGATGTTTTATGGTCACTACACCTTAAAGCAACAATGATGAAGATCTCTGATCCTATTATGTTTGGTCATGCTTTTAAAGTATTTTTTAAAGATGTATTCGCTAAACATGCAGATACATTTGCCCAATTAAATGTAAATCCTAATCAAGGTATGTCTGACTTAGAGAAAAAGATCGAAGGTCACGCAAAAGAAGCTGAGATCAAAGCAGATTTCTTGGCAGCACTAGAGTCTGACTCTCCAGCACTTGCAATGGTTGATTCTGACAAAGGTACAACAAACTTTAATGCATCTAACGATGTTATTATTGATGCTTCTATGCCAGTGGTTGTTCGTGAAGGTGGTAAACAATGGGACAGAACAGGTGCAGCAGTTGAGTGTGTAGCAGTTATTCCTGATTCTACATATGCAATGTTCCACCAAGAAATGGTAGCGGATTGTGTGAAGAATGGTCAATATGATGTAACCACAATGGGTACTATGCAAAACATTGGTCTTATGGCTCAAAAAGCAGAAGAGTATGGTTCTCACCCAACAACATTTGAACTTGCAGAAGCTGGTACAGTAACAGTTACATCTGAAGATGGTACAGTACTTATGAGCCATGAGTGTGAAGCTGGCGATATCTGGAGAATGTCAAGAACGAAAGATATCCCTATCAAAGATTGGGTAAGACTTACAGTTGAAAGAACAAGAATTGAAAATATTCCAGCAGTATTCTGGTTAGATGAAAACAGAGCTCACGATGCGGAAGTTAAGAAAAAAGTAGATGTTTACTTAAAAGACCACGATACATCTGGACTTGATATCCAATTCATGAAAGTAACAGATGCTACTAGATTTACAAATGAGAGAATTAGAAGAGGCGAAAATACTATTGCTGTAACTGGTAACGTTCTTAGAGATCACCTTACAGATATGTACCCGATCTTAGAGCTTGGCACATCAGCTAAAATGCTTTCTATCGTACCTTTACTTGCAGGTGGTGGTTTGTATGAAACTGGTGCTGGTGGTTCTGCTCCTAAGCATGTTGATCAATTCTTAGCTGAGGGTCACTTAAGATGGGATTCACTTGGTGAGATCTTGGCATTGGCTGAGTCACTCAGATTCATCGGTAATAAACATGACGATGCTGATCTTAAAGCACTTACAGAAGCACTTGATGCGGCTAACAATGCTTACCTTGACAATTCAAAAGAGCCAGGTAGAAAAGTGGGTCAACCAGATAACAAAGCATCTCACTTTTTCGTAGCACAGTACTGGGCAGAAGCACTTGCAAATGGTTCAAGCCCTAAATTGGCTGAGAAGTTTGCACCTGTTGCTAAAGCACTTAAGGACAATGAAGACAAAATCATTGAAGAACTTTTAGCTGTTGAAGGTAAGCCACAAGATATTGGTGGGTACTTCCATCCAAATGACGAGTTGGCATCTAAGGCAATGAGACCTTCTGCGACTTTAAATGCAATTATTGATGCAGTTTAATTAATCAATAAAACTACTTTTACATAGAGCTTTTGCTCTGTGTAATCCTTCTCTTATAAAATTTAAGTATTATAGACGTAGGATTTAACTTCTATAACATTACAAAACATTATTGATAGTCAAAGTTATGAATTATGTTTTGTTTAAAAGTGATCCTAAAAATATAAAAATTTAATATTTTGAACTAGAAGTTTCACTTTTAGTGCAGATGTATACGGATAAAAAAGGATAACAATGGCAAAAGGTAAAAAAGTAACGGTGATAGGTACAGGAAACTTTGGTTCTACTGTAGCATTTATATTGGCGATGAATGGTACGTGCCATAATATTGTTTTACGTGGTAGGAATTATGATGTTGCAAAAGGTAAAGCGCTTGATATGTCGCAAGCTGCTAATGCTGCCAGACAACATACTGTAGTAAAAGCGGGGAAAGGTCCTGAGTCAATGGCAGATTCAGATCTTGTAGTTATTACAGCAGGGGCACCAAGGACTCCAGGAATGAGTAGAGATGATTTACTCATCAAAAATGCTGAAATAGTGAAAATGTATGCAAGAGAGATCAAAGAACATGCGCCTGAAGCCATTGTAGTGGTGGTGTCAAATCCCTTAGATGTAATGACATATGTAGTACTTAGAGAGACAGGATTCCCAAGAG
Organism: Sulfurovum sp.; assembly: GCA_026982075.1. Classification (GTDB taxonomy): domain Bacteria; phylum Campylobacterota; class Campylobacteria; order Campylobacterales; family Sulfurovaceae; genus Sulfurovum. The sequence continues at coordinate 42,982 of JALSHU010000089.1, read as the reverse complement.
AAAGAGTTTTGGGTATGGCAGGTATACTTGATTCTGCGAGAATGGCACATTTTATTTTTGAAAAACTCGAATACGGTGCAGGTCAAATCCGTGCTACAGTTATGGGTGGTCATGGTGATACTATGGTACCTTTGCCAAAGTTTACAACAGTGGCTGGTGTACCGATAGAAGATCTTTTAGATTCGGAAGAGATTGGTGAGATTGTGCAAAAAACGAGAAATGGTGGTGCTGAGATTGTGAATCTTTTGGGGGATGGTTCTGCATATTATGCACCAGCAAAATCTACACTTGTGATGGTAGAAGCTATCTTAAAAGACACCAACCAGATTCATTCATGTGCGATTATGCTTCAGAATGATTATGGTTATTCAGATATTGTTTCTGGAGTACCAGTTATGATTGGTGCAGGAGGTGCTGAAAAAGTGATAGAGATGGCACTAAAGCCACTACAAGTGAAACGTTTTAAAAATTCTGTAGCATCTGTACAAGAAATGGTTGATACATTAGAAAAGCAAAAGTTTTTTGATAACTAACCTTATTTGTAATGTATTACTATAATTCCCATATATGTGGGGATTAGAATTCTCACGCATCTGTTTATATCCTCTTAACACTAATCCTTGTAAAATATATACAACATTTATAAAGGAAATAATAATGAGCTTTAGAATAGAAAAAGATACCATGGGCGAGATGCAGGTTCCTGCAGACAAGTATTGGGCTGCACAAACACAAAGGTCGATTCATAATTTTGAGATTGGGAATGAGAAAATGCCTTTGGAGGTTGTATATGGATTTGCAAACCTAAAGAAAGCATGTGCATTGGTCAATCAAGATCTTGGTCGTTTAGAAAATGATAAAACATCTGCTATCTCTAAAGCTTGTGAAACAGTTCTCTCAGGAGAACTGGATGATAATTTTCCATTGGTTGTCTGGCAAACAGGTTCAGGGACACAATCCAATATGAATATGAATGAAGTCGTTGCGAATAAAGCAACAGAGATTTTAGGTGGAGATTTCACCAAAGAAAATCTTGTACATCCAAATGATGATGTAAACAAGGGACAAAGTTCTAATGATACTTATCCAACAGGGATGAGAATCGCTGAAGTGGTAACCGTGACGGATAACCTTATTCCTGCATTAAATCAACTGAAAAATACACTAGATGCAAAATCAAAAGCATTTTCTGATGTAGTGAAAATTGGTAGAACACATTTACAAGATGCTACGCCACTCACCCTTGGACAAGAGCTTTCTGGATATGTTGCTATGTTAGAGACAAACCTTAAACAAATTAATGATGCTTTGGTTTATTGTAGAGAAATTGCAATTGGTGGTACAGCTGTGGGTACCGGTCTTAATTCACATCCTGAATTTTCAGAAAAAGTGGCTGAGAAACTCAATAGTTTTATGGAAAAAGATTATGGATTTATCTCTCAACCCAATAAATTCCATGCACTCACAGGACATGATGCTGAAGTTGTACTTTCTGGAGCACTTAAAGCACTCGCAGCAAACCTTATGAAAATAGCCAATGATATCAGATGGTTAGCATCAGGACCACGATGTGGTTTAGGGGAGATAGAAATCCCTGCGAATGAGCCAGGTTCTTCTATCATGCCAGGTAAAGTTAATCCCACGCAAGCTGAAGCGATAACGATGGTAGCGGTACAGGTGATGGGTAATGATACTACTGTAGGAATTGCCGCGTCCCAAGGTAATTTTGAATTGAATGTCTTTAAACCAGTGATTGCCTATAATATTCTTCAGTCTATCAAATTACTTTCTGATTCTATGAATTCATTTGATAAAAACTGTGCCCAAGGTATAGAACCAATTAGAGATAATATTGATAAGTTCTTAAATGATTCATTGATGCTTGTTACAGCACTTAACCCTCATATTGGATATGAGAATGCAGCGACTATTGCAAAAACAGCACATAAGAATGGTACAACACTCAAAGAAGAGGCAGTTGCACTTGGTTTTATGACTGCTGAAGAATTTGACAAAAATGTAAAACCTGAAGAGATGATTGCAGCAAAATTTTAAATAGTATAACACCCAAGTGTATCATGTGTTGTGTAAATACACAACACATAGATACAAAACACGCTTAACCCCTCCCTTATTAATTAAACATATCATCTAAACTTCTTATAATAAATGCACTATATAAAAAGGAGTACACGTGAATATTCATGAGTATCAAGCGAAACAAATATTCCAAAAGTATGGTGTTCCGACACCAAAAGGGATAATGGTAGAGAGTGTTGATGCGGCAGTTGAAGCTGCTAAAGAGCTAGGTGGCCCAATCTGGGTTGTAAAAGCTCAGATACATGCTGGTGGCCGTGGTTTAGGTGGTGGTGTGAAACTTGCTAAGTCTTTAGATGAAGTAAGAGAATTAGCAGATGAAATTCTTGGTATGACATTGGTGACGCATCAGACTGGGCCTGAAGGTAAACTGGTTCAAAAGCTTTATATTGAAGATGGTGCTGACATTAAAGATGAGTTTTATCTTTCAGTGGTTCTCGACAGAAAGCTAGAAATGCCTTTAATCATGGCTTCTACTGAGGGTGGTATGAACATTGAAGATGTTGCAGAAAATACACCAGAAAAAATCATCACAGTACCAGTAGATCCTGCGATTGGTTTTCAAGGTTTCCATGGTCGTGAATTGGCTTTTGGTCTTGGTATTTCTGATAAAGGTGAACAAAAGAATATTATTTCATTTGCGCAAAAACTTTTCAAGCTTTATATGGAAAATGATGCAGAGATGATTGAAATTAATCCACTTGTACGTACAGGTTCGGGTGAATTTATTGCACTTGATGGGAAAATGGGCTTTGATAACTCTGCTCTTGGCCGTCAGCCAGAAATTGCTGCTATGCGTGATTTAACAGAAGAAGACCCAGATGAAGTAGAAGCTGCAGAATATGGGCTTTCTTATGTAGCACTTGATGGGGAAATTGGTTGTATGGTAAATGGTGCAGGTCTTGCGATGGGTACTATGGATACGATTAACTATATGGGTGGAACACCTGCAAACTTCCTTGATGTTGGTGGTTCGGCAAATGCTGAGACAGTAGCCAAAGGTTTTGAGATTATTCTTAAAAACCCTAAAGTAAAAGCAATTTTTGTAAATATTTTTGGTGGTATTGTTCGATGTGATCGTATTGCAAATGGTATTATTGAGGCGACTAAAATAACAGATGTGAATGTACCTGTTATTGTTCGTTTAGATGGAACCAATGCTCCAGAAGCATCTGAGATTCTTAACAATGCAAACATTTCTAATTTGATTGTTGCTAGTGATTTAGGTGACGGTGCAGCAAAAGCTGTAGCTGCGGCAAAAGGAGAATAATCAATGTCAATTTTAGTAAATAAAGATACAAAAATAATCGTTCAAGGTTTTACAGGAAAAGAAGGTTCTTTTCATGCTGAGCAATGTATAGACTATGGTACTAACATTGTGGGTGGTGTAACTCCAAACAAAGGTGGGCAGACACACTTAGGTAAACCAGTTTTCAATACAGTATCTGATGCGGTGAAGACTACAGGAGCTACAGTTTCTATGATTTTTGTTCCACCTGCATTTGTGGGTGATGCTGTTATGGAAGCTGCTGAAGCAGGAATCGAACTGGCAGTTATCATTACAGAAGGTGCTCCAGTGAAAGATATGCAAATGGCTAAAGCCCATGCTACAAAGCACGGTATGAAAACATTAGGACCAAACTGTCCTGGTGTTATTACGGCTGAAGAGTGTAAGATAGGTATTATGCCTGGCATGATATTCAAAAAAGGTAATGTTGGTCTTATCTCTAAGTCTGGTACATTAACATACGAAGGTACAAACCAAGTGGTTCAAGCAGGGTATGGAATTACGACAGCAGTTGGTATCGGTGGAGATCCAATTATCGGGCTTTCATATAACCAACTTTTACCTATGTTTGAAGCTGACCCTGATACAGAGTGTATCGTGATGATTGGTGAAATTGGTGGGGATCTTGAGATTCAAGCGGCTAAGCTTATCAAAGAACAAATCACTAAGCCTGTAGTTGCGTTTATTGCAGGTCAAACTGCACCTAAAGGCAAAACAATGGGTCACGCAGGAGCTATCGTAAGTGGTAGTGCTGGAACAGCAAAAGAAAAAATGGAAGCATTGGAAGCTGCAGGCGTGAAAGTAGTAGTGTCGCCAGCTGAAATAGGTAAAGCAGTAAAAGAAGTCCTTGGATAGTCTTGCTTTATTACACCCCTCTTACGCTTAAGCGAGGGGTATCGGCATTTAATGCCAGATATCTTTAGAGAGCACGTGTAGTCATATTCTATGCGTATGCTCCTTTGGTACAATCTACAAATTTACAACAAATCAAAACTATCTCTTTCTTTCTCCTATTTTAGAGTATAATTCTCTAAAAAAGCATGCCTGATGAATTACCAAAAAATACTTGACGAAATATATGCCGAGATACAGCCCGAGCTCTCTTATGGAAAAGTAGCAGATTATATTCCTGCTTTAGCAGAAGTAGAAAAAAAACAGTTTGCTATGACCCTGACGCTCCCTGATGGCACTATGTATTCTGTAGGCGATAGTCAAAAGAGATTTTCTATACAAAGTATCTCTAAAGTATTTACCTTTACTTTGGCATTACAACTTTACTCAAAAGAGCTTTACAATCGAGTAGGTGTAGAGCCTTCTGGAAATGCATTTAACTCTTTAGTGCAGTTAGAATATGAAAATGGTATACCGCGTAATCCATTTATCAATGCAGGAGCTATTGCCATCACCGACAGTCTTATTTCACATTATAAAGATGAATATAAAACGTTAGAGGTTATTATGCAGTTTATTCGTGATATATCTTGCAATCCGATACTTTCATTTGATCAAATAGTTGCTAAGTCGGAGATGGAATATGGTGATAGAAATTTAGCACTCGCAAGACTTATGAAGAGTTTTGGAAATTTTGAGAATGATGTACCTAAAACAGTAATGATGTATTGTAAGCACTGTGCCATTACTATGAATACAGAAGAATTATCTCGTGCTATGATGTTTTTAGCATTTGGTGGTACAGACCCTATTTCAAAGAAGACATTTATCTCAAGTTCTAAGGCAAAGCGTATTAATGCGGTGATGCTCACTTGCGGACATTATGATGCCAGTGGTGAGTTTGCTTATCATGTAGGCTTACCAGCTAAAAGTGGTGTAGGTGGGGGTATTGTGGCTACCGTACCAGGTACAATGTCCATAGCGGTGTGGTCTCCTGCACTGAATAAGTATGGTAATTCACATGCAGGGACAATTGCATTAGAAAAGTTTACAACAAAAACTGGATTATCCATATTTTAATATGCTATAATTCGCATCAGGTGCAATAGGTAGTTGCTGGTAGCATTATGCTACGAGAGGAAAGTCCGGGCTGCACACAAAGCAGGGATCCACCTAACAGATGGCCAGAGTAATCTGAGGGCAAGTGCAACAGAAAGTACGAAAACCATGTTTTGGGTCTTAAAACCCTTTTGGTAAAAGGTGAAACGGTGGGGTAAGAGCCCACCAGTAGTTATGGTAACATAGCTAGCTAGGTAAACCCTTCCCGCAGCAAGAAGTATATGGTATAAGCTTTGTAAGCTGTTAAATCAGCACACATACTTCGCTTGAGCATATGGGCAACCATATGCCTAGATAAATAACTACCCACGACAAAACCCGGCTTATCGTTGCACCTTATATTAATTGTATGAAAACTAATACCTACATAAATGACAACTTTACTGTATACAGTATAACCAAAATCACTATAAATGCAACATTTATCATATAGTACTTTTTATTTAAGTTGTAAAAGATATCCCTAGAAAATTATTGCAAAAGTATAGGCCACTGGAAGTATGATTAAATCTATTTTGCTATAATCAAATAAAAAAGAATTTCAATGAAAATATTATTATTGTTCTTGGCACCTTTGTTTATATGTGCTAAAGTACACTATGCAAAAGTTGAACCTTACGAATCTATCGTTTTAAAGTCATCCGTGAATGCTCTGGTTGTTGAGGTGGATCTTGATTCTGAAGGTAGTATGGTAGATTCAAAAAGGATAATACACCTAGATGATACCCTTGATGAAATTAATCTTGAATTGTTAGAAGAAAGTGTTATATTACTGCATGAAATGTTGGATATCAATAATGATATTGCTAATAGTTTAAAAAATACTGTAAAAAGAAAAGAAGGCTATTACCAACGTATAAATAAACTTATGACAGCTTCAAAGACGCAAAAAGATAATGCTTTTAGTAGTTTTACTTCTGCTAAGACACAATACCTTGGTATCCGTGAGAAGATAGTGAATTTGAAAAAACAGATATTAGATATGCACTCTAGAATAGAACAGTTAAAAGATACAATCCGTAAGAAATCTTTAGTATTAACTGATAAATATATTTATAAAATCATGGTAAGAAAAGGTGATTACGTAGTGCCTGGGGCTTCGTTAGTTCATGTGATGGATAAAAGTCGAGCTAAGCTAGTAGTTTTTTTAGAAGCAGATGAGCTAAAAGGTTTAGACACAAAAAGTGTGTATCTCAATGGTAATCGAACAGAATATAAAGTCAATAAAATTTGGAAAGTAGCGGATGAAAAATTTATCTCTTCTTATAGGGCTGAGATTTATATCCCTGCGCCCAAGGAGATGTTTTCCAAATTGATGAAAGTAGAGATTAGAGAATGATACGTACGACGGCATGTGCATTAGATTGTTATGATGCTTGTAAAATCAAGGTTACAGAGGGTATGTTTCCTAAAATGACAGGAGACAATGAACATCCTGCAGGGGATGGATCATTATGTACTTTTCTGAATAGAAGTATTCATAATGAAGTACGTATAGAAAAACCTCGTGTCAATGGGGTAGAAGTAAGTATGGATGAAGCAATGCATGCTGTATGCAGTGCATTTAAAAAAGAGACGTCTTTGTTTTGGAGAGGTTCAGGTAATATGGGTGTCATGCAAGAAGTGACCAACCTGTTTTTAGAGAGAATGAATGGTACACTTACGCATGGCAGTCTTTGTGATGGCGCTGGAGATGCAGGTATTGTTGCGGGTAGAGGTGTGAATAGAGTGTTACCTCTTGAGCAAATAAAAGAGGCAGATACGATAGTCATATGGGGAAGGAATGTAACCGTCACCAATGCCCATATCATGCCATTTTTGGCAGAAAAAAATACAGTGGTTATAGACCCTGTGAACACTGCAATAGCAAAAAAATCTGAGTGTCATCTACAAATACAACCTTGCAGTGATATTTATTTGGCATTAGTCCTCGCACGAATTTTAGTCATGGAAGATAGACAAGATAATAAATGGCTAGAAAAATTTGCACCTGATTATAAGGCTTTTTTTGATTTCATAAGTGAATTTAAAATGAGTTCTTTTTTAGGGTATTGTGGTGTTGATTTGGAAGAAGTGAAGGCTATTATACCTTATTTATGTGATAAGAAAGTTGTTTTTTTAGTAGGTACAGGTGTACAGAAATACACTACTGGAAATGCAGTGTTGCATGCGATAGACTCCCTTGCTGCTACACTTGGAATATTTGGTAAAAAAGGGTGTGGGGTACACTATCTTTCTAATTCAAAATTAGGGTTTGACAATCCTTTTGAAGTTGTATGTAAAACAGTTTCGAAAGTGACAACAGAGTTTTCAGACTTTGATACAGTGTTGGTACAGGGGGGAAATCCTGCAGAATCTATGCCTGATAGTACACGTGTGTGTAAATCTCTGGAGAAAGTAGAAAATCTGATTTATTTTGGACTCTATGAAAATGAAACATCAAAAAGAGCAAACATTGTCATCCCTGCTAAAAACTTTTTTGAAAAAGAGGATGTCAGACTTTCTTATGGGCATCACTATGTAGAAAAAATGAATAAAATTGTAGATTCACATATCGGAATGAGTGAATATGCGTTTACCCAATATCTTTTTGATGCTTTTCGTTTAGAAGGGCTTGAAAGCGAGGAACATTATATACGTTTTTGGCTGAATCAATGTAAGGAAGAAGACGGAAACTATGTTTCTGCGGGATTTGAAGAAATACCTTATGCTGAAGGTTTTGGAGAAGGGGGCAATGAGCCGTTTGTATTCATCAAGAAGTTGGATGATAGATTTTTTCATGCTACAGATGTAGATAAAAGATTTTATTTATTGTCTTCCAAAACAAGTAAGGCACTTAATACTCAGTTTAAACGTGATACAAAAATACAAATACATCCTAAAGTTGGTTACTTAGAGGGTGATAAAGTTAAAATATCATCTAGTTATGGAGTGGTTGAGCTTGAGGTTGTACTTAATGAGAATATAAGAAGTAATTGTGTGCTGGTGACTAGCAATACTTTAGGAGTCAATTTTTTGACACCATCGATAGAGAGTGATGAAGGTGAAAATGCCTGTTATCAGGAAGTAAAGATAAAAATAGAAAAAACAGAAGGATATATAAAATGACTTTAGAAGAACAAGACAAACAGTACATATTACAAACATACGCACGCGATTATACAAACTTTGTAAAGGGAGTAGGCTCGACATTATATGATGAAAAGGGCAAAGACTATATAGACTTTGCATCAGGTATTGGGGTTAATTCTGTAGGACATGGAAATGATATATTGACTTCGGCTATTTGTGAACAAGTGAAAAATATTATACATATTTCAAACCTGCAAGTGATTGAGCCACAAGCGAAATTGGCGCAAAAAATAGTGGAGTTAAGTGGATATGATATGGGTATATTTTTTGCCAATTCAGGTGCGGAAGCAAATGAAGGAGCCATAAAAATAGCACGCAAATATGGTGAAACAAAGTTTAACAATAAACGCTATAAGGTAATTACCTTAGAACATTCCTTTCATGGACGGACCATTACTACAGTAAAAGCGACAGGGCAAGAGAGTTTTCATACCCCTCATTTTTCTCCTTACCCTGATGGATTTTCTTATGAAAAGAGTATAGAAGATGTTTATAAGGCTATTGATGATGAAACGGTAGCTGTTTTGATTGAACTTGTGCAAGGTGAAGGTGGGGTACAACCTTTTGAAAAAGGGGAGATACAAAAACTGGCTAGACACTTAAAAACTAAAGAGATTTTATTCATTGTTGATGAAGTACAAACGGGTGTGTACCGCACAGGAGAATTCTTGGCTTCTAATCTATATGAGATCGAACCAGATATTATTACATTGGCTAAAGGTTTAGGTGGTGGGGTACCCATAGGTGCTGTGATGACGAAACATAAAGAGATTTTGAGTGTTGGAGATCACGGGAGTACTTTTGGAGGTAATTATTTAAGTACAACAGCTGGTTTAGCAGTTTTAGATATATTAACTTCTCTCTATGAGAGTGGTACTTTAGATGAAGTTCTCATTTACTTTTCTCAAAAAGTAAAAGAATTAGTCGATAAATATACCCATTTATTTGAAAAAGAAGTAGGTTTAGGGTTGATGCGAGGCTTACGGGCAAGAAATACAGAAATACAAGCAGAAGTGCTAAAAAATTGTTTAAAAGAAGGTTTGATAGTCTTAAAAGCAGGGCGTAATACTGTACGTTTTTTACCAAGTATCACCATTAGTAAAAATGAAATAGATGAAGGATTCAAACGTTTTGAAAAAGCTATTAGTGCTTTGTAGTCTATTGACAGCTAGTATATATGGGGATGAATTAGGGGATATACTCTCCACAAACAAAGAGCTTTTGTTTGATTATGATTTTCAAAGTAACGAGTTGGAAAGTGATAAGTTATCGAAAAGTTGGATTAATCCTATTACCTTGCGTTATGGTAAAGATTATTCTACGCAGTTTGGTAATCAAACGATTACTGTGGGTACGTTTAATATTGTGATTGACCAACCAATTTTTAGATCAGGTGGTATTTATTATGCTATTAAATATTCAAATGCCCTTCGTGATGCCAATAATGCAGAGATTACGTTTCAAAGACGTAAAATGATTGGAGATGCAGTTTCTATACTTTTTAATTTAAAGAAAACAAAGTTAGAACAAGAAAAATTAAAACTATTAATCAAAAATGATATTATAGATATACGGCAAAAGCGTGATAGTTATAATACAGGCCTTTTGGACAGTAGTTTTTTAGACCAAGCAATCTTAAAGAAAAATCAGGATGAAATAGCTTTACTTGAGATGGAATTAAATGTGTTAGAATTAAAACAAAGGTTTTCTATATTAAGTGATAAAAAGCCTGAGAACTTAAAACTTCCTGTACTAAAATTGATAGATAAATCAGAGTATATAGAAAAAAATCTCGAATTAAAAGTAGATAGATTACGAGCAACACAGTCAGAGTACAATGAAAAAATCACATGGGCTAAATATTTGCCAACTATTTCTCTACAAGGCCGATATACTGATGGTGATATAAATCCTCTATTTGTCGGACCTAATTCAATACTGCAAGAACAATATTATAATTATGGATTTTCTATCTCTATGCCTATTGATGTGAATTCATTTGCTGATATTGAGGCGAGTAAAGTCGAAAAGCTAAAAGCTGCAGTACAGGTGATAGATAGAAGAGAAACTGTAGAGGAAGAGTATCAATGGATATATAACAGTTTAGATATTTTAAACAAAAAAATATTTTTAGCGAAAAAAGATGAAAGAATATATAATAGTCTATTTCGCGTGACAAAAAACCTTGCACAAGTAGGTGAGAAGACTTCTCTTGATGCAGATATTATGCGTAATTCTCTTCATATAAGAAAACTAGATCAAAAGATATATGAAATAGACAAACAAATACAATTGTTAAAATTGTATATACGGGTGGAAAATGTACTTTAGTAAATATATGAATGAATGGCTCTATGGTGAAGAAGGGTATTATAAAACATTTAAAGCAATAGGAAAAACAGGAGATTTTTACACAGCGGTAAGCACAAGTCGTTTTTTTGGTGCGAGTATTGCCAATTATTTTTATCAGTTACTGAGAGATAATAAGGCCAATAAAGACGGATGGCTTATAGAAATCGGAGCACATCAAGGATATTTATTGTGTGATATGATCCAATGGCTTTATACCTGTGATCCTCAGTTGGTAAAAACCCTCAAGTTTGGTATTGTTGAGCGTCAAGAAGAGGTGCAAAAAGCACAATTGGCATATATACATGAGCGTTTTGGTGATGATATTAAAATAACACATTTTAATGATATCTCAGATGTCAAAGTCAACTATGCTTTTGTAGTCGCAAATGAGATTTTTGATGCGTTTCCTTGTGAGCTGTTAAAGGATGAAAAGGTCGCATCAGTGATAGATAATCAAATAGTATGGGAAGATGCAACAGAAAAGATGTTGAGTTGGGCAAAGAAACATCACTTAAAGCAAGGTGAAGTGGCACAAGGTTATGAAAAATTTGCCAATGAGATGGCTAAAGGTATCGAAACATGTGATTTTGTAACATTTGATTATGGTGAAAAATATGTCAGGAATGACTTTTCTATTCGTGTTTATCAATCACATGAGACCTTTCCTCTATTTGATGAAGAGTTAATACTTTCTGAATCATTTAAAAAAGATGATATTACATATGATGTTAACTTTGGACATGTAAGCGAAGCTTTTAAAGCAGAAAATTTTACTGAAGTACTTTATGAGACCCAAGCACGTGCCCTGATACGTTTTGGCTTGATAGACATACTAGAACAGTTTTCTAAACATGCGACTCAAGAGCAATATGCAAGAGAAGCAGATAGAATCAAAACATTGATTTCACCCACGATGATGGGTGATAGATTTAAAATGATACATCTAAAAAAGTGTAACTAATTCATCGCTTTGAGCATGGCACATCTTTTAATAGACGCTGCTTCATTACCAAACATTTGTGTATATTTTTCAAATTTGTCTGCGCCAATCATACTTATACATTCCTCTCTTCCCATCATAGATGAAGCAGTTGTTGTCTGATTTTGTGCTAATTTCGTAGTATTCTGAGGTTTTTGTTTTGTTTTTGGATACATATACTCTGAACTATAGTTGTCATCTTCAACTTTTTTTAACTTGACATTTCTTTTGGGTGCTTTTTGTACCGAACTACGCGTTTTCTTACCTTTTAATGCATCAATTTGTGATTGTTGTTGTTGAATCAGTAATCTTTGTTGTGCATTTTTATTCTGGAGTTGTGTGTATTCTGTTGTAGATACACATCCAGTGATAAAAAATAATGAGAGGGTTGAAGTTAGCCATATTTTCATGGAAAATCCTTTTTGTAGTAATGGGTGTATTGTAATATAATTTTAGTATGAATACAATACGATGCAAATACTTTATAGTATGTTGGATGTCGTAATCGCTACTACAGCAATAGCAAAACCACCATCATGGCTGATAGAGAGTGATGATTGTACAATTTGATGTGTTTGTTGTGCATGGTCTGTTAATATAAAGTAAGGTGCACCTTTAGCATTTTTACTGATGATAATATCATGAAAAGTGAGGTCAGAACCTATGCCACATCCAAGAGCTTTTGCAATAGCTTCTTTTGCTGCCCAAAACCCAGCAAAAGTTTCCACTTTTTTAGCCAATTTAATCTCATCAGAAGAGAGATACTTGTGTTTAAACTTCCTATCATATTTGTCAATAAGTGTTCTTATGCGGTTTATTTGTATAATATCTGTTCCAATTTTCATAAGATATTATATCGCTTACATCCATTCAACAACTTTAGAAACCTCATCTGCAATAAAACATTTGACTTTGGTTGCTTCCAAAGCCTTATTTGGGATAACTGCCTTCATAAAGCCTTGCATCTCAATTTCTTTGAGCCTTTGGCTAAGTCCAGATACTTCCCGTATTTCACCAGTAAGGCTTACTTCTCCGATAAACAGTGTTTCAGAACTCAACTCTCTGTTCCTATAACTGCTTAAGATAGCTGCGATAATAGCAAGATCAGCAGAGGGGTCATTGATTTTAATACCACCTGAAATATTGATAAACACATCATAAGTACCCAAGGGCAAATCAAGTTTTTTTTCAAGTAAAGCAAGAAGCATTCCGAGCCTGTTGTTATCAAAACCTGTTGAACTACGTTTGGCATGTCCGTAGGCTTCTGAAACCAAGGCTTGTACTTCAATAATAATAGGACGAGAACCTTCTAATATGACAGTAAGGGCAGAACCAGACTGTAGTTTATCTTTGTTAAAAAATTTACCTGCCATACTTTTTGCATCATTGAGACCTTCTTTATTCATTTCAAAAATACCCACCTCATTGGTTGCACCAAAACGATTTTTAAATCCACGTAAGAGACGTAAGTCAGAATTTGTATCACCTTCAAAGTATAAAACGGTATCAACCATATGCTCCAAAACTCTAGGTCCCGCTATAGATCCATCTTTTGTAATATGTCCAATAATGAAAATAGGAATATGTAAAGATTTAGCAATACGCATGAGTTCAAAAGTGATATTACGTACTTGGGTGACAGAACCAGGGGAAGAAGGTGTTTCATCTGAATAGAGTGTTTGTATGGAGTCTATAATGATAAGTTCATACTGCTGGTTATTTATTTCAGATATGACGCTACTAAGGTTGATTTCGGGGAGTAGATAAAGATTATCATCATTGGCTTCTAGTCTGTTTGCACGAAGTTTGATTTGTCCTGCTGATTCTTCACCTGAAACATAAAGTACCTTTTGGTTATTACGTGCTAAATTACCTGCGATTTTTAAGAGTAAAGTAGATTTACCTACACCTGGGCTACCACCTATTAATGTTAATGAACCAGGGACTATACCTCCCCCAAGGACAAGGTCAAGTTCAGTACTTCCAGATGTAAATCGTACGATATTGTCTTCTTCTATTTGGGTAATAGGTTTAGCTTTTTGAAGACTACTAGATGATGTAGAAGATACAGTTTCTTTTAAAAATTTTATCTGCTCTGTGCTTAATTCAACCATACTTTCCCATTCATTGCAGGATGTACATTTTCCTATCCATCTAGGTGACTGAAAACCACAAGCCTGACATTCAAATAAAGTTTTTTTCTTTGCCATATATTTACTCCTAAACATTGATAGGTGTATTTTAAATCAAATTTTACAATAGAAGTATAAATATGTCATATTGTCATATTTATTTGAAAAAGAATTGTTTTATTGTTATGTACATATGACATAAGAGTGAAGTTGCATTTTTATATCTTTTGGTTATAATTTTGGGACAGAAAAGAAGGATTTTTAGTGACATTTAATGCGATTAAACAGGCGGTATATGGTCTTTATTTAACAAATAGTTTTGGTTTTAGATTATCAAAAACAGATGATCCTATGGAAAAGAAAAGATTGAGACTGGCATATTCACAAGCCCAGTTAGATACACTGAATATATCACTGAAGATTGAAGATAAAGAAAAGTTACCAGAAAATGGACAGTATTTAGTCATCATTAACCATAGAAGTATCATAGACCCTCCTATTACAGAAGTGGCACTGAAAGATACACAGATATTTGGACCTTGGATTTCAAAAAAGGAACTTTATAATTCATTTTTTTTCGGACTTTTTGTACGTAATGCAGGTTCCATTCTTCTTGACAGAGAAAAGAGTCAAATGGGTGGGTTTTTTTCAGACATAAAAAAAGCAGTCAAACGTGGTGAATCTATTTTTATTTTTCCAGAAGGTACAAGAAATAAAACAGATAAACCTTTAACAGCCTTCAAAGAGGGATCACGTATTATAGCATTGAAGAATAGATTACCTATTTTACCACTATATATAAAGTCAGATGCAGATAAGGTGCTTAAAAAAGCATTAAAAGATAAAAATTTAAAACAGGAAGTAACAGTGGTTGTAGGGGATATCATAGACTATAAAGATAAAGCAAGACTTGAAGAGTCATATCGTAAAACATTTTCTCTCTAGTATTGAAGGAATGAGTGTTCCTTTTCCTTCAGCATGGAGATAATATTTTTCATGTTGCTGTTATCTATGGTAGTGGTTATGATGACTTGGGCTGTGTGTTTAGTTAAAGGACTAATAGCCATTTTTATTTCTCGATCTTCTGTACGTACAATAAGTATGCCTTCTTCTTTATTTTGGTAGATTATTTCACCAATCTTTTTCTGACTGATAGAAGCCAATGAAACCTCATAAGCCAATTCTTTGTCCATCAGTAACATAAGTTTTTCCTCAATGGAGTTTGGTTTATCCATGGGTTCTATAACCTCATTTGTATAGGGTGAGGTAGTTTTTTTCTCGTATATTGTTACTTCTTGTTTCAAAGATTTGGAATTTTCACTATCTGGAGGAGATAAAATCTCTTTTCTGACTTTTTTTAGGTGTAAAGCACGTAACACAAGAATAATCGGCGTGAGGGCAACAGCAAAAGTTATACTCATAAGTACACCAGTGAGAATGCCCAGTTTTATGGATTTTGAAAATTCAAAATCTATCGAATAATATACTATTGCAATAGCAGTAAAAAGTATACTCAGTGGCATAGATAAAGTCAAGAATAGGTTGAGGATATTTTTCATAATTAAAAATTCCTAAATAAATATTTCATCTAAAATGGTATTCACGTATTGGTTTGCTTTAAAGGATATAAGGTCTTTAGGCTGTTCTCCTGTCCCAATATAAAAAATAGGCATTTGCAGTTCATCTGCAATACTCAAAACAGAACCACCTTTGGCAGTCCCGTCAAGTTTAGTGATTATGATACCATCCACACCTATAAGATTATCAAATACTTTTGCTTGATTGATAGAAGAACTTCCTTGTGTTCCATCTAAGACAAGCATTTTTCGGTGTGGTGCTCCAGGGAGTGCTTTTTCTGCTACACGAATCATTTTTTTTAGTTCTTCGCTGAGGTTATTTTGCGTATGCAACCTTCCAGCGGTATCAATGATAACATTGTCGTATCCTTTGGCTTTAGCAGATGCTATGGTATCAAAAACTACAGCAGAAGGGTCATGTCCTTGTTGTGTCGCGATGATGGGAATTTTGAGTTTTTCTGCCCAACGGCTCAGTTGTTCTATCGCAGCTGCACGAAAGGTGTCTCCTGCTCCTAAAATGACAGAATTTCCTTGTTCCATATATCGATATGCAAGCTTAGATATAGTTGTTGTTTTTCCTGCACCATTCACCCCTATAATCATCTCTACAAATGGTTTTACATCACTGTTTTTCCAATCAGCTTTGTATTGAAATACAGAGATAAGTGAATTAAAAGCTTGGATTCTGGTGATTTTCTCAGGGAGACCTTCTAAAAGTTTTTCAACGAGTGTATAGTTGACATCAGCCTCAAGTAGTATCTCCTCAAATTCATCCTGTGTAAGGTTCTTTCTCTTGTTGGGTGCAACTTCTTTGATGGCACTATTTGTTTTACCTAAAACTTTTTTTAAAAGATTGAACATAGGTTGACCTTTATTTTTTTATAGATTTTTGTATATCATGCTGTATCATTTCTATAGGAACAGCCCCTTCGAAATGACTATAATACTTTCCATCTTGATAGATGACTGTCAGAGGCAATGGCGTATTTTCATTGAGTTGGAGTGTATCATACAATTTTTTTGAAAAACCTTCATCATCTTTACTGTGAGAGGTAAAATGGGATATATGATGTTTTTGTAGGCTATCTTTGAGTGTTGAATTACCTTGTGAATCGCCATGGAGTACACTAATCACAGATACTTTGTTTTGATACTTCTTTTGTAGTTTTGATAATGAAGCCATCTGATCAAGACATGAAGTGCAGGTTAAACTAAAAAAATTTATGACTACTATAGGGGATTTGAGGCTATGAAAAATAATATCGTTTTGGATAAAAGTGATTTTGTATGTAGTGTCGCGTGTATCAACAAGTGTAAAAGTGTCACCTTGTGAAGCTAACAGATTACTTTTATGTTTTTCTTGTTGAAGTTTTTTATCTTTTGACGTAAAAATTTCTGTAGTATTTTCTAGTGGTATAGAATGTTTATTGACTTTTTTATCTTCACATCCAGTGAGGTAAAGGGAAAATATAGTCAATAGAAGAGTATATATTTTACGCACGCAGACCCTTTGGATATAATTAGTATATTGATTATAGCAAAAGAGCATTAATAATAATGGGTAAATAATGAAAAGAGAAGAGAGAAAAAAACAATTTCGAATGGATTGTCTAAAACTATTACAAAATGCCTCAAAACGAGGAAAATATAGTAAAGATAAAAAAACATTAAATAAACTTTATAAGTATCTCAAGCAAAGTGATGCTAAAAAGGTGATGTTGTATTTACCTTTGAAAACAGAGGTGAATATATATCCGCTTATCCAGCGTCTACGCAAAGAAAAGAGAACTCTGTATGTGCCTTTTATGGAAGGTAAAAGTTTTAGGTTGGTAAAATATAGACTGCCACTGAAGGAAAAGCGTTTTGGCATAAAAGAACCAAATGATTCAAAACAATTTAGAAATAAAAAAATAGATATGGCTATTGTACCTATTGTTGGAGTGGATTCTACTAACAGACGTGTAGGATTTGGTAAAGGTATGTATGATAGATTTTTTGAAAAACATAGTGAGTATATAAAACAAATCGTTTTTGTAGCGCGTGAATTGTGTTACAGTAAAGAGGTGGTCACAGACCATTATGATGTAAAAGCAGACATGATTATTACGCCCAAAGAACGTCAAAGGACGAGAGATGTTGGAGACAGTAGTGGGTATCGCAGGAGTAATTGTAGGAATAATAATTTGCTATATATGGTTAAAAATTAGCAGGAAGAATCAACTTTCACATTACGAATATGAAGCCAAGGCAAAAGCAAAAGCGATAGAGAATGAGGCAGAGCTCTTACTGAAATCTGCAGGGGTAAAAGTAAAAGAAAAAGAGATAGAACAGGCAAGTGAATTTCAAAAACGACTTGCTAAAGTAGATGATAGAGAACGTATATTAATTTTACAAACCAAAGAATTAGACAAAAAAGAAGAGAAACTCAAAATTTTAGAACAGCGCATTATGGATAAAGAATGCCAGTTAGAAAAACTGGAAGAAACAAAACAAAATGAAATCAATCATGCCATCAATCAAATGCAAAATGTTGCATCTCTTACAAAAGAAGAAGCCAAAATATATATTTTAAAAAAAGTAGAAGAACAAAGTCGTGCTGAAGTAGCAGGGATTGTACGTAAATATGAGCAAGAAGCTAAAAATGAAGGTGAAAAAAAAGCAAACTATATTTTGGCACAGGCAACCACTCGTTATGCTGGTGATTTTGCTGGAGAACGTTTGATAAACCTTATTGACTTACCTAGTGATGAACACAAGGGAAGAATTATAGGCAAAGAGGGTAGAAATATTAAAGCACTAGAGATGCTTTTGGGAGTAGATATTGTAGTAGATGAAACACCAGGTGTCATTTTGGTAAGTTCTTTTAACCTTTATAGAAGAGCTATTGCGACAAGGGTGATTGAGATTCTAGTTGAGGATGGGCGTATTCATCCAGGTCGTATTGAAGAAGTACATGACAAAGTACTCAAAGAGTTTGAACAAAGAACATATGAAGAGGGTGAAAATATTCTCATAGATTTAGGCTTGTTTCCTATGCATGAAGAACTTGTGCGACTACTTGGACGGATGAAATATAGAGCCAGTTATGGACAAAATGCATTGGCACATACATTAGAAGTTGCGAAACTGGCACGTGTTATGGCAGCAGAGATGGGTGGAGATGAAAAGTTAGCCTTACGTGCAGGACTCTTACATGATATTGGCAAAGCACTTACGCAAGATATGGGTGGTTCACATGTAGATATAGGTGTAGATTTGTGTCGTAAACACGGAGAACACCCAAGCGTTATTAATGCCATACTTGCACATCATGGATATGAAGAACCAGATTCAGTTGAGAGTGCGGCAGTATGTGCGGCAGACAAACTTTCTGCTGCAAGACCAGGAGCAAGAAGAGAGGTTCTTGAAAGCTTCACAAAAAGAGTAAAAGAGATAGAAGATATTGCAACAGCTAAAAGTGATGTTACACAAGCATACGCCATCAATGCAGGTAGAGAAATACGTGTTTTTGTAAATGCTCAGAAGATGTCTGACAATGAAGCTGTACTATTGAGCAAAGAGATAGCAAAAGAGATACAACAAAAAGTGCAGTATCCAGGTGAAATTAAAGTAAATGTCATTCGTGAAACCCGTGCAACAAGTTATGCAAAATAAATAATATTCGCGTTATAATTGGGTATATGATAATAATGAAGGACAGATATGTATAAAAAAATATTAATTGGGTTGTTGTTTTTAGGATTGGGTTTTCAAGCGTATGCAAATGACAAGGTTGTAGTACTTGAGACCAATGTAGGAAAAATAGAATTAAAACTTTTTCCAGACGTTGCACCAAAAGCTGTTGAAAACTTTCTTACACATGTAAAAAATGGCTACTATAATGGTATTATTTTTCATAGGGTGATTAAAGGTTTCATGATTCAGGGTGGAGATCCTACGGGTACAGGAAGAGGTGGTGAATCTATCTGGAAAAAAGATTTTGATAATGAATATGGAAAAAATCTTACATTTGATAAACCTTTTATATTGGCAATGGCCAATAAAGGACCCAATACAAATGGAAGTCAATTTTTTATTACTACTGTTCCAACCCCGCATCTCAATGGTGGGTATACAATTTTTGGTGAAGTGCTTAAGGGTAAAAAAGTTGTGCAAAAAATAGAAAATGTGACAGTTTCTCAAGGAGCCAATAAGCCACTTTTTAAACAGGTGATAAAAAAAGCGTACATCAAATAAGCAATGCAGTTAGAAATATTACGAGAAGAACGCAAAAAATGGCTCACATGGAAAAATATAAAACCCTATCAAGAGGCTATTGCAGCATTACCACAGTTTGCTGATACTGCATGTGTCTTGGGAGACACAGTAGAGATTCAAATCTCCAATCTTAGTGATACAAATAGACAACAAATAGAAGAAACAGCACGTCTGATGAAACCTTGGCGTAAAGGGCCTTTTCAAATAAATACATTGTTTATAGATTCTGAATGGCAAAGTCAGATTAAATATAATTTATTAGAACGCCATTTTGACCTTACAGATAAAATAGTAGGTGATATAGGCTGTAACAATGGCTATTATCTTTTCCGTATGCTTACACATAAACCTAAAAAATTGATAGGGTTTGATCCTTCTGCTATTTATTATTCTCAGTTCCAATTTCTGAATCATTTTATCAAAACAGATATAGTCTATGAACTTTTGGGGGTAGAGCATGTGGAGTTTTATGAGGAAAAGTTTGATGTTTTGTTTTGTTTAGGCGTACTTTATCATAGATCTGATCCTGTAGGAATGTTGAAATCGTTGTTTAAGGGTTTGCATAAAGGGGGAGAGCTTATCTTAGATACCTTTATGATAGATGGTGAAGATGAAATATGTTTAACCCCTAGAGACAGATATTCTAAAATTCCGAATATTTATTTTGTACCTACAGTGAATGCTTTGAAAAATTGGTGTTATAGGGCAGGTTTTGAATACGTTGAAGTTTTAGAAACAATGGTAACTGAATCAAACGAGCAGAGAAAGACAGAATGGATAGATACACAGAGTCTTGAAGATTATTTAGATCCAGAAGATAAGACAAAGACAGTAGAAGGTTATCCTGCACCGAAACGAGTTTATATCAAAGCTATCAAGGCACAATAAGCATCTCTTTGACAACTCTTTGACAAATTTAGTATAAACTTCACACCGTATTGTGTGATTTGTTGAAGAATATAACTTACTTTTATTTTTAAATAAGGTACATTTTGCTATAAATACGCTTAGAAATAGACAAAATTGGAAAAACTTTAAGTTTTAGAACTTTTTGATGATTGGAAATATATGAGAATACTAACAGTAGGGTTCACTGATGAATACGTTAAGGAACTTGAAAAAGAATTAGAAAATTATTTTATCTGTATTGTAGATAATGCTAAAGATTTGTACGATGCGACAAATTTTACAGATTTTAGGCATTATGAATTGGTTATTATAGTAGATGAAGGCGTCAAATTTTCGCTTGAACGTTATGTCAATGAAGTGAAAAAGAAAAAGAGTGAGACTAAGATTATTATCTTATCTGTAAATAAAAATCGTCAAGAAGGTTTTTTCGCTTTAGGTATTGATGATGTGATAAGTCATCATTGTGAGTTTCCTGATCTTATTGCAGCAAGAGTACTTTCAAACATGAGACACCTTTTTGGTACGCAGGTTAATATTGATAAGCTTGTGATTGATATTGCCAATAAAAAGATAGAGTATGATGAAAAAATTGTTTCTTTAAATGGTAAAACATTTGATATATTGGCATATCTGGCTCTTCGTAAACAACGTGTATTTTCTAAAGATGAAATCATTAATGCACTTTGGGAGGAACCTGAATATGTGAGTGATAACACAGTTGAAGTAGCTATTAACCAAATTCGTAAACGTTTAAAGAGTATACTTGGTTTTCAGGTGATTCATACTGTTCGTCGACGTGGGTATAAATTTTCATATTAATACCTCTTTAGTATTTTTATATAAGTGCGTTTACTAGCGTACTTTATCTTTTTTACTTTCTTTATACAGCTATTCTTTTTTTTTGTTATAATCTTTTAAATTATTGATGAGGTTGCATTATGAAAAAGTTCTTTCTTTATACATTTTATGGTTTGGTGATTTTAGGGACACTTTTTACGTATATACTTTATACGGAAGGTTTTTTTGAATCAAAACCAAAACCTACCGAATTAAAACCTTTTGAAATGAAGTGTGAGGCAGGTAAGTGTGCTGTAGGAAAATGTGCCAATGCTAAATAGCAAGGCATTTTCATAGGTATTGGAGATGTGATCAGAATCAAATTGTTCTTTTGACTTGGTCAATCCAATAAGGCATTACTTTTTGTTCTACTTTAAGTGTAGTGCTTAGCCCATGACCAGGATATACAGTATAGTCACCTTCAAGAGTTATGGCTTTTTCCAAACTTTTTACCATATCTTCTCCACTTGAAAATGGAAAATCCCATCTTCCTATACTTTGTTGAAAAAGAAAATCTCCAGAGAGCCATATATCTTGTATCTGTATGATGCTACAACCAGGCGTATGACCGGGAAAGTGACGGTATTGTATTTTGACCCCTGAAAGCTCAAGTTCTTCGTCTCCTTTGACAGCATAATCAGCATTACTTGGGGGTACATTTTGTCCAAGAGGGCATTTGGTAAGCATAAAAATATCATCTTTTGGGCAATAGATAGGAATACGGAGGGCATCTTGTACTGCCTGATTTGACCATACATGATCAAAGTGTCCATGTGTATTGAGAATAGCAATAGGGTTTGTGACATTATCGAGTACCCATTGGGTTGCACCTATCCCTGGGTCTATGATAAAATCTTTATTGTCCACCGTAATAATATAACAATTGGTTTGTGTGGCACCCATAGGTTGTATTTTGACTTGCATGTGATATAATTCTCCTATGAATTTTTATGTACTCCTTGAACAAGCCATTATCAGTGATGACATCCTTGTCAAAGAGTTATTGGCTGCACAGTGTTTGGAGTATTGTAGCCAAAATGAGGTTATGTCTGATGACAATTTCTTGCCTAGACGATTTGAAGTACCTTCTTATGTATCTAAATGTACCATCGTATCCCCAAAAAATTTACCACACAGAAAAGACTTTGATACCAAAGAAGGATTAGCAACTTTGGTGCACTCCATTGCACATATCGAATTTTCGGCTATTGACTTGGCTTTAGATGCAGTGTACCGTTATTCAGATATGCCTCAAAGATATAAAATAGATTGGCTTGAAGTAGCATGTGATGAGATAAGACATTTTAAAATGTTACAGTCACTTTTACAGGAACTTGGATTTACCTATGGTGATTTTCCTGTACACTCTGGACTTTTTGATGCAGCCAAAAATACTGCACACAATATTTTAGACCGTATGGCAATAGTCCCTAGATATTTTGAGGCATCTGGTCTTGATGTAAGTCCACAAATCATTAAAAAATTGGATAATAGACGTAAATTACCTTCTATTGCAAAACTAATAGAGGTATTAAATACTATTTATAAAGAAGAGATAGACCATGTCCTCAAGGGTGATAAGTGGTTTAAGTATCTTTGTAAACTTGAAGGTAAAAACGAAGATGTTTATTTTGAAATTCTTGAAGTCTATGATTTACTTGACAAGCATAGACCTCATGTCAATGTGAAGGCAAGAAAAGAAGCAGGGTTTACATGCCATGAAATAAAAAGACTTGGGGCCAAGGAATGTTCATAAAATCTTTTTTTGAACAGGTGTTTTTTTCACCTAAGTGGTACCATTATGTATATATTATGGGGTTCTTCCCTTTTTCTTTGATATATGGCATGGGTATGTGGTTACGAAGAAAATTTGCAAAAACAGTCTGTTACAAAACCCCTATCATCTCAGTAGGAAATCTCATTGTGGGAGGGTCAGGTAAAACGCCGTTTGTCATCAACTTGGCCTCTAAGTATTCAAATGTTGCAATCATTTCTCGTGGATATGGACGCCAAAGCAAGGGCTTGGTGGAAGTGAGTAGACAAGGAAAGATACTGGTAGATGTCAAAAAAAGTGGTGATGAGCCTATGTTAATGGCAAGATCCTTACCAAAAGCTACTGTTGTGGTGAGTGAAGATAGGGATAAAGCTATTGATTTTGTAGAAAAAAGAGGTGTAAATATCATCATTTTAGATGATGGGTTTAATAAAGTAAAGATAGACAAATATGATATTCTTTTAGAACCAGAGAAAATACGTAACCATTATGCATTTCCTTCAGGACCATTTAGAGAATTTTTTTCTACAAGAAAACAAGCAGATATCATTGCAAGAGAAGAAAAAGAATTTACAAGAAAAGTAACGATAGAAGATGCAACAGACAGGATGATATTAGTTACAGCGATTTCTAATCCAAAACGTTTAGATAAATATCTACCCTCAAATGTAGTACAAAAGTATTACTATGCAGATCATGCATATTTTAATGAAAAAGAGTTAAGAAATTTGTTAAAAATAAATCATGCTAATTCTATCTTATGTACGTCTAAAGATAGGGTAAAGATGGATGGGTTTAAGTTGCCTATTTCAGAAATGAAGTTAGAATTAGAGATTCAAAATGAAATTTTTACTCACATTGATGAGTATATAGAAGGGTATGATTGTGAAAAGTAATATAGAGGTTGTAAAGACACTCCTTGATGCACTTCCATTTATCAAAAAATTTACGAATGAAAAAATAGTTATCAAATATGGCGGTTCAGCACAAACAAGTCCTGAACTTAAAGAACAGTTTGCACAAGATATCGTTTTGTTACATTTGGTAGGGATGAAACCTATTGTGGTACATGGGGGAGGTAAAAGTATTTCAGATTTATTGGCAGACCTGGGAATAGAAAGTACGTTTGTAGAAGGACAACGTGTAACAACAAAAGAAGTGATGCGCATTGCAGAAATGGTATTGTCCGGACAGATAAATAAAGAGATCGTTTCACTTTTAGATAACCATGGAAGTAAAGCCATAGGTATTTCAGGTAAAGATGGTGGGTTTTTAAAAGGTATGCCTAAAGATTTTGAACATTTTGGATATACAGGAAAAATAGAACATATTAATCCTGAAATTGTTGATAATATTATAGAAGATGGTGCTATTCCTGTTATCGCACCTATTGCAGGAAGTAGCACAATAGGACATCCTGGGTTTAATATCAATGCAGATTTGGCGGCTTCCAAAATAGCAGTAGCGATGGAAGCTCGCAAAGTACTTTTTTTAACAGATACACTAGGGGTTTTAGATAAAGAGATGCAACTCATAACGAATTTAAGTATAGAAAAAACTGAAGCATTGAAAGTTGATGGAACCATACAAGGTGGTATGGTTCCCAAGGTTGATGCCTGCATTGAGGCCTTACGTGGTGGTGTGAAAAAAGCACATATTATAGATGGGCGTGTGGAACATTCTCTTTTATTAGAAATTTTAACAAGTTCTGGTGTGGGAACTTGTATAGAGTTATAGTATATTTCTTAGGGATTAGATTAAGGAAGCCTATGTTAATATTCTTTATACGGTTATACTGTATTGAAAAAGCTAAACTTGTCGCGAGGTAAGGGCAGAAAGTTATGGGTCTCATGTAGATTGCCAGACTACCAATAGAGATATAAAGACTACTTCTTAACTTTTAAGAACACTTTTTTTTCTATTCAAATTGTATTTAGTTTTTATGATATGGATCAGTTATGTTAATTGACATTCTTTTTCCCTAAATATACTTGATAAATATAAGTGATTTTATTTTCATAAAAGCTAGATACTAACGATTCCTCTATCCTGTAAAATCAAAACTATTTTTATTGTTTATGAGCTACAAATATAAGCATATAGCGCTATTTGTCAGTTTTTTTGGTTATAATATAACGATTATTTATTTACATATACAGGACTATATAGATGCAATTTATTGAAACTCGTGGTAATGATGGTAAAAAACCATCTAGTGTATCTTTTTCAGATGCGATACTCAGCCCAAGTGCTAGTTTTGGTGGGCTTTATGTACCACAATCCCTTCCAAAGTTAGATCAAAACTTTTTAGAAGGACACCTTTCTAGTCATTATAAAACACTGGCATTAGATTTTTTACAAGCTTTTGATATCGATATTGAAGAAAAAATATTGAAAGCAGCCTTAAGCAGATATGATAGTTTCGATGACCCCAGCAACCCTGTTCCTCTTTCACAAATTGAAGATGATTGTTTTGTGTCTGAGTTGTATCATGGACCTACCCGTGCTTTTAAAGATATGGCATTACAGCCTTTTGGTTATATATTAAGTAAGTTAGCACAAAATAGGGATGAAAACTATCTTATCATGGCTGCAACAAGTGGTGATACAGGACCTGCAACATTAGAAACATTCAAAAACCAACAAGGTGTAAAAGTAGCATGTCTTTATCCTGATGGTGGTACATCAGATGTCCAAAAATTACAAATGGTTACAGAAGATGCCTCAAACCTAAAGGTCATTGGGGTTAAAGGAAACTTTGATGACACACAGCATAGCTTAAAAGCTTTATTGGCATCAGAAGATTTCAAATTAGAACTTAAAGAGCGGGGTATTAAACTTTCTGCAGCAAACTCTGTGAATTTTGGACGTATTATTTTTCAAATTATTTATCATATTCATTCTTATTTAGAACTGGTAAGAAAAGAGCAAATCACTATGGGTGAAAAAATATATCTTGTTGTCCCAAGTGGTAATTTTGGCAATGCCTTGGGTGCATATTATGCAAAGAAAGCTGGATTACCTATAGAAAAGATTCTGATTGCCTCAAATATTAACAATATTTTGACGGATTGGATTACAACAGGCACTTATGACCTAAATAGTAGAAAACTTATTCTAACAGAATCACCAGCTATGGATATCTTAAAGTCCTCGAATATTGAACGTATTATGTATGATAAATTTGGTGCAAAACGTACAAAAGAGTTAATGGACTCTTTAGAAAAAGAAGGTAAGTTTCAACTGACAAAAAATGAGTTGGCATCATTGAG
This sequence comes from Sulfurovum sp., assembly GCA_026982075.1. Lineage (GTDB taxonomy): Bacteria > Campylobacterota > Campylobacteria > Campylobacterales > Sulfurovaceae > Sulfurovum. The sequence continues at coordinate 16,366 of JALSHU010000089.1, read as the reverse complement.
AGAAGACTTTGATGCATCTTTTTCTGATGATGTAGAGTGTGATGAAGTTATGGGTAAATATGCCAAGAGTGGGTATATTATGGATCCACATACGGCTACTTGTATGAGAGCATATGAGACACTTCGTGAAAAACCTTTGAAAACTATTGTATATTCTACTGCTGAGTGGACTAAGTTCTCACCAGCTGTTTCTAAAGCGTTAGGTCAAGAGGTTAGAGAAGATATCGAAGCCTTAAAGTGGGTGAGTCAACATGCAAATGTTAAAGTACCAGCAATGATTGATGGGCTATTCGCTAAGCCAGTTATACATACTGTGGTAGTTGAAAAAGAATTTATAAAAGGAGAGATGTTAAACTTTTTATAGTTTAGCATAACGTTATGCCAAGACAGTATTTAATATTTTTACTCTATACATTGTTTATTTGTGAACTTACCTTTGCAAAGGGTATTGTTGACTGTAGGGTTATTGTAGGGGGTACAACAGTGTGTAATCCTTACGGGAGTAAATTGATACGGGCAAAAGAAATTAGATACGATAAAGATAGTAAGAAATTAATTATCTCTAAAACCCTTCCTGTTCCAGAAAAACCAAAAGTTAAAATTATTTCAGTTGCCGAAATGATAGAACGATATGTAAGAGTGGAAGATTCTTTACGCTTTCAATGGCCTTTGGATGAAGCATCTTTTGAAGTAACTGTTGCCGAGGATAAAGCAGAAGAAAATATTAGCATTGCAGATGCAAATATATCAAAACCTGTGAAACAAGAAAAAGTATTTGGTCAATATATTGTTGTAGGTGGAGATGCCTTGAGTAAGATTGCCAGTAAGTTTTACCTTTCGACAAAAGAACTTATGCTTTTAAATAAAATAGATAAGAACTCAAAAATAAAAATAGGTCAAAAACTTAAAATCCCTCTTCCTCAAAATATAATAAATGCTATTACAAGAGCAGAATATACTATAGAATCAGGGGATACAATACTTGCTATTGCACATAAATTCAAGATAGATCCAGATGAGTTGCTCAAGTTCAATAATGTGAAGTCTGATAGTACGATTAAAGCAGGAAAGAAATTCAAATTACCTTTGCCGTATGTAAAAAAGAAAATTGAAGCAGATAAAAAAAGATTGGCTGCAAAGAAGAAATCAAAATTGAAAAAAAGACGAACCAAAAGTCGTGATGTTAAAATGTTACGTGCTTTTGGCAAACGAAAACTTCGTGTTACTGCTACGGCCTATAGTTCACATAGAGGGCAAACAGATAAAACACCATTTCTTGCAGCATGGAATAATCGTTTGCGTCCGGGTATGAAAATCATCGCAGTTTCTCGTGATATGTTAACGAGATATGGTATGAAGAATGGGACAAGAGTACGTATAGGTGGTCTTCCTGGGTATTATAGAGTACGTGACAAGATGAATAAACGGTACAGAAAACGTATTGATATTTATATGGGGGTTAATAGAAGAAAAGCATTACGTTGGGGAAGACGTAGTGTTGTAATTTACTGGTAAGACATCATGAATGATGATGAAGAATAGAAATTTCTTGTCTCATTTAAAGAGCTTCAAAAATCTCTAAAACCTCCAAATATCTATCGGTTTTTTCTTCATATATAGTTTTGAGCTTACTTAGTTCTTCACTTAGTTCACTTAACCCTTTTCCCTCATAACATTCTGGATTGTAAAGACAATCATTTATCTCAGCTATTTTAAGTTCCAATGCTTCTATTTCATCAGGTAAATGATCATAATCGTATTGTTCTTTGTAACTGAGTTTTGTTTTGTTTTTTACTTTGACAGTACTTTCGGTTTTAGAATTTATTTTTATTTCATCTTCAAGTGAATCAAGTTCTTTCATCTCTTTTTCTATTTCTAAATATTCAGTATAGGTTTGATACGATTCTTCTACTATACCATTTCCTTTAAAAATGAACAGTTTAGAAGCTATTTTATCTATAAAGTAACGGTCATGTGATACAAAAAGAAGTGCACCGGGAAAAGCAATGAGTTTATCTTCTAAGATGGTAATAGTTTGAATATCTAAATCATTGGTGGGTTCATCAAGTATAAGACACTCAACATTTTTGGTAAAGAGTAGTGCTAACGCGACACGGTTTTTTTCTCCTCCTGAGAGTTGTCTCACTTTTTTTGTCATATATTCTTCTGGAAAGAGAAAGGTTTTTAGATAAGCATAGACATGCATATGAGCACCTTGTACATCGACATGATCCCCACCATCAGGACAAAATGTTTCTATGAGAGTATGTTCATCATTCAGCATTTCTCTATGTTGGTCAAAGTAGCCTATGCTGAACTCACCTTTATCTATGCTGCCTGCATTAGGGTTTAGTCGAGATAAAAAGAGTTTTAACAGGGTAGATTTACCTGCACCATTAATGCCTACAATAGCTATTTTGTCACGTTGGAGTATACGCGTAGAAAAGTTCTCTATGAGTAATTTGTTGGCTATAGAGTAGTTTAGGTTTTCTACATCAAAAAGCATTTTACGTTTACTTAAGCCCTTTTCACCTCTCCAACTTTTTTTTTCACGTTCAAGTTCTACTTGCATTTTACGTATCAGGGTAGGATTTTTCTTCGCTTGTTCTCGTAGTTCAAAGACTCTAGCTTTTCGCCCTTGGTTACGTTTTTCTCTAGCCCTTACACTTTTACCAAGCCATTCTTCCTCCCGTTTAAGCATTTTAAGCAATGTATCGTGGCTTTTAGCCAGTGATTTCATGCGCTCCTCTTTTTGCAAAAGGTAGTCACGATAACCACCTTTATAGGAGACAAGCCCTTGGTTTTCTACTTCTATTACACGTGTGGCAATGGTGTCAATAAAATGTCTGTCATGAGAGATGAAAAGTAAGGTAAATTTCTCTTTTAATAGTATCTCTTCTAGAAATTCTACCATGTAGACATCAAGGTGGTTGGTAGGTTCATCAAGTAAAAGCACATCAGGTTTTTTAAGTACCAGCGACGCTAAAGCAACACGTCTTTGTTCTCCACCAGAAAGAGATATAACCAAACGGTGCTCATATTCTTTGAGTTTAAACTCTTGTAATATGCGTTCTATTTTGTCATCTAAATTCCATGCATTGTGATGATCAAGAAATGCTGTGATATTTTCTAGTTTGCTAAGTAGTTCTTTATTTTCAAAATCAATGGCGACTTCTTTACTTAGTTTTATATGTTCATCTTGGGCAGTTTTTAGATCATTTAGTTCGTTTAGTATAGCATCTCGTACAGTTAGTGTAGCATCAAAATGAGGTTGCTGGGAGAGCATCTCAATTTGAAGATTGGTGTTGACTACACGCTTACCTTCTGTCGGTTCCTCTATACCTAAAGCAATTTTAAGTAGGGTAGATTTTCCACAGCCATTTTGTCCTACCACAGCGATACGTTCACCTGTATTGAGATGAAAATCTACATCATCAAGCAGTAGTTTTATATCATATTGTTTTTTGATGTTGAAAAGGTCTATGAGCGCCACTGTATTTCCTTGTCATATAATGCTTGAATTATAGCAGATTTAAGGCTTGATTAGGTATATTTCAAGTGATTATGAGCCACAAGGACAACTATGTTAGAAACGATTATTATCATATACTCTATGTATACTTTTATGAAAATTTATATTTCTATTATGCAGATAGGGTATATTAATGAAGAAAAGCACAAAACACCAGTACTAATGTCAGAACAGAAGTACCTCGTAGCAGGGAATTATGCTGTCGCCAATAGTAAATTGGGGTTAGTGACAACATTGGTTGACTATCTTATGTTTATATGGTGGGTCATTGCAGGCTTTACATGGTTATCGTCTTTTGTACAGGCAGATGGTGCTATAGTAGAAGCTGTACTCTTTTTGTTTGGTTTTATTGTTATCAATTTCATTGTAGGTCTTCCTTTTGAACTCTATCAAAAGTTTAAAATAGATGAAGATTTTGGATTTAATAAAATGTCACCTAAAATGTTTGTACTTGACACGATAAAATCTAGTGTACTATTCTTCACCATAGGAGGAGCGATATTTGCGCTCTTAGCGTGGATTATCAGTTCTTTTGAATTATGGTGGCTATGGGCTTTTACGACAATGTTTACCATCGCTATTTTAGCCAACGTACTCATGCCCACTTTTATGGCGTTGTTTAATAAGTTTACTCCCATAGAAGAAGGAGAACTTAAAGTAGAAATCTCGAAACTCATGGAGCAAGTAGGACTTAAAAATGATGGAATTTTCATCATGGATGCAAGTAAACGTGACGGACGGCTGAATGCATTTTTTGGAGGCTTGGGAAAGTCTAAACGTGTAGTACTTTTTGATACACTTGTAGAAAAGCTTAATAATAAAGAGTTATTAGCAGTTCTTGGACATGAACTAGGACACTTTACTCATGGTGATATCTGGAAAAACATAGGGCTTATGGGCTTACTACTGTTCATCGCCTTTTATCTCTTTGGGCATCTACCAGACACACTCTTTATAGAGATGGGGCTAAGACCAAGTGCAGGTGTACAGATAGCAATGCTTATGCTACTGCTTCCACTACTTTCTTTTGTATTTACACCATTTATGTCAGCTGTAAGTCGTCATAACGAGTATGCAGCAGATGCGTTTGGCTCTAGAATGGGAGGTAAAGAAAACTTAGTTTCGGCACTGATGAAACTAGTGACTGAAAACAAGTCATTTCCAAAGTCACATCCTTTAGTTATATTTTTTTATCACACACATCCACCAGTAATTGAAAGGCTTAAAGAGCTTGGATATGATGCTTCTAATGCAAAGTAAGTAAAAAGTGGGATATAGTAAAGCTTTATACTCTATTTAGACATGAATAGAGTAAGGTTAGTAGAAATGATTATTTATCTTCACGTGCTTGGACATACCAGGTATAACGTGCTTCACAAGTAAGAATATCATCAATATCACGTATTTCTATTCTAATCTTAAGAAGAGCTTTTCCTTTTTTTTCAAATTGTTGTTTAAATCTTGTAACGTCTTCTTCTTCAACAAAAGAGTAAGCTACAATTTTTTGTGTAGCAGGTTTTTTGTATTTAATTTGAGCCTCTCTGAGTAAAGGAATAACCTTTTGCTCTAGTTCTGGAAAGAGGCTTTGAAGATGCATACCACTCTCCGTTTCTGCCAAGGTAAATTGTGCAGCTGCATGAATGGTCTCAACATGATTGCAAACAGACTTCTTTAAATCTAAAGAGAGTTGTGTGTTGTCTTCTTTTAAGCCAATGTGTTTGACAAAGGGGATATCGGTTGCTTTGATGTACCCTTCTTTAAGGTAGCGCAGACTTACTTGGTCTGTTAAAAATCTATTTTGAAAAGAGTTTTTTACTTTTTGGAGAAGTTCATGTGCTGGAAAGTTATATTGTATCAACGTATGTACCTTTCATTTTGTGTGTTTGTGAAGTATGTTAATGTATAAAAATTAAAAAATAAAGTGATTGGTTATGATGCCAAAGAAGCCTTTGCTATAATAACAATACAATTTTACATTATATAATAATAAAATAAAAGCATGCATAACAAAATGTTTAGGACGAATATATTTATGACAATCAAAGAAAATATCATATGGGGAACGAGGCAACTTATAGAATGTTGTGAGAGACCTCAGTATGAGGCAGAAATCCTTTTAGCCTATCATTTAAAGCAAGACCGTACATACTTGATAGTGAATAATAATAAAGAAGTAAAAGATATTAATAAATATAAAAGTTTCATTGAGAGACGATCTAAACATGAACCATGCGAGTATATTGTGGGAGAGGCTAGTTTTTATGACATTCACTTGGCAGTGGAAGAGGGTGTCCTGATCCCCCGTCCTGAAACGGAGATACTCATTGATCTTGTAGCAGACATCATCGAAAAGGAGAACATTACACGTATTGCAGAGATAGGTGTGGGGACTGGGGCTATTTCTGTGGTATTGGCTAGGAAATTTCCAAATTTACAGAGTATTGCAACAGATATTTCTGATATACCATTGAAGGTAGCACAATTAAATATTAATAAATATGAACTTTCGAAGCGTATAGAATTACGTAAGTCAAACCTTATCGATAAGGTAAGTGAGTCTGTGGAACTTGTAGTCTCTAATCCTCCTTACATTGCAGAAGATTTTTCACTAGACTCAAATGTGGTAGACTATGAACCTAAGGAGGCTCTTTTTGGTGGTAGAAAAGGTGATGAATTGATTAAACAAATCATCTTAGATGTGAAGAAAAGAGGCATCAGATGGCTTGCCTGTGAAATGGGATATGACCAAAAAGAGCCACTCTCAGCTTTTGTTAATGAACTTGGAGTAGAATCCATACAATTTTATAAAGACTTAGCAGGATTTGATAGAGGGTTTCTAATAGAATTCATGTAGGATGTGAGTAGCATTACATTATAATAAGCCAAATAATAATACGATTATATTTTGCCGTTAGGCTTAAAAAAGTGAATAAAGGAATTAAATGAATCAATATTTTAAAATGACAACTATGGGATACCTCATTTTTACTTCTATGGTACTAGGTATGATGCTTTATGCTGGTATCGTAGTGACCTCCGTAACCTTTAATACACACTTGTATGTAGGAGCTGAACTTTTGACGCAGTTTCAAGAAGGGCAGGTAATGACAGAAAACTTTTTACGTTTATCCTATATTGTCAATCTACTGATAGTTGTGGTGGTGTTTTATGAAGGGTACAAATTTAAAAAATTTGAACGTGATACTGTGACAACGATAGCAACTTTTTTTGTTTTGGCTACAGGGCTTTTATTTGCTCAGTATTATATTCCCGATATCATTGCAATGCAGGCGCAAGGTGAAGAGATGACAACGTCAGTTGCTTTTCTAAATACACATAAAGGCTCAGAATTGAATTCTAAGATTTTTGCTTTGGCATTGTTAGTGCTTATTGTACAAAACATGAGAAAAGCTTGTAAATAAGTTTATGAATGAGATATTAGAGCACCCATTTAAACCTATTGTGTACAAAAATACTGAGACGTTGATACTGGGTTCTTTTCCCAGTATTAAGTCTTTTGAAAATAATTTTTATTATGCACATCCAAGTAATCAATTTTGGAAAATACTAGAGGCTATGACTTCATACTCTGTAAACAATCTAGACCAAAAATTTTGGCTTCTTAAAGAGTGCAGACTAGGACTTTGGGATATGGTACGAGAGTGTAGCCGTGACAACTCACTTGACAGCTCTTTGGAAAACGAAGAGGTCAACGATATCGCAAGTTTTTTGGAAGAACATCCGAGTATTAATAAGCTAGCTTTTACAGGTAAAAAAGCAGAAGCACTTTTTAAAACACATTTTTCGCACCTGGAGATAGAGACAGTATATTTACCTTCTCCTTCTTCAGCTTATGCAGCCATGAAATTTGAAGTAAAAGTTGAAGCCTATAAAAAAGCATTAGGGTACGTCTAATGGCAGTTTGGGCGATAGGTGATATACAAGGTTGTTATACATCTTTTATGGAGCTTTTAGGGAAAATAGCATTTAGACCTGAAGCAGATACGCTCTGGGTAGCAGGTGACTTGGTTAACCGTGGAGAAGGGTCACTTGAAACATTGGAATACCTTTACAGTATCCGTAACAGTGTAGAGATAGTACTTGGGAATCATGATATTACCCTTATAGCAGCTTATTATGGTATTAAAAAGTCCAATCCTACTATAGACCCTATATTGACCTCTCCTAATGCAAAAAAACTCATAGATTGGCTTAGAGGACAAAAGTTTTTACATGTAGACTATCAAATTGGTTATTGTATGGCACATGCAGGAATTTCTCCAGAATTTGATTTGGGAATGGCATTAAGTTATGCAGAACGGTTAGAGTCTAGATTACAACGTTGTGATGTAGATATTTGGCTAAAAGAGATGTTTAAAGAAGGTGTTGATAGATTTGACAGAAATGCTGAAGATATTGATATTGATAAATATATTATTTCCAGCTTTACGCGTATGCGTTACTGTTATGGTGACCATAGGCTTGATTTTAAACAAAAAGGTAGCCCTACCGATGCACTACGTAAAAAAGGTTTAAAGCCTTGGTTTGAGTGTAAAAACAAAAAAGAGATAGATTTGAAAATCATCTTTGGTCACTGGTCAACCCTTGGTTTTCACCATGATGAAAACGTCTTGGCTTTGGATACTGGGTGTTTATGGGGTGGCAAGCTTACCGCTGCAAGGATTGACAGTGATGAAGTTGAGATTGTTTCTGTAGGATGTAAAGCAGTACAACAGCCTACTTTACCAAATGCCCCACAAACTTAGACCCATTATCAAGTATCTTCCCACCTTTTCTAAATCCAAGACCACAAGCTTCATAGGCATAAAATACACCTGCTTGATAGCTGTCACCATTTGCATCGGTTGGAAGTTCGGTGTAGGATTGGTAGAGCACTTTATGGTTAGCGTAGTCGCCATCTACTGAGTGTAGTTCTAAGGCATTTTCATCTAGTATGCTTACATTGCCTCCTTCTCTACCAAATACGGGCTTTTTGACCTGTTTCTGTCCTTCTAGTGGCTCAAAAGCACTCTCTAGTAGTAGAGGATGATTAGGATATAAATCCCATAAGATTTTGAGCAGTCCTTTACTTTGGAAGAGTAGGGTGTAGGCTGGGTTGAAAATGATAGCTTTTTGATTGATAATAATATTTTTTAGTATCATTGATAAGTCTGACTCTTCCAAGGCTATGTCTTCCCATGGAATCAGTTTGAACCATAGCTCGTAGCTTTTATCTTGGTAATAAATACCTTCATCATCAAACTCTACATCATCCATAAAAGCAAACGTTGTCTCAAAGCCTGCTTCTGTTGCAATATGTTGCAGAAGACGTACGGTGTTTTCTTCTTCAGAGTTACCACGAATAGAGGTAAAGAGAAATTTCCATCCATCATAACGTTCTTCAAAAGTAGAGACATCTTTTTCCAAGGTTACAAGTCTTTTGAAGTTGTCAAGTAAGGCTTCGTATGTGGTATTAAATTGACTTGATTCTTCTAAGCCGTTTTGTTTAAGCATCGCCCATTGAACAATAGCAGTCTCAAAAAGAGCAGTTGGGGTATCCGCATTAAATTCTAGTAGCTTGATAGGAGTGTTATTTAGTCCACCTGAGAGGTCAAATCTCCCATATAGGTGCCAATGTACATCATTTTCCCATGATTCCTTGATGATATCTACAAGATTAAAAGGGATACCTATTTCATGAAATAGGTTGTTTTCTATCACGTGTTCAGCAGCCTCTATATACATGTCATAAAGTGTGTTGGTGGCTTGATAATATGCTTCTGCTTCTTTTTCCGACAAAACAACAAGTTCATCTGAAATATAAGAGCTTTCATCTGAGTCTGTGTGCCAGACAAAACCAATTGACTCTAGATACTTTGTATCTAAAGGTGCTGTTTTTTGTAAATTAACCACCGAAGAAACCACCTTTTTTCCCAGCAGACTTTTTGTTTCCAAAGAAACCACCTTTTTTTGCACTTGTTTTTCTAGGTTGAGAAAAGCTTTTTTTACTTTTTGAGTAAGTAGAAGGAGATTTATATCCTGCTTTTCTATTATTTTGGTAGTTTTGGTTGCCAAACAATTTGTTACCTATCCATGCACCTAGCATGGCTCCTGCCATACTTGCCATAATGGTCTCACCAAGACCCATACCTTGTTGCTGCACTTGAGGGTTTTGCTCTTTTGTGAGGTTAGATGTACCATTGTCTATTTTAGCTGCTTCTTCCTTGATGAGTACATCGAGTTGAGCTTGTGTAAGTACTTGTTCTGTACCATCTAGTTTTTTGAGTACGATGCGTGTCTCATCTGCAGGGAATTCATCTTTTATTTGGTAACGTCCAGGTGCGGTTTCTTCTATGATAACAAATGCACCTTTTGCCTGTTGTTGTTCTTGTGTCTGTTGGGTACAGCCTGTAACGCCTGTAACCAATACTGCACCTAAGCCTGTTACTGCAAGCGTTGAAAGTTTAGTAATATATTTCATCTATGATTCCTAAAAAAATATTTCATGTATCATAGCAAAAAAATGGTTAATATGGGAGAGTAAAAGAGGAGTATTCATGAAAAGGGATGCACAGAGAAGGAAGAGTTTCTCCATACATAAGGTTTATACTGTGAAACTTAAGTTAGTCCATTTGTTTTCTAAGAAATGTCGGTACATCTAAAATGTCTTCATTGTCACCATTGTAACCACCTACAACCATTTTGTTAGCAGATCTGATAGTGTTAATATTGGTCGTGTTTGAACTTAAAAGAGTTTCTTGCTTTTTTACAGTTGTTGGTTCTGCGATTGCATTCTTATCTTCAAATCCAGTTGCAACAATAGTGATTTTTACTTCATCTATATCCATGCTTGGATTGGTTGTTGTACCAAAAATCACAGATGCATCTTCATCTGCACTTTCTTCTATGATACTCATCGCTTCACCAATCTCCATGATAGGATAGTCAGGATGAATATCAAAGTGTACCAATACGCCCATAGCACCATCTATAGAGATGTTGTCAAGAAGAGGAGACTCGATAGCAGCTTTCGCAGCATCATAAGCAGCATTTGTTCCTACACTATAACCAGCACCCATAAGTGCCAGCCCTCTATGAGACATCACTGTTTTAACATCGGCAAAGTCAAGGTTAATATCATTATCCCCATGTGAGAGAATGACTTTAGAAATCCCTCCAACAGCTTGAGCAAGAATATCATCTACCATTCTAAAACTCTCTTTAATACCAAGGTTTTTTTCAACAATAGAAAGAAGTTTTTCATTTGGCACAACAATGATAGAATCACTCTCACGTTTAAGTTCTTCCAAGCCCTCTCTTGCAAGTTTTGTACGTTTACGACCTTCAAATTTGAAAGGACTCGTTACGATAGCTACTGTGAGTGCTCCGACTTCTTTAGCAGCCTGAGCAATAATTGGTGCGGCTCCTGTACCTGTACCTCCACCAAGACCTGCTGAGATGAAAACAATATCTGCACCTTCAAGCATCTCTTTAATATCTTCAAAACTTTCAAGTGCCGCTTCTCTTCCTTTATCTGGAATCATTCCTGCACCCAAACCTCTAGTAGCGTTGATACCTAACTGCATCTTAAATGGTGCAAGTGATGAATCTAGTGCTTGAGAATCTGTATTTGCTACGATAAGATCAATGGTATTGATACCTTCATTGATCATATGGTTAATCATATTCCCACCACCGCCACCAACACCAATAGCTTTAATTTTTGCGCCATTTGTTTGACATTTTGTTTCGATTATATCTATTTCAAACTCTTCCATCTCTTCCCCTTTGTTGTGATGTATTCATATTTTTAAAAAAGTTGTTTTGCCCAGCTTGCTAATTTTTTAAACGGATTATTATTCTCTTCTGAAATATCTGGTAAATCATCAAAAGAAAATGCATCCGGATCTGTAGGTTTTATTTTTTGTTTCTTCTCAACTAGTAGCTCTTTGTTGTTTTGCTTCGATAACTTTATATCTTCGACTTCGTTAATGGTATTGGCAATTTTAATATCATTGAGATTTTCCTCATACACAGTTTTAGAGTGTAAGAGTTCCTGTAGAAAATTAATCTCATATTGTGTATGTTTCCCTGATTTATATAGTAGTAAACCAAGTACTGTCGAATATGCAGGGTCTTTAAGTTCATCAAAAAGTCCCTCTATATCATCAGAGGCTTTAGCTATACGTACGGGCATAGCGGAAAAGATAGATTGTGCCAATTCTCTAATGCCTTTGAGTTTAGTCATACCACCTGTCAATATAATTCCAGCACCTATTTGTTCTTTAAGTGCAGATTTTTCAAGTGAATTTGCCAATATCATAAGTGCTTCTTCTACACGTGAAAAAATAACAGAATGAACAATCTCTAAAGAGACACCATTACGGTTATCTTCATCTCCAATGATTGGTAGTTCTATCACTTCATTACTTGTTTCTATAAGATTCCCATGACGTATTTTGACATTTTCAGCAATTTGAAGTGGCGTGTGTAGCGCCATGGATAAATCATTTGTAATGTGGTTTGATCCTACACCTAAAAAGTCATTGTACCGAATAGAGTTACCTGTATGTATAACTAAGTTACTGGTTTGTCCACCTAAGTCTATGACCGCAACACCAAGTTCTTTTTCATCTTCATTAATGGTAGCAATTGCTGAAGCATAACCGCTTAATACAACACCATCGATTTCAATACCTGCAGAGCGTACAGCTTTTTTAAGATTAGACAGGTTTGATTTTTGTGTCATGATAATGTTGACATCTACTTCCATACGGGAAGCATTCATACCAAATGGATCTTCAATAAAATCTTGATCATCTACTCTGAAGTTATATGGAAGAACATGAACAACTTCATATTCATTTGGTACATTTGCATTGTAAAGGGCTGTTTGCATGACACGGTTTATTTCTTTAATAGAGATGTCTTTATGCGGTATGTTGACAACACCTGTAGAGTTTAAAGATTTAGCATAAGCATTTGAAATAGAAACTGTTGCAGAATTGATGTTGCTTCCGGCTATACGTTTTGCATCATTGATAGCTTTTTTAATAGACTTTGAAGAAAGCTCTATATTGGTGATGGCACCTTTTTTAATCCCTTGGGACTTAGAGATTCCATGACCTTGTATTTTGACTTTTGAGTCTTCAACTTCAGCTATTATCGCACATATTTTAGTTGAACCGATATCTATAGCTAAAATTGTTTCACTCAATGTATAAGTCCTCCCATATAGACTTCAGTTGGATATTGCTTGTCTAGCAATTGTAAAAGATTGGATTCAAATGTTTTCTTTTTTATCTGATTGACAGTTTGTTTTACAAAATCTGTCTGGTTTTCATCCATCGAAATCAGTTTTTGTTCTATGATATTGTAAACAATCACTTTTTCTAATACGCTTATGATACCTTTTTCTTTATTAGATGTAAAGAGTTTTTGTAAAAATTGTAAACTTTCTTGTGAATTCAATGATTCTAAGTTGTCATTTTTACTTAAATTAACAAAATCAGATACTATTGGGTTACTCTCTTTGAGTTTTTCAAGTGTTGTTTCAGCAAGTTTGAAGAGAGCCTCTTTTTTTGCTTGTGTATCAAATACTTTTGTTACTTCTTCTTTGGCTTGTTCATAGGTCATGACTTGAGGCTTTTTTATGCTATTAATTTTTACTGTAACATATTGTGTACCTACAATTTTAGGTTTAAGTATGTCACCTATAGATTTTTCTTGGATTTCTTTCCATAATCGTGAAGTCAACTTCTTATCTCCAAGAGGCAGTAAAACAGTTTCCACATTTTGTAAAGATCCTTTCTTGAATCCGATATATGCTTTTTGTGCTGATTTCTTTGTTTTCTTAAGTTTTAAGTCCACATTTACAGTCTCTTTTGCTTCTTCAAAAGAGAGTTGTTTGCCTTTTTTATTTGTATAGTTAAAGCTGTTTGTCTCATAATAGTTTAATAATTCTTCATCACTAACATTTATATCATTACTCGCTGTCCAGACGAGGGACAGGTTATATTCTTTTATAGTCATATAATGTTCTTTTTGTGTTTCCCAAAATGCTTTTACTTTTATGTCATCAGAGACATAGCTTACATCACTTTCTGTAAGTACTTTATATAAAATTTTATCTGAAACATTCATTGCAGTACCAGCTGAATCGACTTCCAATGGGAATGTTTTAGTTTCTAAAAGAGATAGGGTTTTTTGTAGTATCAGCTCTTCTTTTAGCGTTTCTTCAAAGTCTTTTGCTTTTAATCGCTGTGATTTCAAGTACCCATTATAAATATCTTTATTAAATACACCATCTTTTTGAAACCCTTTGATCTGTTCAAGTTGTTTGATGAGTTCATTATCTGATACAACTATACCAGAGTCTTTAGCAAAATTAAGAATCTTAGCCTGCATAGCTAACGTTGAAAAAGCCTGTTTTACAAGACCCATTTCTTTAGCTTTTTGTTCGTCAAGTTTTCCTTCAAGCATTTGATTATATTGATTATAAAGGTTACTATACACCATATTGAGTTTCGTTTGTTTGATTTCAATATTACCTACTTTTGCTACGCTGCCTGCACTTGAACCAAAGTTATAACTTCCCCAACCAACAAAACCTGCACCAATAAATGCTATAGTCGCTATCCATATGGTCCAAACGAGGTATTTATTGTGTTTTTGCATCCAACTTATCATATTGTCTCTACCTTCTAATCTAAAAATTTGTATAATATTTTACCAAATAAACTTGTAATAGTAATTGAAATGGAGAGCATGTCTATCTCAATAACATATAGTGATATGCTGGGTAAAATTTTTTAGTCATTCAAAGACAATAATAAACAAATTATGATTTAAGCTCTATACGAAGTAGTAATTGAAAGTTATAAATCTATTTTTTCAAAAAAGAAAATAGACCGTTATTCTTTTTATGGACTCTATCATAATGCTTGACTGCTCTTTGGATGCCTAAATCGATAGCTTTTTTATAGAGTAATTTAGCTTTTTCCTTATCTTTATCAACAACAAGTCCATTTTCATAAAATTGTCCTAAATCACAAATAGCCTCGGCATAATCATCATTGATTGCTAGTTGTTTGATTATCTCAACAGCTTCAGATATATTTTTTTGAAGGATATCTCCTGTATATAGGGCTCTTGCCATGATGAATTGTGCATATTTTGACTCAGTAGAAGCAGTGGCAAGTAAAAGTTGTCCGGCTTCAGATATATTCGTGTGTGCCAAGGTATTGACTTCTTGAATACGTGTTTCAATTTCAGTTTCCGTATATCCCTCTGTAGAAATTTGAAGTAGCCAGTTTTCTACAGAAAAATAACGATTTTTTGTCAGCTCTATAGGTGGGTACTGTGTGCATAGATGATTAAATTTTTGATCTATGTAAGGGATAGGCTTATAATGGAGTTCTAATGACTCTTCTTCTGTTTGTATTTCAGGTGTTGTCACGGTCTCTGGTATGTCATCATCTACGGTTTTTTTATCTATCATTGTATCTAATGTTGATTCTTTTGAAGAAAAGTTTTCTATAGGGTTTTCGTGTGTTTCTTCTTCGATTGGATGGGTATTATCAAAAAAGTCATCAGCATTCTGAATGATAGAAGAAGTTTCTTCAAAAAATGTTTCTTTTGATTTTTGTGTGATATCTAATGCTATATTCTCAGGTAGTATTTCATCCGCAGCCACATTAAGTAAAGTGTCATAGTTGATTGATTCTGAAGAGAGCTTTTTGGGTTTTATAGCAAGATCTAAAAAACTGTCATAATTTACTGCTTCATTTTCTGGCTCTTGAGTACTTTCTGTGAACAGGTTAAATTCCTCTATAATATCTTGATCTTCATTGAGAGTCTCTGGAGTATTATGTGTGATTTCCTCAGAATCGGTATTAAAGTTTTCTTCTTGTGATGTCCTTTGGAGTACAGTTCCATTTGGTGCTTTAATGTATTCAGAAATAAGTCTTTGTGCCTGTGCATAATTTTGTTCATTGAGCATAGAAAGTATTTCTCTGATTTTATCATCTGTTTTCAGTAGACCAAGTTTTAAGACTTGAAGCTGTATGGCTTCTATGTCAGTGATCGAGATTGCAAGGTTTATAATCGTCAATCTTTTTTTTGTTTGATTCATACATTTTATCCTCATTTATAATTTGACAAGTATAACAAAACATAGCTTTACAAAACTGTTTACAGATATTTCACAGTAATATCTTCATATAATATAAGGTAATTAATCGTAGGAAAATTTATGAAAGTTTTTATATTATTACTTTTGAATGTCTTTTATCTTTATGCATTAAGCCCATCTGATTTGGTGGGTAACTGGCAGGCTGTAACACAAAGTACAAATAATGGGACAGATACAATAGAAAAAGAATATTTAAATCTGAGGGCAAACCATACTTTTTCTATTGTATTGTTGGTAAGTATACAAAAAAATGACGCTTATGTAAAAGATTTACATATTGAAGCATCAGGAATTTGGAAAAATAGGGATAATATTTTAGTCGTTGTCATCAAAAAGATTGAAGTACCCTATGCTAAAGAAGTACACTTAATCTCTCAAGAATCTTTAGAAAACTTGTCAAATTATTTTAAAGACAAGTTTCATCATGAACCTATACGTATAAGCATTGTTAAAAATGCTACGACACATACAGTCACCCTTGTGAGTGAAAACCTACGTGAAACTGTATATAATAGATAAAACTTAGAGGTTTGCTGATAAAGCTAACAATCTACAAGAATTTTCCAGGATAGATATCTTCTTTGCCATTTCTGTGATATCTCTGTCATAAGAGATAAGTCCAAAACCTTTAATAAGAAGCA
>JALSHU010000088.1 GCA_026982075.1 Sulfurovum sp. | reverse complement strand
CACCTACTATCACATCTACGCCATTGAGTTTTGTAGCCATCTCTTTGTCATATTTATACCCTTGATGTGTTAGAAGTATGATTTTGTTTACACCTTGCTCTTCTAATTCATCGATATATTTTTGTGCAGTACTAAGCTCATTTAAAAATGCAATCTCATCACTTGGATTTGATGATTCTTTTGTTTTTTGTGATACAGTAATCCCTACAATACCTACTTTTTGACTATCTACTTCTTTTACAACATAAGGTTTCCACATATTGGCAAGTATATTCCCTGCATCTGGCACTACATTGGCTGATACTACTGAGATAGTACTATCAAGTCTGCCTACAAACGTTTTTAAAGCACTATCTCCATCATCAAAAGAGTGGTTACCTAGAACATATGCATCGAACCCTACTTTATTCATAGCCTCTGCATCTGCTTTACCTTTAAAAAGTGAATAATACAATGTCCCCTGAAACACATCTCCAGCATTCAGTGTTAAAGAGTTTGGTTTAGCATTTTTCAACTCTTTTACTTTACTCACAATCCGTGGGTAGCCTCCTGTATAATAATATGTCTCCTTCCCTTCTAAAGAAAAACTTAACCTTTCACTGTCTATATGAGAGTGTGTATCATTGATATGAAAAATGGACATACTTAAGGGTTTAGCTATTGAAGTTGGAGTCGATATTTTTATAGGAGTGTCTTCACATCCTACCATTACCATCGAGATACATATTAATGCTGCACTTACATACACTCTATTTTTCATTTTATATTTCCTTTAGTATAATATTGTGATTATAGAATCATAGTTTGTTTTAGTAACAAGAGCACTACAAACTAGGGACAAAATGGTTACATCTACTTATGACATAAAGTTAGATTTATTATCTTATCAACACCTAAATTGTTGTTACAGTTACTTATTTTCAAATACCTGTGGGTATACAAAAATGGGTAAATACTCTGCATCATAATTATCTCCCTCTTCATCTATAAGAGTTTTAACAATACCTACCCCTTTAGTAATACTCTCCTCATGCTTAAACGGTCGGTCTGTAATAATCTCACCTGTTTTATAAGGTGTGACATCATCTAAATGGGTAAAGGCTTCTTCCCCTTCTCTAAAATATTTAAAGGTAAAAGGCACCTTTGGAAAATAATCTTTCCCTTTTGTATATCTCTGTGTCACAACAACTTTTCTATAGTTCTTCACTGCTCCTAATGATTCATTAAGCGTTGGATAAAGCAGTGGTGCTTCAATATATCCAAGTGAATTTAAATACGCTTTTTTAGCAGTAAATGCCCTCATAAGCTTTAAACGCATTGCTTGTATCTCTTTTAAGTTCGCGACGGATTCAAAAGAGAGAGAAGGAAAGTCATCAGAGTACCCTTCTTCTTTCGTGATATGATCTTGAAGATATGCCTCCATAGAATCAGGCATATCTCCATACAAAGAGGCACCCACAACATGATTTAAAAAATACCTGTACTCGCCCATGTTTGCTTCACGATTGATGGGGTCTCCTCTATGTGAAGAACCTGCTGTTTGTGTTCCTGTTACCGATACATTGTGTTCATACCCAAGGTAATCCATCTCACCCCATCCCAAATCATCTGCAAACTTTCGAGAAAAAGACCATACAGTATCTATGGTATTTCCCGTTCCTGAGGTAAAATGTGGGGGTTCAAATCCATAGGTAGAACTGTGACATCCCACACATTGAAGTAACTCTTCAGGGGTCTGTGCACGTAATTCTCCTTCTTTATCTTCAATAAAACCAGAAAGATACCATCCTGCTCCATTATCTATCCATGTCTCTTCTTTATTATAATAGAGTGGTGCATCTTCTTCTTTTGCTACCACTTCTCCAGGAAAATACATCTTATGTTTATACATATATCGTATCTCTTTGACACGGTTTGCCCGTAATCCAGGAAACTTATTTTCACGGCTATTCCCATCTGCCTCTACATCTACATAGTGTAAAGGATGCGTAAATTCTGTGCCAAGGGGGAAAAGACCTCTGTCTACATTTACCTTGTTCGCCGCTCCCACATAATACTTCTCATCTTCTTTTACTCTGTCCTGTATGGCATGTTCAAGTAACTCAAGATTGCGTCTGTATGTTTTTAAATCATATAAACCTTCTTCATTTTTCATAAATATTTCAGCCATGCGAATATACACCCCACTGACACTTCCTGTATGTGGGGTAAAGATACC
>JALSHU010000087.1 GCA_026982075.1 Sulfurovum sp. | reverse complement strand
CCCACTGACACTTCCTGTATGTGGGGTAAAGATACCATAAGGCATAAAATTGATGCTTCTCCACCCTGTGTTATATCCAAGTGCATCTTCAAACAGCATCTCATCTTTGCGTTGGGTTCTTACAAAACCATCACTGTCTGCAGGCAGTGATGAAGGGTTCAATGCAGGGAAAAGTCTAAAAGCATCATCTTCAATATGACTGTTGCTTACATTTTTTTGACCCTGCTTCTTGCTGTAGGCATTTTGCCAATTATCCTCTTTGAGATACTTTTTCATATCCCAGAGACTCTCATTGATATCCAGCAAACGAAAGACTTCATTAAGTTTTTCAGGATGAATGGTGTTTTCCCAAGGGTTGACATTAGGTGATTTGACAAATTCATTGATAGGCACAAAAGCATACTCTAGCTGTAAATTTCCTACTATTTTACTCGCACCTGCTTGAAACAGACTATTGCCAAGTTTCATTGTTGCTGCAGCATTGGAGTGGCAGAAAAGACAGGCATTTTGTGTGCCGTGAGAAGTTTCTATATAACACTGTGCTGGTATATTTGCATAAGGATTCTCAAAGTGTGTACGACTTTTAAACGCTCCAATCATGGCTATAGTCTTCGATACATTCTCTTCTACTGCTGCAATATCTTCTTCTAGTTTGCTATCACTGCATCCTGAAAAAAGAAATATTGTTAAAATCATACATATAGATTTCATTTTCAACCCCGATAGTTTTTTTAAAAAAACCTCAATTTTCTTAAAAGTACCATCTTGGACAAAAGAGGCATAATGCCTCTTTTGTTATCTTATTTGATACCTGGGATACCGCTAATGTACCCTACAGGTGCATTGAATTTATCTATTTTTGGTGTCAGTGCTGTCTTAAGTGCATCAGGTGTTGTTGATGTAAAGTCACCCAAATGCTGTGCATTACTCATGATATAAGCATGACCATTTTCATTGTCAACGACCTGCAAGCCTGTTGACTCTGCACCGGCAGGAAGAGAGAGCAGGCGAGAAAGTTTTTTTGTATCAACATTATATGCCCATAAAAAGTTATTTGTATGTGTACCACTATCTTCCCCTATAAAGAGGGTTCTCATTTTTTCAGAAAAGAACACATTATCTGTATTGGCAATACTGTCAACTGCACAAGTATTACCTTTTGCATCTTCTGCAATAGGTTTACCAAGTAAAGCTGCAGGTACACTCATATTTGTAGCCACATACTCGGAGTCAATACTATTCCCCTCGCTGTCTTTCTGTCCAGATGCCAACTGTATCTCATATGTTGCCCCACAATTGTTTTTAGCAATTTGTATATCATCTTTAGGTGCATCAGGATCACTTAACATTCCATCCTTGATGTAAGACATAGCCATATAAAGTTTTTTATCTTTACTGTCAAACCCTACACCTTCCATCTTGTTCCATTCAGTTGTAGCACCCTTCATCGCAGCTAAACGTCTTGGCTCCAAAAAGGCTGCCACATTCTCTTTGCCGGTTTTAAGTTTTAAATACTCTATGCCATTGTGCCCTGCTCTGATTTTTGTATATCCAGCAGGCGTTGTACCATTTGCATCTGCTTCAGAGACAAAATCAAATATATCTGTAAAAGTATGACTGTCTGCATACCCTTTGACCTCAGCATCTGTAGCATGCCCCAGCTTGATCCAAGAAAGATTTGCCGATCCGCCATCAGAACCGACTGCACTCGTTTGTGTCCATTTTGCAGCATAGAGTGTACCTGCACTTAGATCATTTACTTTATCTGCAATATACATAAACATACCCACATTTTTACCATCATCTCCAAAGTAGGCTGTTTTGCCATCACTCAATACTTTTGACATCTCCCAGGTACCTTTACCCATCGAGTAGTGTTTAGTAATGTTATATGAAGCGTCTTTTTTCACTTCCACTTCAGTGATAAATCCATAGTGATAAGGATTTGCTGTTTTTGTATTGTCAAAATAGATTTCACTCAGTGCTTTTATACCAGCCTCTCTTCTAGATTCATCCACACCTGCATTGTAATAAAGATCATAGTCTTCTTCACTTCCTAAATGAGTATTCCAAGGTGTTTGAGACCCAAAACATGGAATCCAAAGACCATCAACACTAGAAAAATCAAGTGGTTTTTGCTCTACAGCCTTAAGATTTCCATTGGCATCTTGTTCTACGGATGTCAAAAGCATTCCCATTGGCATTCTTGAGTACCAATTTTCCTCTTTATATGCACTGTTTCCATTTGCCAAAATCCAATCATATTCCAAGTGAGAAACAAGGAAAAGCTTACCATCAACATTTAGAAGAGAGTTAGCATCCGGGGTTTCTGCTAAAACATTTTTACCTTGAGGATCTAAAATGGGTTCCATATTATGGTTATATACCTGTCCCGCCTGATAAGCATTTGTTCCTACAGTATCTTTGATATTAAAGAGTGTATTATATGAGAGCGCGTGCTCTGTAAATTCGGTATCTGAAGTATATACACGTACTTTAGCCGATGAGTATGCTTTTGCCATGTCATCGTTTGTTACTGGGGCATCCATCCCTATAAATTCTACCTTGGTTGCACTAATACCTACATTTTCATCTGTGATATCATCACTTCCACATCCAGATAAAACTAACGCTGATGCCGCTGCGATTGATAGTAAAAAACATTTTTTCATTTCTTTCTCCTTTTTGTATGTTTCAGGAGTTTACAGAACAATAGTTACACAAAGATATCAATTTCGCAACATAATGGTTACAGTAAAAGGTGCTGTGTAGGACTTCAAGTAGTGTTATCAGTCTGTTATAGTTTCACTATATGATATCACAATAAATAGAGAGAAAAAGGAGATTTAAAATGCCATTTGAACTATAAGTTATTTACAGAAGAGACAGAAAGAAAACCATCTCTTTTTTAATTATTTTTTTGCTTTTTTAGTGGATGTTTTTTTCACTGTAGGTTTTTTAGCCACTTTTTTTGTTACAGACTTCTTTGTCACTTTCTTCTTGGTTGTAGGTTTTTTCTTTACTGCTTTTGCTACCATTTTCTTCGCCACTTTTTTTGCTGTCTTTTTTGCTGTAGGTTTTTTCTTTACAAGGGCTTTGGTTACTTTTTTGACTACGGCTTTAGCTTTTTTCTTCGTTACAATTTTTTTAGCTACTGCTTTTTTAGTCACATTCTTTGCTACTCTTTTTACTGTCTTTTTCTTTAACACTTTTGCCATGGGTGGCTCCTTATATGATTTTAATCATATTACCTATTAGTAATATAATATAGTAATTATACATTTTTTATGTATCCATGTCAATAAATACTATTATTTAACTATAATATATGGTATTATTTATCTAAATTTTGATTGCAAAGGAAAAAAATGACCTTTATTGAATTTAAAAAACAACTCCTTGATGCAGAAATCAGCTTACCTAAGTTTTCTAAACTGATTAAGGTGAGTGAAAAAAATCTACAATCTTATAAAAAAAAAGGTGTCGTACCTAATGCCATTGCCGTCTCCGTAACGTGTTTTGTCCATATGCATCATGCAGGACTCGATTATCGTAGTATTATTGAAGATCTTAAACTAGAGGCCAAAACAAAAAAAGGCTCTGGCTTTGCAAAAAAGAAGCATAAACACACGACAAAGTAATATATTTAGTACGCTTCTCTAGTAAATCTACCAAAGTAAACATATACTAAGTAATAGAAATCTAACGGAATCATCTGGACATAAAGTGCACTTTGAATTGGCAAATATAATATCTTATGATGAGGGGAGGCGTTTGAGAAGATAGGTCCAGTATGACTCCGTTAGCCTTCTGATAACATCATAGTATTTTTTGGTAACATATTCACCACATTACTATAACAGTTTGATTACTTAACTAAATTTATACCCTATGCCTCGTACAGGTACAATATAATTTTTTTCTTCTTCTGGATCTATTTTTTTTCTAAGTCGATTAATGGTAACATTGACTGTTCGTTTTTGTGTATCAGGATGATTTTTCCAAATCTTTGTGAGTAAAAATTCTCTATCTAATGCCCTATGCTTATTCGTTATAAACAAAGAGAGTAGTTCAAATTCCAACTTTGTTAAGAAAACTTCTTCATCATGAATATAGGCTTTTCTTGTATTTAGATCCATTACAATGTCTCTGCCACATACCCTATCATACTGTATGTTATTTGTACGTCTTAAAATAGCTTTTACTCTATACAAAAGTTCTTTTATATTAAAAGGTTTTTTCAGGTAATCATCACAACCTCGGATATATCCTTCTTCAATATCTTCATCTTTATCTTTGGCTGAAACAAACATTACAGGAGTATTAATGCCTTTATCTCTTAAATAGCCTATAAACTCACTGCCTTCTACACGAGGAAGCATACGATCAACCAGCATTAAATCAATATTTTCATTTTCCAACAAGGATTCCACTTCACTGGTAGAGTTGACACCTATGACCTTATACCCCTCTTTTATCAGATGAAATGTTTCCAGTTCTAAAATATCGACATCATCTTCTATAATCAAAACTGTTGCAACAGATTCCATATCATGTGCCATCATAAAACCTTTTTTATTGATTTGAATACCCATGCATCAATACTTATAAGAAACTTCAAAACTAAAGGTTCTACTGTTTTTAAACCTGTTGGTCACATTTTCTGTACTCCCTTGGTACCAAACAGTCTCTTCATCCAGTAAGTTGCCAAGCTTTGTTTTCAAACTTAAGCCATTTTGGAATTGTTCTATCCACACTATATCTACCAGAGCAGGGGGTACTTCATAAAAATCTGGAAATTCATCTTGATCATCTATCAGACCTAATTTTCGGATTCTCTCTCCCATTTTATTATAAGAAAGGAATACTGTTCTGCCCTCTCCTTCATAAGACAGTGCTATGTTTACGACCGTTTGTGACAAACCTTGTAATTGTCTATTGTTTGTAGTATAAAGTCCCTCTTGATCCTTTTGTAACACTACTTCTGAATCGGCGTAAGTAAAGTTTCCAGATAGATAATAATTGGACAGTTTGTTATAAATAAAACTTAAATTTTTTCGACCATCTATTTCTATACCATAGATTGTTGCTGTATCTGCATTAGCAAATCCATATCTCGGAAGAGATGAGGAAAGCAGCTGCACATCTTCTATCGGTTTATCTAAAAACTTATAAAAAAGACCTATCTTGATATTTTCTGTATTAGAAAAATAATGGCTATATTTAAAATCATAACTTGTAATAAAAGTATTCACCAAATCTGGATTACCTTTAACCGTTGCAACCTCATAAGGATGAAAAAACTCAGCATCTGAAAATTCTCTTAAGTCCGGGACAATATATGTATTGGACAATGCAAAATCAATATGGTTATTATCATCTAACTTATATTTGACACTCCCACTAAACAATAAGTCATCAAAAACTAAAGAGTTTGGCACTATTTCTATAGGAGCCAATGCACTAAAGTTATTTGTATACTCAAAAATAGTTTGTGTAAAGTCAACCTTTTTAACGCCTAAAATGACTTCTAGACCTTCCATTGGGTGTAATAAGGAATTCAAATAAAAACTATTTTCTTCTACCTCTGCATCATACCAATATGCGGGCTGGAAAGAGATATTCACCGCAAACAAATCTGTATTCTCAGCCCTTACATTGTCTCCATAAATGGTATCGATGTCTTGTGTGAGTGTTGGATCCTCTCTAAATTGATCAATTTGGTACTTGTTATACCTTGATACTCTTGTTTTCAGGCTATGTGAAAAACCTACATCCAAATAATCTTTTTCTGTAAATAGATTCACCATCGTTTTATTTTTAAAATAAAAAGCATTCAAATCATCATCTGAGTTAAGGTTTAAAAATGCATTGGTAGTAAAACTATGCAAGTAAGGCTCTCCCAGTAGTGTTCCATCAAATCTTAGATTTCGCAAATAGGCATACTTATAGTTACCTGGTTGATTTAATGATGCTTTAGCACTTTCAAATCCAAATCTAAACTTGTTTTCAAAATTAAATAGAGCATAATCAAAATCTCCACTCACCTGATCTACATCCAGTACTCGTTCTTCCCAGTTTAAATCATATCTAATTTTCCAATCATCATCTGAGTTAGCAATACCATCCGAAATTTGTGTGACCGATTCTGAATTACGGGTATACAATTTTGTATATTTGATATGAAAAACATCTGCATAGTTGTATCCCACATTGAAGATAGCTGAATTCGTATATTGTGAAAATGTTTTAAATGTTTTTCCAAATTGCTCTGGAGTTGTAAATAATTTATCATTCTCTCTATCATAGGCATACGTAAAATAATCTTCTTCTCTATATCTGTGCTCTTGATTATATGTATAATTTGCAAAGAAGGAAAGTATATGGTCTTCTGCTATTTCTACACTATAGGCACCCTCAACAGTCACTTTCCCACCCCATGGAAGATTTTCCTTTCTTGTCGTAAGTTGTCTGTTTACAATATCTCGCATAAAAGTATCAAGCTGTTCTTCTGTAAATCCATGTGCTGTATCGAAAGATACCACAGGCTCACCCACTACAATCTGTGAAGCATCCAATATCTCTTGAGGAATTGATCGATAACCATCATCTACCCCCTGCCAATCCGTAGTACTTCCTTCATACGTATTTACTTCAGTTCCTGTATAACTGTTCCCTTTTGCTGCAATTGAGATTTTGATATAGTTATCTTTTGTTTTGTCTTTGGTTCGTATATCTATATACCCTCCACCAAAACTTGCAGGTATATCGGCTGTAGCACTTTTTTGTATTTTCATAGACTTAATCACACCAGAAGGAAAGATATCTAAAGGGACTGTTCGTTTAATGGGATTTGGAGAAGGCAGAGGTAAAGAGTTTAACTCTACATTCGAATAACGATCACCTAAGCCCCTCACAAAAACATTATTCCCTACCAGTGTAACCCCTGTCACTCTTTTTAGTGCGCTAGATGCATCACTATCTCCTTTTTTCGAAAACTCTTCTGCTCCAACAATATTAGCAATAGCATTCATCTGTTTTTCTTCTTGCATTACATCTGCAATACTACCTTCCACCTTTGGTGCCAATACCACAAACTCTTCTAGCTCCATGCTTGCAGGTGTAAGCTTTACAGTTCTTGATGTTGTTGCATTAGCCTTTACTTTTATGCCACTTACTGTTTGTGCAGAATAGGCAGAATGCACCACAGATATGCTCAAGGCTTTCCCTGCAGGTACAGTGGCTGCGAAGCGACCATTTTCATCTGTTCTGGTATCTACCGATGTGCCTCGCACAAAAACCCTTGCTCCTGAAATAGGTCTCCCCCCTTCAGAAGAGAGTACCCTTCCTGTTAGTCTCCCTGTGCCTGTTGCTTTTTCTATTTTGACATCTTTTGCCGTTTCCATAGCTACAGGTGTATCTATGTCAATCGTATCTGCACCTTGAAGGGTTAATGTCGCGATGACTTGTGTGTCTCTATCTGCTTTTACTATAATTTTCTTTTTAAAGTACCCTAAGTTTACTCCCTTAGCATTTTTTCCAAATATTTCTATTTGATGTTTTCCTGCATTAAGAGGTACTTGCAAAGCACCATCTTTGTCTGTCATGTATGTTTTTCGTCCATCTATCTTTATTTCATTAGAAACCAATGGTTTTCCATTACTAAAAAGAATGACAGAGACTGAACCTTTTTTTGATTCTGCAAAAACAGATGTAGCGACTACTAACATAAGTAGCACTAGTTTAACTATTTGTCTCATCTATATACACTCCAAAGGGTTTGTTTTACATTTTTCTATATTTTTACGAATCACGGTTGCTTTAGAAAAAAGTGCATCATCTTGAATCTTTTTCAAATGTGCTTCAGACTTCTCATAGTCCTTAGCTACATAATAAGCATACGCCAATGCGTAACGCATATTGTCATCATTAAGTAAAGCATATCTATCTAGTGCATCTTTAAGCCCTATGACTTTTTCAAATTCACCTCTACTCACATAAATAGCAACTTTTTGTTTGGTCTTTTCCTTACTATCGAGCATCATAGAGTTCAAATACAAGGCATGAGAAAGTTCACCTGTTCGTCTAAACATTTCTGCTGCTTCTTTGAGATACTTTTTATCATAGTAAGAGCCTTGTTCAAACAAATGGGCTGTTGTATGTGGCATATCTCTTTGTTTATAGTAGTGTCCAAGTAAAATGTACACTTTTGCAGAAGTAGGAAAAAGTAATCTTGCTTCTTCTAGTACCTTTATCGCCTCCATAAACTCTCCTCCAC
>JALSHU010000086.1 GCA_026982075.1 Sulfurovum sp. | reverse complement strand
GTACTTTCAAATCCATTTACAGCTTTGATGTACTTTTTACAAAACCCCTCTACCATACAAGCCCCAGCTTTTCCTTGCCATAAGCCACTTTCTAGGTAGTTTTCCAAGTCATCTTCTTCAAACTCTACAAAATGATAATGCGTCGCTGAGATGTCTGAAAAAGCTAAGTCTTTTGATTTGTAGTGTGCTGAGGAAATGATAGAGATAGTAGAACCACTTTGTATTTGTAAAATACGTCTAGCATCATCTACATCTTTGGCTTTGCGTAAAATGCTTCCATCTGCTGCCGAGATGACAGTATCTGCACAGAGTAATGGCATATCAAGCCCAAATTCACATATGGCAGCTTCAAGTTTGCCTTTACTCGCTGTATAAACGAAGTCTTTTGCTATGCTTGATCTAATTTGTTCTTCATCATACTTCGGCGATTTTTGTATAAAATCTATACCAAATTTTTGTAACAATAATGCACGAGATTCAGACTGGGAGCAGAGGCATATTTGCATTAAAGACCTCTAAGACTCACACCCATCCAAAGTGCAATAAGACCTAACACAATGTTTAGTGGTAATAATACATTAGGTATCCATTTCATTTTGGCTTTTGCAAGGGCTATTTCACCTTGATTAAATAACTTCCACGCTTTTACACGTCTTAAATACATATACGTGAAATTTACTGCCATGATTGTCCAAATGATTTCTTTTGAAATAAAAAGTGTTTTTAATACCCCTTTATGCCCTCCCGTTGCTATCGCCATGATAAGCCCCGTAGCAAAAAGTGCTATGATGAAAAAGATGACCAGATTAAAAAGCCTGCCTGTAGTTTGAAGCGTGATACCTAGTCTTTGTTTAGGTTCAAGTATTTCTGCAATTTTATGTGTTTGTAACATTTGTGCATCAGTGACCCCACCTCTTGCAATAACAGGATGTACGGCTATACGAATAGCTATCATGCCTCCCACCCATACAAAGGCAGAAAGCACATGAATAAAAACGATGAACTGTGCATTATTTGCAAAAAAATCTACCATTATAAGTTCTCCTCTAAATATGTTAGGGCCCTTTCTGTCGCTTCTGCTATTTTAGAAGCATCTTTCCCTCCAGCTTGAGCGAAGTCTGGGCGACCCCCTCCACCACCACCTAAAACAGGAGCTATCTCTTTTATCCAGTTTCCTGCTTTAATGTTGGTCTCTTTAGAACCACAGGCAATAAGTACTTTATCCCCTTTCTTTTGAAAAAGCATAATGGCAACACTAGGGTACTTATTTTTAGCTTCATCAATAAGCGCTTTGATATCTCCTGTTTCTATCTCTTCCACAATCACACAAGCCCCGTTAAGTTCTCTAGCAGGCAACTCTTTTTGTGTAGCCTTTTGTGCGGCTTGAACTTCAGACTTGAGTGTTTTTATCTGCTCTTTAAGTTTGGCTATACCTACCAAAGGATTATTATTTTTCAACTCGGTTTTTACTTCATTGAGTTCATTACGTAAAATGTTTACAGCATTCACTGCAGCCTTACCACATATTGCCTCTATACGACGTACACCTGCAGAGACTCCTGACTCTTTTGTAATCATAAACAGACCTATCTGTGCGACATTGCTCACGTGTGTTCCTCCACAAAGTTCCACAGAGGCATCACCCATACTTACTACACGCACCTCATCGCCATACTTTTCACCAAAGAGTGCCATAGCACCAGAGTTTTTGGCCTCTTCCACACTCATGAGCTCAGTTTTACGAGGTAAGGCACGAGCAATTTTGTCATTGACCCATGCTTCCACTTTCGCTACTTCCTCACTTGTCATCGCTTGAGGATGAGAAAAGTCAAAACGTAAACGCTTGTCATCGTTGAGTGATCCTGCTTGGCTGATATGTTCACCCAGAACTTCACGCAATCCAGCATGCAGTAAGTGTGTAGCAGAGTGATGTTTTTCTATCTCAGCACGTGCAGTGTCTACCACTGCTGTCACCTCATCACCGATGCACAGTTCCCCCTCTACTTCTGAGAGATTCATATCGAGAAACTTTTTAGTATCCAAGACTTTTACTCTGTCATTTTGGATGTGTAACTCACCACTGTCACCCACTTGTCCCCCTGACTCTGCATAAAATGGGGTTTCTTTTAGCATCACCCAACCTTTGCCATCTAAGTCAGTGACTTGTTCAAAATCCTCGTCAAGTAAGGCTAGTACCGTTGTATTGTGTGTTGTATGTTCATATCCTACAAATGCATTGACTCTAAACTCCTCTTTGAGTGCTTTAAAGTCACCCGTAGTAGCTGCATCACCAGTACCCTTCCAACCTGCTTTAGACTGTGCCTTTTGGGCATCCATCTTGGCAGTAAAAGCATCCATATCCAAACTTATATTTTTTTCACGTAACATATCTTGTGTGAGATCAAGAGGGAAACCGTATGTATCATAAAGTTTAAAGGCTACTTCACCATTAAAAACTTCACTACTAAGCCATGTAGGTTCATTTTCTAATTTTTGTTCCAATGCAGCAAACATATTTTGTGCATTAAATCCATAAGGTCTTCGATTTTTACTGCTTTGTCTATCTTTGTCATAATGCATTCTTGCAAGTTCTTCATTAAAAAGTTTTATACCTGCTTCAATCGTTTGGAAGAAACGCTCTTCTTCCATCTTCATAGAAGTTTTAATTGCTTCAGATTTAGAAGTGAGGTAGTCATACTGTCCTCCCATTAAATCTACAAGGGTATCTACCAGTATATACATAAAAGGTTCACGTAGTCCTAGCAAATATCCATGACGAATCGCACGACGCATAATACGTCTAAGTACATACCCACGCCCTTCTTTATCGAAATTTACCCCTTGAGCTAATAAAAATGAACATGAACGGAGGTGATCTGCTATCACTCTGTATGAGGCAGAATTTGTTGCATCAAAATTGTATTTTGCCCCAACGAGTTCACCTATTTTGTCTAAAAAAGGCATAAAAAGTGAAGAGTGGTAGTTGTTAAGTTTACCCTCTTTTATGGCTACCACACGTTCAAGTCCCATCCCTGTATCGATGCTAGGTTTTGGTAGTGGGTTGAGTGTACCTGTTTCATCTCTAAAGTACTGCATAAATACCAAGTTCCATATCTCTAAGAAACGGTCACCTTCTCCACCCATTTTGTCGTCTGGCCCATGAAAGTGTTCTTCACCTTGGTCATAAAAAATTTCAGAACAAGGTCCACAAGGTCCAGTATCACCCATCTGCCAGAAATTGTCTGCATCTCCAAAACGTACAATGCGCTCTTTACTTATGTGTTTGGCCCACATCTCTTCCGCTTCATCATCTGAGTCATGTACAGTCACCCAAAGTTTTTCTATAGGAAGATTAAGGTACTTTTCTGAAGTAATAAACTCCCATGCATAAGCAATAGCTTCTTCTTTAAAATAGTCTGCAAAAGAGAAATTACCTAACATTTCAAAAAGAGTATGATGGCGTGCAGTGTAGCCTACATTATCAAGGTCGTTATGTTTTCCTCCTGCTCTTAAACAGGTTTGGCTTGATGTAGCACGCGGTATTGAAGGTATAGGAGCCTCACCTGTAAAAATGTTTTTAAACTGCACCATGCCTGCGTTGGTAAACATAAGTGTAGCGTCATCTGGCACAAGTGGGGAAGAAGGTATAAGTTCATGCCCTTTGCTTTGAAAAAAGTCTAGAAATGATTTTCTAATATCCATTGAAAAATATCCTGAGTATATTGTATAAATTGAGGATATTTTATCTAAAATGTGGTTAATATGTAGGTAAGAAGTCTCGTTTAGTGAGACTATCATTCTATTTTAAAGAAGGATAGTGTCAAAATAGGTAAATTTAGAGATAAAAAACACACTGATCATCTATATCATAATCAAAACTACCATCCAAAAAAGTTGATCCTACACCAAAACTGGCACATTCATAAGGAATATTTGCCTTTCCTCTGTCTAGATCATCTACTATGTATACAATATCATCCGTAAGAGGGTCATTTGCATAATTTCCAATCAAACCAGTAAAATCAAAAGTACAATCATCTGGTGGGAAAAAAGTAAATTCTCCATTTGGTCTCGTTGCACTCCACTCAACCATTGAATCACAGATATAAGGAATGCCTCCATAGGAATTTCCATCCTGGTCAATAAGAAACAAAGTTGTAGCATTATCAACAACTGTATCGCCTCCCCCACAACCATTCAATGTAAATACAGTAACACCAGATAGTATCAAACCTAACATTTTCTTTTTCATTCATAAGCTCCTATAAAACTTTATCTACCCATAGACTAAGATAAAATTGTGTTATCAACGTGAAGGTCATTTAGCTATTTCATCATATTTTTTAAAAGTTGTGCAATTTTTACACTACCATCTTTTTCGACGATGTGCATCAATCCTTTACTTTTTGTTCCCATGCTCTCATTTAATATATCAAAGACTTTCTCTACCTCTATGTTATTTTCCCTCATCAACCATGCCAAATCTTTTTTTACAAGAAATTGTGCATTATAATATTGGTGGTCACTTGCCGCATAAGGGTACGGGATGTAAAGTGAAGGTAACGCAGTGGCTGAAAGCTCCCAAAGTGTTGAAGCACCCGCACGCGCAATGGCAAAGTCTGCCTCATTCATATATGCCGCCAACTTAGTTGTAAATCCAAAAACTTCAGCCTTAACACCTAAATCACTGTAGCCTTTTGTCACTTCATCTACATGATTGATGCCTGCTTGATGGAGAATACGTATACCTTTGTCTTGCAGCCCGACTGCCATCTGGAGTGCTAAAGTATTAATCGCACTTGCTCCTTGCGAACCCCCAAGAAAAATAATGGTATTTACTTTATCTCGTACACGGGCATTGTCAAAAAAAACTTCTTTTATAGGGTATGCCTCAATGGGACTCTCCGTCAAGTATGAAGAAATGAAATATGTTGCATAAGGTTTTAAAAGTTTATTGAGTGAACCCAGTGCTGCATTTTGTTCATGAATTACCAGTGATGTACCAGTCAGTTTAGCAGCAAATGCCATAGGAGCTGCAGAAAACCCACCCACCGAAAAAACTACAGAAGCCTTGTGTTTTCGTAATATTTTTATGGATTGAAACATCGCTTTTGCCAACATTATAAGCGATTTTATTTTCCCAAGTGTTCCTTGGTTTACCACCCCACGTGTTTCAAAAAAGTATTTCTCTTTAAAATCATTGTCTTCTTCAAACCATTGTTTGTCTTGTCCCTTGGTTGATCCGACATAAATAAGTTCTTCGTTTCTTAAATGTTCTTTTACTGCTTTAATAATAGCTAAGTGTCCACCTGTCCCTCCACCTGTCATAACTATACTCATATAATCTCACCTTTGATGTTTCTGGGTACTTTTTTAGATACCATCAATACCATACCAATAGCGACACATGACGCCAAAATATGTGAGCCACCATAACTTAAAAATGGCACAGCAATCCCCTTGATCGGTGTGATACCAGAAATACCATACGCGTTCAAAATAAAAGAAAATGCAATCAACAAACCTACCCCTATAGAAAAAAGATAATACATAGGGTCTTTAACCTTAGCTGCTATTTTAAAAATACGGAAAACAACAAAAAGTATCGTCATGGTTACTACAGCCAATCCTAAAAACCCCAACTCCTCTGTGATACCTGCTAAGATGAAATCTGTATGTACTTCAGATAAATATCCTAGTTTAAATTGTCCATTTCCAAGCCCTTCTCCAAAGAAACCGCCATTATGTATAGCATTCAAAGAATTTGATATCTGGTACGGTTCTTTTCCCGCTTCAACACGAAGATTCTGTACGGATTCAAAAGGCAAGACCGAAAGTATGTTGTCTTGTACAGTCCCCCACCATGACCTAATACGTGCCATACGGTGAGGAGCAAAGAAGATAAGGCTAATAAATGCTATAAATACGCCTGACAACAACGTAAAAAAGAATTTTAATGAAGAACCTATAAATAAAAACAATACCATAAGTGTTGCTCCCAGAACTACCACTTGACCTAAATCTTTTTGAAACACAGCGATAATTACAACAGCGATGATAAAAATAAGTAAATACGGAGAAAACACACGTAGCTCTTCAAAGAATCCCATTTTTGACTTATCTAACAGTTTACGCGCAAAACTCCATGCGAGGAAAAATACAAAACCTACTTTAAAAAACTCAACAGGTGCCAATGACATAGGTCCCACCCGTATCCAGCGTTTGGCTCCACCCACTTCATTCACCAGCGTCGAGGGTAAAAACTGCATGGCTACCATCAATAGAAAAAAACTCACAAACAACGCTAAGCCTACACGAGCAAACCACTTGTCTGGATCTAACTTACTCAAAATAACAATCGTAACAAAACCTATAAATATTGCCATACTTTGACGTATAAAAAAATGAAAGTCTACATAAGAAAAATGTACAACAGTATATGTTGAAAGCGAATAACTCATCACTAAAGAAAGTGTTAAAAGTGCTATTACGCCAGCTAAAAGTGGTTTGTCAATCATCTCATATCTCTTTTATTCTATATTAATTAGTATTTTATCAGATTTAACAGATAACTTTGATAAAATTCTACATAAGCTGAGGAAAATATGGATACAAAAATGAAAAGTTGGTATAGTAAGGCACTGCATGCCAAAGCATAAAGAAATACAAAACAAAGCAATACATCAAAGAAAATATAAGATTACTATACTTTTCTTACTTTTAGCCCTTGCTATGGGTATTTTTTTGTCTTCTGTGTTAAAAACAATCTCTACGGAAAGAAGAATCCCGAGTCATAATAAAACCATTCATGATCGCTCTTTTCGTGGTGCCATCATCTCTGCAGACAATTATACTCTTTCCAATTCTCAAAAAACCTATCAAGCAGTCATTCGGGGAGCAAGTATCAAGCCTGAAAAAAAAGATCTGTTTATTAAACTTTTTTCTATTTATAGCCGTATCCCTGAAGAGTCATTACGCAAAAAATTCAAAAATCGTAGCAATAAAATAATTCAAGGCAATATCATTCTGTCTAAAACCATTCCATCAAGTACTGCTATGCAACTGAAATCTTTAGCCTATAAGCTACGTAAACTAGGTGTTTTTCGTTCTATAAAAACTGCCTCAGGGATAGAAGTACTTTTTGGTCTAGACATCATTGAAAATGGAGAAAGCAGACGTTTTCCACTTGCGGATGTTATGAGTCCTATTTTAGGGTATGTTGGCAAAAAGAGTGATGGAAAATACACCCGACCTCAAGGGAAAAAAGGTCTTGAGCGTAACTACGAAACACATATTACTTCAAAAAAAGATGGTTATTTTAAGGGGAAACGTGATGTACTTGGTGCTATCATACATGATAAAAACAGTATACAGTTAAACCGTGTTGATGGCTTAGACTTACACCTCAACATACCACTTTCTTTGCAGTGTAGAGTAGAAACCATGATTGACGCTATGAAAAGCAATCTGGATGCAGATGAAATACTAGTAGGTGTGATGGAGAGCGATACTGGGAAAGTAGTTGCCTTAGCCAGCACAGAACGTTATGACCCCTCACACATCAAACAAAAAGACATACCAGCACTCAATCCAAAATTTGCAGAGTATCCCCATGAAGCTGGTTCTGTACTTAAACCTATTACCTTAGCACTGGCACTAGACAAAAAAGTAGTAACCCCCAATACATGGTTTAATACCTATAATGGAAAAATGAAAATCGGGAAAAGACGTACCATCACTGATGATGAAAAATTTGAGTCTCTCAATGCAACAGACATCATCGTGCATTCTTCCAATGTTGGTATCTCTCAGATATCCTGGCGACTAACAGGTAAAGAGTTTAGAGAAGGGTTAGTCAGGTTTGGTATTGCAAGACCTTCAGGACTTGACCTCTCTCGGGATTTACCAGGACAACTTAAACCGCTACATCTACTCAATCATCAGATGCACAGAGCAAACTCTTCTTATGGCTATGGAATGATGGTAACCTTTGCCCAACTTTTTAAAGCCTACTCCGCCTTTAACAATGATGGTGTAGCCGTAACCCCTCGTATCGTTAGCTATTTGGAAGATAAAAAAGGAAACCAATATACCCTAGACCCAAAAATAGGCAACCTAAAAGCTGTTGACCAAAAAACTGCCCGTCAGATACATGATATTCTCGTAGAGGTTGTCAAAAGAGGTACAGGTGTTAAAGCACAGTATCCTGGTTTGGAAATTGGAGGGAAAACAGGTACTGCCCATATAGCAAAGCATGGGCGTTATGTACGAGAGTATCATAGTAGTTTTTATGGATTTGCCAATGATAAAAAAGGGAATAAATATACCATTGGTGTACTTGTCATACGTGCTAAAGCACGCTATAAATATTTTGCATCACTCTCTGCTGTACCAACTTTTAGAAATATTGTACAAATTTTGGTCGAGCAAAATCATCTTGTTCCTGATCCTACGGAAATAAAAAAGGTAGAAAAAGATGAAACACTTTACAAGGTAAAAAAACCTGTTGTAAAAACAGTACCACCAGTGCAAGTTCTAGAAAAAAAGAAACAGGTAAAAGTTCACAAAACCTCACAGAACCCATCGGTTAAATCTTTATTTAAAATTAAAGAAAAACCTAAAAAAGAAAAGAAGCCAAAAGTAAAAAAAACTGTCAAACCATTACCTACACCTAAGAAAACTATGCCCGTAAAAGATGTATCAACCCATGAACTTTTTGAAGATTTATTTTAAATCCATAGATTGTCAATAAGTCTTGGCTTTCCCACCCATGCAGCTACAAGTATAATGGTATTGCCTATTTCTACTGTTTCAAGTGCTTGAAACTCACGATTGACAATGGCTATATACTCTACTTCGTCTGCATCCCTCAGTTCTTCGAACATCATTCTTGTAATATTCTTTACACATAACTCACCTGACATGACCATTTTGGTAGCTTTTTTTAGCGCACGAGACAAACATAATGCACGTTCTCTTTCATCATCCTTCAAATACACATTACGAGAACTTAATGCCAAGCCTCTGTCATCACGTACTATCTCACATGGGATAATGTGAACATCCATAAAATAATTTTTAGTCATTTGAGTAATAAGAGCCAACTGTTGTGCATCCTTTTTACCAAAATATGCATGGGTGGCCCCGCTTACATTCAACAGTTTCATCACCACTTGCAACATACCATCAAAGTGCCCCGGACGTTTTTCCCCTTCTAACACATAACCACGAACAGCTGGCGCACCAATGCACAGTTCATCTTCTTCATACATTACTGCACTTGTTGGCATAAAGAGTATATCTACTTTAGCTAACTCACATATTTTGATATCCGCTTCATCTTTTCGAGGATACGCATCAAGGTCCTCTCCTTCAAGAAACTGTGTAGGGTTTACAAAGATAGAAACAATAAGGTGTTCATTGTCCTCTCGGGCTTTTCGTATGAGAGAAAGATGCCCATGATGTAACGCACCCATGGTTGGTACAAAACCAATACTTCCAGATAACATTTTTTTTGCAGTTTGTAGTTCCTCTATCGTTTTTACAATAAGCATCTCTAACCTCGTATTTCGCTTTTATTTGGTAAAATCATACCAAAATATAAACTGATACATAATTAATTAAACGTCTTTACTGCTTCATGTATCAAAAGACAAAGTAACAAGGAAATCATTAATATGGATGCATACGAATACGGTGAGTTACTCAAAACACTTTCAAAAAAAATGGAAAATATCAAAAATATTGTGAAACCAGATACGCTTCAAAATCGACTCAACGAAATAGACGAGATGCAACAAAATCCAAACTTTTGGAATGATGTAGAAACTGCAGGAAAAATCTCTCAGGAAAAAACCAAAACAGAACGTATTTTGGCAACCTATAATAATGCTAACGATTCTGTAACAGATGCCCTAGAGTACTTTGAGTTGGCGAAAGTGGAAAAAGATGAAGAAACGTTAGAAATGCTTTATGACGATGCGGAGACCCTACAGGAAAACACCCACAAATTAGAAGTACAAATGATGCTAAGTGGCGAACATGACAGTAACAATGCCATCGTATCCATACATCCAGGTGCTGGGGGAACTGAGTCTCAAGACTGGGCCAATATGCTCTACCGTATGTACCTTCGCTGGGCAGAACGTCATAACTTAAAAGTAGAAGTACTTGACTACCAGCCTGCTGAAGAAGCTGGTATAAAAGATGTCTCTTTTATGA
Source organism: Sulfurovum sp. (assembly GCA_026982075.1). Taxonomy (GTDB): domain Bacteria; phylum Campylobacterota; class Campylobacteria; order Campylobacterales; family Sulfurovaceae; genus Sulfurovum. The sequence goes on along the minus strand of JALSHU010000086.1, from coordinate 550 downwards.
TAAAAGGTGAAAATGCTTATGGATACCTCAAAGTAGAAAATGGCATTCATAGACTCGTACGTATCAGCCCATTTGACTCTAATGCCAAACGTCACACTTCATTTTCATCGGTGATGGTCTCCCCAGAGATAGATGATGACATTGACATCATAATAGAAGACAAAGACATACGTATAGACTCCTACCGTGCCTCAGGTGCAGGTGGGCAACATGTTAACACCACTGACTCTGCCATACGTATCACTCATATACCTACAAACATCATCGTACAATGCCAAAATGATAGAAGCCAACATAAAAACAAAGCCTCTGCACTTAAAATGCTAAAATCACGTCTTTTTGAGTATGAAATGGCAAAGAAACAAGCCGCCATTGATGGTATCGAAAAGAGTGAAATCGGATGGGGACACCAAATACGTTCATACGTACTCCAACCCTACCAACAAGTCAAAGACACCAGAAGCAACCAAGCCTTTACCAATGTAGATGCTATACTTGATGGAGAGATAGATAAACTTTTAGAGGGTGTGCTTATTGCTCAAGCAAGATA
>JALSHU010000085.1 GCA_026982075.1 Sulfurovum sp. | reverse complement strand
AGTTTTTTTGACTTTTCATTTGCACAATAACAGCAATATTTGGAAGTAATTGTCTTATAGGTTCATCTTCTAGTTTTGATATTATATAAGCAAACCTATCTTGATAAGTATGTTCTTTCATCACTTTTCTTAATGCCAAAAGTCTTAACTTTTTTACATCCTCCATAGATGTATTGAGTTTTTTCAGTCTTGTTAAAATTTCTTCACCACTGTCAGAAGTAAATACTAAATCTCCAAATAAAAGACGAATACCTCTGGAAAAATTACTCACTGAAATAGTGTTAGATGCCAAAAGTTCAAATATTCTTCTCGCGAACATTGTTTGAGACTGTTTGATCGAATTAAGATTGATTGCGTAGTTATACCCTTTATATGCTTTGTCGATTTCACTATGTTTAAGTGTCCCTACGATAAAAGGTTTATATTCATCAGGGAACATATAGTTTACATCATCTTTACCATAATTTCTATCATAAATTTCTAAAGATTTGAGTTCAGGTAAATGCGAAACAAAATTTCCAAGATCTCTGGTTCTGTCAGGATAACGTACATAATATGCTCCTGCAAAACAAAAAGCATCTTTTCTTGTATATTTTTCTATAGGATTATTGACAGCAGGTTGTGCAGCAAAAGGCAATAGATAGACTCTTTCATGTCCTAATGAACCTTTGTATTTATTGATACAGTCTATATCAGTAGTAAAAACATAATCAAATTGTTGAGCAGTATTTAGAAAAGTTTCAAAATGTATAGGGTCTTCTTTGTTCCAAAAAAGAGTTGGGATATTTTGAGTGTTACACCATTGGATAATATCTTTTAACTCTTGTGCATTATGCCCAACTTTGTTCCCCCATAAATCATCTTTTCCTCTCCATGCAGACTCTATAAATAAAACCTCTGGTTGAAAAGATTCTAATTCAGACTTCCATGCATTTGGTGTCAATTGACACAAATCACATTCATACATATAAGAACTATAAGTGAACTCATCCATAATACATGCCATTTTTATTTTTCCAAATTCAAAAGGATGTTGTTTACTAAGTTTATTTACACCCTTTGGTACTTTGTCTTGAAGCTTATTTTTAGCTGCTACTGTTTGAATCGAAGGTTCTATAGTTTGAATATCTCGTATACTTTTCTTTTCTTTTTTCTTACGTCTATGCTTTATAATAATTTGAGAAAAACGGATAGGTAGTAAAAATATGTTATACCAAGGCTTAAAACTATGCGCAAGTTGATAACCAAACTGGAATGACAACGTTGCACGTGTTTTGGTAACTTGTAATTGAGCATTTCGTACTTTCTGATTTGTTTGTTCTAATTTATACTTGTATTCTGTCTCAGCTTGCTTGGACTTAAACTCCAAACGCTTTATTTCATCTTTTAAATATGGTACAACTGTATTTACTTGATGGCGGTATTTTAGGTTTACTTCATTGATAGTTTTTTTATGTTCAAGTTCTTGTTTTAGCAGTGTTTCATCTAAGGTATGAATATTTTTTTCAAGTCTTTTAACTACAATACTTTCATGATTGTATATAGTGTCAAAAATACTCTCTTTTTCAAGTTGTATTTGTGTACTAAATAAACCTTTATGTTTGTTTTGCCAACTACGAAACCCTAGTTTTACTTTTTGTGTTTTGTGCATAATAGGTAATATATATGACCATACTGTTATACCTCCATTATTATTTATAGGGAGGTAGGCGTAAATACCTATATTTGAACGGGTTAACCCAAAAACTTTAAGATGTTCTCTTTCCATTTTTTGATTGGAAAAATCAAACATCAACAAAAATGCATCTTCATTTTCATCTTTTTCACATTTGATATAACCAGATATTTTATACCTAATACCTTCTTCAATATCTAAATCTATCCAATGTATTTTTGTTTCAAAATTTCTTTCATGAAAATGAATACTATCTATATCATTTGAAATAGATTTTATCTTTTTCTTTAAAGTTACATCCGTTATTTTTTTTGCATTTTTATTCATAAACTATTTAATCCTAAAGTACAAAAGATTCATTTTCAGGTTTCAATATGAATATTTGCATCAATAAAAACTCATTACTATCTAATTGATTGCATTCACAAAATCAAGAATCTTAACATCACTACCCAAGGTCTCAGCACTAAACTCTTTATGGTTGACCAACACCACTACCACATCTGCTTCACTCAACGCTTCTTCTAAGCTCACTAACTTCACATTCTTACGATTTTCCAACACTTTTGGTAATGTTTTTACATTTGGTTCTACTGCCAAGATCTTAAAATCTGTATTGTCAGAAAGCATTTTTGTTATCTCGAGTGCAGGACTTTCACGTAAGTCATCTATGTTTGGTTTAAAGGCAAGTCCTAGACAAGCTATTTTGGGATTGTCTATCTCTATAATGGCTTTTTTGACTTTGGAGATAACGAACAGAGGTTTACCATCGTTTGTCTCTCTAGCTGTTTTGATGATATGTGCATCATCTGGGTAAGCGTTGACGATAAACCAAGGGTCAACAGCGATACAATGCCCACCTACCCCACATCCAGGCTGTAAAATGTTTACGCGAGGATGACGGTTTGCCAGGGAGATGAGTTCCCATACATCGATGCCCATTTTGTCACACAGCACTGAAAGTTCGTTTGCAAAAGCTATTTGTACATCTCTGGATGCATTTTCAGTCAGTTTTGCCATCTCTGCTGTACGCGCATTGGTTGCGATGCAGGCACCTTTGACAAATATCTTATAGAGATCCGTTGCAGCCTCAGTACATTTAGGAGTCATACCCCCAATGACACGGTCATTTTCCACCAATTCTCTTATGACATGTCCAGGCAATACACGTTCTGGACAATGTGCGATACGGATATCCGCATCTTCACCTGCATCTTGAGGGAAGCTAAGGTCTGGACGCTCTTCAGCCAACCATGCTGCCATCTTCTCTGTAGCACCTACTGGAGAAGTAGACTCCAGTACTACAAGGTTTCCTTTTTCAAGTACTTTAGCCAAAGACCTTGTCGCAGACTCTATGTAATCAAGGTTTGGTTCGTGGTCATCACCTTTAAATGGTGTAGGTACAGCCATGATGAAAGCATCAGCTTTTTCTGGTGTTGTTGTTGCTCTTAAATAACCTTCATTGACTGTTGCACGTACCAAAATGTCCAACTCTGGCTCAACGATGTGTATCTCTCCTCTGTTGATGGTATCAACAGCATTTTGGCTGATATCTACACCTATGACCTTTACTTTTCTTGAAGCCAACACGGCAGCTGTTGGCAAACCTATATACCCCAACCCTATCATACAAATCGTTTCAAATTTCACTCTTTTCCCCTTCATTAAAATAATGTGATTTTTTAGTTTTATCTTATCTAACTTCATATATAGTATGGCCGAGGCTTACCTATAGACAATAATAACCGTAATTATAATATTTATTGTCAAAAAACTGACTGAAATTTACGTGTTACAATGGATGAACTAAACGATGAATAAATTGGGAATGATTACTGGAAAAAATGTACTATTCCTTCAAGGACCGATGGGAAACTTTTTTAAACATGTTGACCTTGCATTCAGGAAACGGGGTGCTGCTACATTTAAAATAGGGCTCAATGCTGCTGACTGGTTTTTTTCTAACAAGGACAACTATACACCCTATAAAGGTAAAAAAGATGCATGGGGGTCGTTTATCCATGCATTTCTCATAGAACATAAAATAGATAAAGTATTTCTTTTCGGGGATTGTCGGTTTTACCAACGTATAGCCCTTCAGGCTGCAAACTTACTTGATGTAGAAACCTATGTCTTTGAAGAAGGATATATACGTCCAGACTTCATCACTATGGAGCGTCATGGCGTCAATGATTTTAGCCATATCCCAAGAGAAGCTGCGTTTTATCAAAACCTGAACCTTAGTACACTTGAAAAAAAAGAGATCTATGATGCACAACCTAAACTCTCTCGTAAAATATGGAGTGCTTCAAGCTATTATGTTCTAAAAGACCTCTTATGGTTTTTGTACCCTCATTACCAACATCATACAAAATACAATTTCATCACTGAAGCTTTTTTTGGTCTACGCAATGCCATGAGAAAATATATATACAAAATAACAGAAAAATCCATCTTCAAAAAAATCACACATGAACAAAAGAAAAACTATTATTTTGTCCCTCTTCAAACCTATAATGATTTTCAAATCAAAGAGCACTCCACATTTGCTTCTATAGAAGCATTTATAGAAGTTGTGATGTACTCTTTTGCCAAGTTTGCACCAGAGCATACACAACTCCTCATCAAACACCACCCTGTAGACAGAGGTAGGAAAACATATACTACCTATATCCAAACACTCTCCAAGCAACTAGGCATAACCCATAAAGTGATTATCATACACGACTTACACATGCCTACTTGTATCAAAAATGCTATCGGTACAGTGACTATCAACAGTACTTCAGGTATCTCTTCACTCTATCATCAAACCCCTGTTATAGCACTGGGCAATGCGATTTATGACATTGAAGGACTCACCTGTAAAACCCTCACGCTAAATGAGTTTTGGAAGCACTATACCATACCTGACAAAAAATTGTTTGAAAAATTTAGACTCTATCTCATCAGCCAAACACAGCTCAATGGAAGTTTCTATGGAAGGTTTCCTGATGCGTTACAATATCACCCATGTAAAGTGTGACACATTTATACATACTCAAATGGAGTAATTTTCTATCGTATCTTGGTTGAAATATCTAAATGTATCGCGCCCGGAATTTTTTGCTTGATACATTGCCAAGTCAGCTTGCTTGAGTAAGATATGTGTTTCTTTTACATCTTCAGAATAAAAACTGATACCGATACTTCCTGAGAGTGAAAATGCATATGAATCAACTCTGATAGGTTTTCTTAAAGTTTTTAATATTTTATTTGCTAAAACAGATGCATTGTCTTTAGTGTGAAAGTCTTGCATAATAATGACAAATTCATCACCGCTGATATGTGCTGCTGTATCTCTTTGTCTAATCACGCCTTTCAATCGTAATGCAACAATTTTAAGGACATCATCCCCAACACCGTGTCCGTACTGATCATTAATCATTTTAAACTTATCTAAATCGATGAAGAAAAGTGCCAACAATGTCTTTTGCTCAAGTGCCTTTTTCATACTCTCTTCTAAAATTTCTGTAAAGAGTAAACGGTTAGGAAGTCCAGTCAATGTATGATGGTGTGCTTTATGATGCAAGAGTTTTCGTTGTGCTGTTAATTTTTTTTCGGTTTTTACCCGTTCTGTCACATCAAGGATAATAGCCACATAGGCTTTTTTCTCTTGATATATTGTCCCCTGTAAATACACGTCTACATAATAGTTTGTCCCGTCTTTACGTTGGTGTACTGTTGAAAACGCAACATGTTCTTGTTTATTCGTGATAACAGGTTTTAATATATCCTGAAACTTCTCTGCCGTCATTTCTGGTTTTATGTCTACTGGCGTTAATTGGGTTAATTCTTCACAGCTGTACCCAATGTTGTTTTTTGCACCTTGATTAAGATAGAGAAATTGCAAACTTTCTGCATCAAAAATATAAATTTCATTGCGTGAATTATCTAATATTTTACCACGCTCTTCAAATTTATCTTGTTCTAATTTTTGATTTGTGATATCTGTATCCATACCAATCATTCGCAGAGGTTTACCTCTTTCATCATAGGTTACTATACCTCTATCAAGTACCCATATCCAATGTCCATCGTTATGTTTTAACCTATGTATACTCTCCACTTTTTCTTGTTTTTTCTCTAAAGCTACTTCAAGGCTCTTCAAAACTTTTTCACGTTCATCTGGGTGTACACAGGCCTCCCATGTATGAATGGTATCATCTACATTTTGGTCTCTCTTGAAACCTAACATTTCCTTCCACTCTGGAGAATAATAGATACTGTCATCAAGAAAATTCCATTCCCATGTACCTGCATTATGTCCATTCAACGCTAATCTTGAGTGTTCTTGTAACTTTTGTATTTGTAAAACGTTCTTATGAGCTTGGGTCACATCTGTACACATCTGTACTATGTACTCTTTTGCATCAATCATCACAGAATTTATAGAATATTTTGTGACTGATTTTTTATGTTTATCTTCGATTTCCAACTCTATCAATGCATGGGCGTTATCTATCGCATGGCAAACAGGACAATCATCTACAGTAAATTGTGAAGGATGGAAAAGTGTATGGTTTGACATATTAGAAATATCAGAAGACTTGAGTCCCACATGTTTTTCTGCCATAAGATTCACATGAAGTATCATACCCTCATCAGATAGAAGAACAATGGGCAGAGGTATGGCATTATAACAATCAAACATAATATTGTATTCCCCCCATCATTCCTGAAATTTTTTACACATTTACTCTAAAATTGAGCTATTTTAATGTATTATAGTCAAAATTATGTCAAAAAGTGTAAATTAGTACAAATAAAAGCTTCTCAAAGCGTTGTTTTATCTGTTCTATGTTATTACACAGATACTACACACAGTCAATCTAAAATGAATTAAGATAAAAATACTCCTAATTATGAGTATAATACGTGTAAAGGATTAATAAATGGCAACAGAAGAGTTAGACAAAGCTGTCTCAGGCGAGTATGCACTCGGTTTTGAGATAGACATAGAAACCGAAACCGTACCACCAGGCTTGGATGAAAGCACTATTGCATTCATCTCTAAGAAAAAAGAAGAACCAGAGTGGATGCTTGAGCTACGGCTTAAAGCACTTAAAAAATGGGAAACCATGACTGAACCTCATTGGGCCCACTTAACCTATGAACCCATAGATTATCAGTCTATCTCATACTTTTCAGCACCCAAAGAACAACTGGACAGTTTAGATGAAGTAGATCCGAAGATACTGGAAGCCTATGAAAAGCTGGGTATTTCCCTAGACGAACAAAAGCAACTCGCAGGTGTTAAAGTAGCTGTAGACGCTGTTGTAGATTCTGTCTCTGTGAAGACTACCTACTCAGAAGAGCTTGAAAAGCATGGGGTGATTTTTTGTTCTATTTCAGAAGCGATTCGTGATTACCCCGAACTTGTTAAAAAGTACATGTTCTCTGTAGTCCCTATGGCGGATAACTACTTTGCAGCACTCAACTCAGCTGTATTTACCGATGGAACATTTGTCTACATCCCAAAAGGTGTACGTTGTCCTATGGAACTTTCTACATACTTTAGAATTAACGCTATCAATACAGGACAGTTTGAAAGAACGCTTATCATCGCAGATGAAGGAAGTCATGTTTCTTACAACGAAGGATGTTCAGCCCCTACACGTGATGACCATCAACTACACGCTGCTGTAGTGGAACTCATCATCTTAAAAGATGCAGAGATAAAATACTCTACTATCCAAAACTGGTACCCAGGGGACGAGACTGGTAAAGGTGGTATATATAACTTTGTTACCAAACGTGCCATTTGTGAAGGAGAAAATGCAAAAGTCTCTTGGACGCAAGTGGAAACTGGGTCTGCCATTACATGGAAGTACCCATCTTGTATCTTAAAAGGTGACAACTCAGTGGGTGAGTTTTACTCCGTTGCAGTCACTACCCTGGCACAACAAGCAGATACCGGGACTAAGATGATACACATCGGCAAAAATACCAAATCTACCATCATCTCAAAAGGTATCTCGGCCATGAAAGGTCAAAATACCTATCGAGGACTGGTCAAAATAGCCAACTCTGCAGTGGGAGCTAGAAACTACTCTGAGTGTGATTCACTACTCATTGGGTCTGAATGTGGCGCACATACTTTTCCTTACCTTGAGTCCAAAGATACACAAGGGCAAGTAGAACATGAAGCAACCACTTCAAAGATATCAGATGAACAACTCTTTTACTTACGTCAAAGAGGTATCACAGAAGAAGATGCCGTGTCTATGATAGTCCACGGTTTTTGTAAACAAGTCTTTAGCCAACTCCCTATGGAGTATGCTGTTGAAGCCAAAGCATTATTAGAATTAACATTAGAAGGAAGCGTAGGATGAGTACAACGATGAAAATAGAGAATTTACAAGCAAAGATAGGTGACAAACAGATACTAAAAGGTCTTAATCTAGAGTTAGAACCAGGAAAAGTACATGCCATCATGGGACCAAACGGTGCAGGTAAATCAACTCTTTCAAAAGCTATTGTGGGTCATTATGACATTGAAATACTTGGTGGAGACATCACCTATAAAGGGAAAAGTATTTTAGAGATGGAAGCCGAAGAGAGAGCATTGGAAGGTGTTTTCTTAAGTTTTCAGCATCCAGTAGAAATACCAGGAGTCAACAATGCTTACTTTTTAAGAACTGCACTTAATGCTAAACTTAAGCATGAAGGTAAAGATGAATTAAATGCTGCTGAGTTCTTAAGAGAAATGAAAAAGCACCTTGAAATGCTTGGTATGAAGTCTGACATGATAAGCCGTTCATTGAACGAAGGGTTCTCTGGTGGAGAGAAAAAACGTAATGAAATCCTTCAAATGCTTATCTTGGAACCAGAAGTCATCATACTAGATGAGATTGATTCTGGTCTAGACATCGATGCACTAAGAGCTGTATCAGAGGGAATTAACAAGATGAAAGATGGTAAACGTACTTTCCTTGTGATTACACACTACTCAAGAATCCTTGACTACATTGAACCAGACTATATTCATGTACTTAAAGATGGAAAAGTCATCAAAACAGCTGGACCAGAGCTTGTACCATACTTAGAAGAGCATGGATATGATGGCATAGAGGAGGACTAATGAATCTCTCTAACCTAAAAAATGCCGATGCAAAAGAAGTCGCAAAACTTTTAAACTCCAGTGGTAGGGAAGCATTTGTCCAACGCTTTGCGACACTGGGATTGCCTCATAAAAAGACCGAAGAGTATCACTATTTTGATGTAGATAAAATACTGAACAAAGAGTATAAAACGCTTGAGTATGTCCCCAAAACGATAGCAGAAGGTGATAAAGTTAAAATAGTTGACGGTATCGTAGTTACTGCCCCTCAAGGGTTGCGTATAAACTATGAGACCTGTAAGCAGTTAGATATTATGCATTTTGATCCGCTTTATTTTGTAGGACACCTACTCTCACACCGTATTATCAAAATAGAAATAGATGGTGATACAGATATTGAGATTGAGCATCACTTTACGAAAAGCGATACCTTGATACATTATCGTATCGTACTTTCCACCCAAGCCAATCGTCATGCAACAGTACATGAAAGCTTTGTAAGTAAGGACATAAGTAATACACTGGTACTTTATGGATATGATATACATGTAGCCCAAGACTCTACTCTAAGACTTGTAAAATTGCAAACGATGAAAGATGCACAATATAGCATGGTGGCCTCTCATAAAATCAATGTAGCAAGAAATGCCCATATGATGTTAAAAAGTTTTGACTTTGGAGGGGATCAGGCTTTACAGTTACTTAAAGTAGAACTGGCAGAACATGCACATATAGATGCGGGACACCTCCTCTACCTTAATGAAGACTCTAAACGTGGTACTGTCTCACAGATTATACACCAAGGTGAGTATTCTACCTCAAAGCAAGAAGCAAAAAATATTTTGGATGGACAAGCCAGAGGGATTTTTGACGCGCTGATTCGTGTAGAACATTCTGCCAAGTTTACAAAAGCTGAGCAGAATGCAAAATCTATCTTACTACATGAAAAAGCCTATATGGTGTCTAAGCCTCAACTAGAAATCTATATAGATGAGTTAGAAGCCTCCCATGGTGCAACCACGGGCCAGTTAGATGAAAAACAGCTCTTTTACCTACAAAGTCGTGGTATTAGCCATCTAGAAGCCAGAAAAATACTTGTGATTGCTTTTGCCAATACTTTGATAGAACAGGTAAAAGACACCCGAGCCCAAGAACGTATAAAAACCGCTTTTGAAGAGGTGTTTTATGCATCAAATACAAATGAAGGATAAATGATGACTATAGAAGAAACAATAGCAAAATACAAAGAAGACTTTGATCTCTTTCCTGATCCTAATGATAAATTAGAATATATATTTGATTTAGGGAAAAAACATACCACACTACCTGAAGAAGACAAAAATGACAATACCTATGTCAATGGTTGTGCATCAGATGCATGGCTTGTAGGTGAATGTAAAGATGGCTTACTCGTACTTCGAGGTGAAGGTACTTCAGAGATGGCAAAAGGTATGCTTACACTTTTAATAGACATATTTGGAAATAAAACACCTGAAGATATATTAGGTTTTGATCCAGCTAAACTACAAGATATGGGTATAGTAGAGTTACTTTCACCAGTACGACAACAAAGTCTAGAAGCTTTTTTAAAGATGGTTTATGGGTATGCCCATAAATGTAAAGAGCAAGGAGCCTAACATGGCTGAAGAAAATAACAAAAGTATCAATGACCAAATGGCACTTGAGCGTCAGAAATTCATAGACAATCAACCTACGGATGAAGAGATGGTTGAAAAAATCATCACACATCTAAAAGAAATCTATGATCCTGAACTTCCAGTAAATATCTATGACTTAGGACTCATCTATAACATCGATGTATGGACAGATGAAGTAAGCATGATGAAAAAATGTAAAATCACCATGACACTGACTTCTGCTACTTGTTCTTTCTCACAAGTTATTATTGACCTTGTTAAAAGTATCGCAGCACGTCAAGAAGGACTTGAAGAGATAGATGTAGAAATAGTCTTTGACCCACCATGGGGGCAAGACAGCATGACAGATGATGCGAAGTTGGCTATGGGACTATTGTAAGTTTTTCAATTTATGCTATAATAC
>JALSHU010000084.1 GCA_026982075.1 Sulfurovum sp. | reverse complement strand
TTAACCTTTTTGATGTTGAAACTTATAGGCAGTATTTTATCTAATTAGTGCTTATCGCATCTTAGAGTTGCTATACTTATATTTATAATCCAAACTTTATAAAAGGCAAGCATGTACAACCCTATATCTTCAGAGTTTTTTGACCAACTCACCGTTGCGATGGAAAGAAAGATACCTTCTACTATGGAGTATTATCAAAATGCAGAACAAGAAAGCGTTAAAGCGTTACAGCACATAAAAGCTTTAGTAGTAACGATGGAACTCATAGATGGGTTTGAGTATGTGGTTTTAGATACGGGGGAGAAGGTAAGGTTGTCATTTGTGGTGAAGTTTAATGGGAAGAGGCATAGGAAAGATTAACGGGCTAATAACTAACCTCCATCAAACACAACCCTCTAGCCTTCACCTTGGCACTAAGCTTTTCCCCATTGTGATATGTCAATGCTTTAACAATGTCACTTAACTCTATCTCACCTTTACCCAACGCAAACAATGCCCCTACCATATACCGAACCATGTAGCGTAAAAAACCTTCTCCTACTATGTTAATACTGTAAAGGGTAGCAGCAAGCGATGAAGTGTGTAGTACGAGTTCACAACTTAGCACAGTTCGTAGGGTTGAGTGCATGGTGCTATCTCGTTTCGCAAAGCAATAGAAGTCGTGTTCTCCTACGAAGAGTTTGCAGGCTTCTTGCATGAGTATGATATTTAGAGGTTTTTGCGAAGTGATGTGTGCTACAGAGTCGTTGAGTATGGGGTTGTGTATGGAGTCAGTGCAGAAGGAGTAGTGGTACTCTTTACTTTTGCTGTCTTTGTTTGGGTTGAAGGCTTTTGTGGAGGGGGTACAGTCTAAGATGCGTATGTCATCTGCTAAGAGAGAATTCATGCCAAGGAGTAATTTTTTAGAGTCTATGGCTAGAGGTATGCTAACCTTTATGACCTGTCCTTGTGCATGTACACCTGCGTCTGTTCTACTTGCAGTTGCAATAGTACAGTCTGGAGACTTGGAGATGTGTTGTAGTACTTTTTGGATGTTTCTCTCGATGGTAGGTTTTTCTTCACCTTCAGCTATATCTTGCCAGCCATAGTAGTATGTGCCCTTGTATGAAACTGTGAGACGGTGATGGTGCATGAAATAGCCTTTAATACTTTTTAATCTAATGAAGCATAGCTAACTTATTAGTGATTTGTACTTACATGATTTTATTGTTTTGAAGGCTTACTTTTCAGTAAAAAACCCTATAATATCATTCATATATTTTAAGACCTTTTGGAGCTATATACATGCTAAGATTTGCCACTTCTCCAATCGGAGAGATGCACATAGATACCCTACGTGTTGCCATACTTAATTATCTTATTTCTCAGCAACGTAAAGAAAACTTCATCATACGCATTGAAGATACAGACAAAGAACGTATTATAGAAGGTAAAGATACAGAAATTATGCAAATTTTAGAAAAGTTTGCTCTGAACCATGAGAAAGTTTTCCATCAAAGTGAACACCTGCATATGCATCAGACACTGGCGATTCGCTTACTTGAGGAAGGGAAAGCTTTTGTCTGTACGTGTAAAACAGAAGAACCTGAAGTAGACTACAGCTATTCTGGGAAATGTTTTGGTGTAGACAAAATAGAACATGCAAAGTTAAAAGAGAGTGGTACCCCTTTTGTTATCCGTATCAAAAAACCTAGTGAGAACATAGTTTATCATGACCTTATAAAAGGAGACATTATTAGTACTCCTGATGAAGTAGACTCTTTTGTCATATTAGGCAGTGACGGCACCCCAACTCAAAACTTTGCTTCTGCCTGTGATGACATGATAAGCGGTGTAGACTTCATTTTTCAAGGAGACGATCAGTGTTTAAATACTGCGAAGCAGTTACACACTAGAATCCAACTTCAATATGAAACAGAGACAAGTTATGCTCATTTACCTATGCTTTTGAACATTAAAAATGATGATACTTCTACAGTTAAATGGTTATTTGCAAAAGGATATTTGCCAGATGCTATTATCAACTATTTGATATTACTTACAAATCCAAAGGCACCTAAAGAAATCTTTACACTTCCTGAAGCTATAGCGTGGTTTAACTTGGACGATATCTCGAAGTCTGCTGTGAATTTTGACATCGAAAAATTACGATTTATAAACAGAGAACATCTCAAACTCATGGATGACAAACAGCTATCATCACTGTTTGGTTTTGCAGATGCCGATGTAGGGAAATTAGTCAAATTATACTTGCAAGAAGCTAGTACCATTAATGAACTTGCATTAAAAATACGTCCCATTTTTGCACCTAAGGACTTTAATGGAGAGTGGGAAAAAGAGATGAAGATTTTGCAAAAAATCATTATAGATGCTCCTATGATAAATGATTTTAATACCTTCATAAACTATCTTATACAAGTATCAGGACTACAAGGTGACAATTTTTCAAAACCATTGAGACTTTTACTCACAGGAGCAGAACATGGTCCTGAACTGAGTGAAGTTTACCCATTTATCAAATCTTATTTACTGGAGGTAGCGTCATGATTATTGAACTTTATGGACTTATTAGAGGCATAGGCATACTTTATATATGGATTATTATTATTGCGTCATTTTTAAGTTTTGTACGTCCTGATCCACATAATCCTATAGTACAAATACTTTATCGATTAACAGAACCCGCTTTTTCTTTTGTAAGGAAAAAACTGCCTTTTGTTGTTTTTTCAGGGATAGATTTATCACCATTGGTTATTATATTTGGTTTGCAGTTTATTGATATCCTCATTAGAAATCTTCTTGTTGGATAGTCATACCTATATGAAACTTCGTCTTATAATTATATTTTTATTTACCCTTCAGTTTTCTATTATAGAGGCTAAGACATTTACGTATTGGGAAGTACATAATATGCCTAAAAGCGTAGAAAAAGATTATTATATATGGCGTTTTTTATCACAAAAGACTACCACGCAGGTAGAGGCTAGAAATATTATTAAAGAAACGAGTCATCTTAACAAAAAACTACGTACTGCCTATAAAGCCAGAACAGGATTTAGTGCCCCAAAGCTCAAATATAAACGAGATACTACACCTGATCACATATGGAAACGAAGAAGTAAAGCCAATAAACACTTTAAACATGGGCTCGCACTGCTCAAACAAAATAAACCAAAAATTGCTGCAGGTTACTTTGATTCAGCACGTAAGAACTACATCAAAAGGTATCAAAAAGACAAGGCACTCTTTTGGCTATATCTTAGTACAAAGAATATTGATTATTTAAAAAAACTTCAAGAGAGCTACCACCCCAATATTTATACTTTAATGGCTGCTGATACTATTAAAGGTAAGTATCCTGCAACTATTACGCAGCAAATAAGAAAACAAACTACCTACGGATATGATATTCACGATCCTATAGACTGGGCGAAGGTAAAAGAAAAGATGAAACGCTCATCCAATGCAAAAATCGATGATATGGCAGATGATTATGCATCGCAGGAGTGTATAGGTGTATATACATACTTGAAAGCTAAAGCATGTAATCATACAAAAGCATATTTTCCTATGCCTTATAGAGATGTTATGAAGCATATGAGTCCACAACGTCAAGCACTTATCTATGCTATTGCCCGTCAAGAAAGTCGGTTTGTTCCAGCTTCTGTCTCTAGATCTTTTGCATTGGGAATGATGCAGTTTATGCCATTTTTGATTAAACATATTGCAAAAGAAAAAGGACAAAAGATGGATTTAGACGAGATGTTTAACCCTTATAAAGCTATCGAATATGCAGATTATCATCTTGATTATCTCACTAAATACCTGTATCATCCTTTATTTATCGCTTATGCATACAATGCTGGTATCGGATTTACAAAAAAACATATTACCAACCGTCGACATTTTAGAAAAGGACCTTATGAACCTTATATGAGTATGGAAACTATGAAAAATGTGGAAGCAAGAGAATATGGTAAAAAAGTATTGGCTAATTATGTCATCTACCTCAATAAACTTGGTGTAACGACACGTCTATTTCCCTTACTCAGAACACTAGCAACACCTTCTAAAACAGATAAATTTAGAAAATAGTTTTAAAAAGATTTTTTCTTCAATACATATTTTGCAACTTTCGCAAAATGTAATTTTCCTTCTCCATAAAATTCACTCTTAAAAATAAGATGAAAACTTTTTTTAGAGGTATAAGGGAAACGAACCAAATAAAATTGACTCCATGGGGTAAGGAAAGAAATATTTTTAAGATAAGGGCTATCCGTTTTTAACGCTGTGATGCTTTTATATTGTATCCCATCAAGTGTTACAGAAAATGCCTCCGTATCAAAATCTTCAAGGTCACTCTTTTCTATATAGACACCAAGGAGAAAAATTTCATCTTCTTTTTGTAGTTTTTTTACTTCTTGTTTATTCAGATATGTTGCTGTTACAAGTACTTTTGTCACTTGCTCATCTGCAGTGTACAGCTGTATTTTTTCAGTTTTTTGAAGTTTTTTATTATATGCTTTATTTTGTAAATGGTATTTATTTAGTGCTTGTTCTTCTTTAGAACTACAGCCCATCATGAGAAACATTATAATAACTGTAAGCCCTACCTTTAGCATAATGTTCTCCTTATAATTAGAAAGGATTTTAACATATATTCAATAAACATTTAAGTATAATATCTTCAATATAAATAAAGGCTGTTCGTGAAAAAAAGAGTTTCCGTAGCATTTACAGGTCCTTCAGGAAGTGGGAAAACTTCTTTGGTTGAAAAAGTTGCTAAAATATTGATAGAAAATCAAAAAGTTGCTATCATCAAAAATGATCCCAAGGACAAAGCTAACTTTGATGTTAAGGGTAAAGACAGTTACAAGTTTTCACAAACTGGCGCAGAAGTAGTAGTAACATCACCTACACGAACGACCTATTTTTCCCAAAGAGAAAAAACATTGGATGATATCATTATGATGATAGATGATTTTGATATTTTACTTGTTGAAGGCCTCAAAACATTGCCCTTGCCTCGTATAGCTATTTTCAGAAATAAAATAGATGAAAGCTATTTTGAATGCAGTGAAGCTATAGCCATTGATGATACAATTAATCCCAATGACTATACTATACCAAAGCATATTGATATTCTTGATTTGAATAATACTTCTGATATTATTGATTGGATTCATGCTCATGCAAAAACAATATAACAAAGGATAATTTATATGCAAACCATATTTGACACTATCAAAAAAGTAGCTATTAAAATAGACGATGCCATTAAAACTGAAGATTTGGGTTACAGTGACAGTTCAAACTCATCTGGTGAGGATCAACTCAAATTAGATGTAAAAAGTGATTATATCATTGAAGAGGCATTTAAAGATGTTACTATTGTGAAAGCTTTGGTAAGTGAAGAAAAAGAAGGTGTTCTTAAATTGCATGATGATGGTAAATATACGGTCTGTTATGATCCTTTAGATGGTTCAAGTCTTGCTGATGTTAACCTTTCTGTAGGTTCTATCTTTGGCATCTATGAAGGTGAACTTATAGCTGAGAATATGCTTGCATCAGCCTATGTTGTTTATGGACCTCGTGTGGAACTGGTTATCGCTACTAAAGGAAATAAGCCTCAGCATTATCGCTTGCAAGAAGGTCTTTTTAACTTGATTTCTGATATCACACTAGATGAAAAAGGGAAACTCAATGCTCCAGGCGGAACACAGCAAAATTGGTGTGATCATCACAAAAGTTTTATTGATGATCTTTTTAAGGAAGGATACAGATTACGTTATTCAGGGGGAATGGTGCCTGACCTTCATCAAATCCTTCTTAAGGGTGGAGGTCTTTTTTCTTACCCTGGCACTTCTGACAAACCTCATGGTAAATTAAGACAACTCTTTGAAGTAATTCCTTTTGCATTCATTTTTGAACAGGCAGGAGGACAAGGGGTCAATGACAAGGGTGTAAGACTTACTGAACTTATCCCTGAACATCCACATGACACAAGTCCTTGTTTTTTTGGATCAAACTATGAGATAAATGCGATGAAAAATGCTTATGGTATCAAGCACTAATGTCTGAAACAATCCTTGATGAATGGCAAATTATTTTGGTTCAAAAAAAAGATGAACTAGAGTCATGCCAAAGAAAACAGCATCTCACTTCATGTATAAAATGTGATAAACTTTTAGATTGTGACATTCGTGATGCTTATATCAAGGCTGTATATGACAGTATGAGTAAAGGCAAAGGTGGCGGATTCGAATTTTAGGAATATCCTTCTATTAGGGCTAATTTCATAGCCCTAGTCATTTTCTTTTTTATTTCATATTCTCTTTGTGATGCTTTGCTTCTATCTAGGTATTCTTCACTATATACCAGGCATACAGGTCTTCTCGCACATGTATACTTTGCACCTTTGCTAGAATGGTTATGCTCATTCACACGACGTTTTAAGTTAGTTGTAATACCAGTATAAAATGTGTTATCTGAACATCTTAATATATAAAGGTAATACATGATAATGGATGAGGAAAATATAAAGAATGAAGTTTAATTGCTTTTAAAAGAGAGGTTAATCTCTCTTCTCCAAGTCATACATTTTAAACGGACTTGATATCGTTGGTGCTGCAATAAATAAAATATCAGAATAGTCTAAGGATTTGACATACGCTTTTACTTTAACTAAAGATGATGCAGTGTGCTTATAAAGTGTCATACTCATTTGATGCAAAGTTATTTTATTCAAATCAGAAACTTTTATATAATATTGACTATTCATACCTATTACCTTATAATAGCTTGTATCATCAAATATATATGTTTTTCTATTTATCATTTTACTCTCAAATAAATAGTTATCAAGATTCGACATTTTTCTTCTCCATTGTTATTTCATATTAAAGTATATTAACAAAATTTAACTTAAGTTTTCTAGAGCACATGATTTAAAATAGACACGCAGTGTATCTTCCGAAATAAAGATCTTATTGGTTGCTTTATCTATTTTGATTAAACCTTTTTTTGATTTCATACCATTAAACGTATATTGACATAATTCTACTATGAACTGAGATGCCTCCATATAGTTCAAACTATTGACTTGAAGGTAATAAACATTACTCATCCCTATCACCTTATAGTATTTTTTATTGTCAATAGAATAGATTTTTTTATTTAAAAACCTATTCCTTCCCATCTCTTTCTTTTTTTGACGTAAACGTCTCTCTTCATTTAATTGATTCCATATTTTTTTCTTATCATAAAGTGCTGTGAGTGCTGTTTTATATATGTTTTTTCTTGTACCATGCTCAAAATTGTGATTTATATTTAATGTTGCTACCATCAGTTATCCTTTATGTAAGTCTAAATATCTATATTTTATAACTATATCTTCGGAGTATTACCTAAGTATTACCTCGTTAAGTAATACTATATTAGATAACCCTCTATACAGCATCTTTTGGCTAAAATACATTTTTAACCATTTACTCTCACAGTAAAACCAAAAACTCATTTGTTTAAGGAACATTTATGTCTTGCGAAAAAGCTTATATCACTACCCCTATCTATTATGTTAATGACATTGCTCATATTGGGCATGCCTATACCACTATCATTGCTGATACCCTTGCACGCTATTCTAGACTCTCAGGTCTTGACACCTATTTTCTCACCGGAACAGATGAACATGGTCAGAAAATAGAAGAGGCCGCAAAATCACGAGGTAAATCTACACAAAATTATGCGGATGAGATTTCTGCAACGTTTAAAGATCTTTGGGATGAATTTGATATTTCATATGACAAATTCATCAGAACTACCGATATGGACCATATGAAAGGGGTACAAAAAGCCTTTTCAGTCATGCATGCCAATGGTGATATTTATAAAGATACCTACAAAGGTCACTATTGTATATCTTGTGAAACTTTTTTCCCTGCGATACAACTGGTAGATGATGAGTTTTGTCCAGAATGTGGAAAAAGTACCACAGTGGTAGAAGAAGAGAGTTACTTTTTTAAACTTTCCAAGTATGAAAAACCTTTACTTGACTGGTATGAAAATAATCCTGATTGTATTTTACCAAGAAGTAAGAGAAATGAAGTCATACGTTTTGTAGAAGGTGGGCTACAAGACCTTTCCATCACACGTACAAGTTTTGACTGGGGTGTTAAACTCCCAAAAGAGATGAATGACCCTAAACATGTGATGTATGTCTGGTTAGATGCATTGATGAATTATGTGACAGCACTAGGATACGGTACAGATGATAAAGACATGGATTACTGGCCAGCGCGTGTTCAACTTATAGGAAAAGATATCTTACGTTTTCATGCCATTTATTGGCCAGCATTTTTGATGAGTCTTGGTTTACCACTTCCTAAACATATCGCTGCACATGGTTGGTGGACACGTGATGGTGAAAAGATGTCGAAATCTAAAGGAAATGTTGTAAATCCTAGAGAGATAGCCGATGCCTATGGACTTGACAATTTCCGATATTTTATGTTGCGTGAAGTACCTTTTGGTGGAGATGGTGACTTTTCTCAAAAAGCACTTATAGACCGTATCAACTCTGATTTGGGTAATGATCTTGGGAACTTGCTAAACAGACTCATAGGTATGTCTGGTAAATATTTTGAAGGTACGGTGAACTCCGAACATGTAGCGACATACTACCAAAATGAACTTGATGAAGTACATGCCTCTCTTGAAAAGCTAGAGCCTTTCATTTTTGAGATGCAAATACATCGTTACCTAGAAGAACTTTGGAAGCCACTCACTGTAGCCAACAAAGCCATAGATCGCTATCAACCTTGGACACTTATGAAAGAAGGTAAAGAAGAAGAAGCTATGGCACTTAACGGGCTTATAGCTGCTATTTTAGCCAAAGTCTCTGTTATGCTTTATCCTGTGATGCCAGAAATATGTACTAAGATTTCCAATGCTTTACATTTTAGTATAGACAATGAAAGCTGGAAGAAGATGATAAAAAGTACCACACTTCTGAATACCTTTGTATTAGAAAAAATAGACCCTCTTTTCCCACGTATTGAAAAGCCATTACTTGAGCAGATAGAACCCATAGACCAAGAAACAGAACCAAAAGCAAGTAAAAAACCTGAGATAAAAGAGAATGAAAAAGCACAAGGAGTTGCACTCATCGGCATCGACCAGTTTTTCCAAACTTCACTCAAGATAGGTACGGTTGTGAAAGCTGAAGAAGTACCAAAAAGTAAAAAACTGCTTCTCCTGCAAGTTGATATTGGAGAAGAGAGTCCTAGACAAGTAGTCGCAGGTATCAAAGAGTGGTACACTGCAGCTGATATGCTAGGTACACAGGTATGTGTGGTGGCTAATCTTAAACCCGCAAAACTTATGGGACTTAAAAGTGAAGGTATGCTGTTAGCAGCCAAAGATGAAAATGGACTGTGTATGATACGTCCAGAGCAACCAAAGACAGTTGGGACACCGATAAGTTAATATGAAAATAGAAGATATTATTAACCTCACTGAGGGTATCCTAACAAACGAACCTAAAGTACAAGCCATTGACTCTGCGACTGTGTATCAGTCTAAAGTAGATCATGGTGACCTTTTTTTCTCTTCCAATCAGGAAGAGATAGATCAAGCTTTAGCAAATGGTGCCTATGCCATAGTATATGATGATGAGAACATTGTCAAAAATGACGATGAAATAGCATGGATAAAAGTCTCAGACATCCAACTGGCAGCTTTTAAGCTCATCCGATATGTTATCATCAAAAAAGAAGCACAGTTCTATCTGCTTTCACGCCATGAACTTACTTTTTTAAAAATGATTATGAAACATAAAGGAACTGTTTCGTTTATAGCCAATAACTGGCGAAAAGCATTTGAACAGATACTCAACTCTGAAGACTCATTATTTGTGGGTACAGACAAAGAACTCATGAGCATGATAAAACCTGATGTTCAAAAACTTGAAAAAGAAGTTGATGGATATCTTGTTTCAGATACACTTTTTAGAAGTACATACAAAGTAGATGGATTTATCTACCAAGAAAAAGAACTTATTCCATTTCATTTAGAATATTTACTTCGTGTAGTACACTTTTGTAATGTACATGCACTCCCCTACACTATGGATAGGGTTAAATATACCAAACATTTTTTGCCAGTCTTTATAGATGCAAAACTCAACAGTACAAAACCTTCAAACAGCGATAGAGTAGCTATCTTTACTGACAATACTTCTGACATCACTAAAGCAAGAGAATATGTCATGAGAAGCAATATGTGGGTAAAGTCTGTGGTATTTACTCCACCTAAGACGAAAGTGCCCGGTATAGATCATCCGCATTGGTTTGAGACAGAAGAAGAGCTACGTGAACTACTTAAAACTATACAATTTAATTATGCATTTATTTACAATGCAGATAAAACTATTTTGAACAAAATAAAAGAAGAATATACGCTGTTTTAGATGTTTTTCTGAAGCAGTACCATGTTTGTTCCGTTATCACTTAGCACTTTACAGTTATACATTTTTGCAAGTACTCTAAATGTATGTACTGTAAAAAATACTACATGTGTCGGATCTTGATGATAATACCACTTTTTAAACCTTTCCATATCATTAGCATGAAACTGCGTTTGAATAGCCAAATATCCCCCTTTATTTAGTCTAGAAACTAAATTTTCAAAGATAACTTTAGGTTGATGCAAATGTTCAAAAACCTCAGTAGAAACGATAAGTTCATATTTTTTGTCATCATTCAGTGTGCTAGGATGATAAATGGGGTCATAGAAGTCACAAGCTATTCCTTCTTCTTTTAGCAGTGTTGAGAGTAATGAAGTACGCCCACAGCCAAAATCTAAAGCCTTCA
>JALSHU010000083.1 GCA_026982075.1 Sulfurovum sp. | reverse complement strand
GAAAACTCTGTAGCTCAACCTTTTATACTTAACGAATGGATACGTCCTATCATCATAGATAAAGCAGCAAAAAAAGTATACTCATATGAGTTTGGCGAATTTATAGTGATTAAAGAATTGGAGTAATAATGGAAAAAGTATATACAGTACGCATTGAAAACGAGTGTTCGTGCTTTAAAAAAAGTGCATTTAAGAATAATCAAACGTTTAATGACAAAGCAGATGCGCAGATGAAAGCAAAAGTGATGGAATGTCGGATGAACCAAGAGTTTTGTCATACACATTATTTTGAGGCTGAAGACATGGGTGATGAGATTATTCTTCGTAGTGTTGTTCGAGCAGACTTTGAAGATGAAGACGAAGACTATATTTAATATCTCTTTAAGTTCTAATTGCTATTATCCCTTATCATTTATTAAAGGATATATATGTTTAAAGTAGAAGTTGAAAGAGAATGTGGTTGTTTCAAAAAAAGTGAATATCAAAAAGAAAAATCATTTGAAAGCAAAGATGAAGCACTTCTTTATACTGAAGCAATCACTGAACTTATGAACGAAGAATTTTGTAGTAAACATTACTTCTCAGCACACAGAATGAATGAAAATGAATTTATGATTAAAATGAGTGATGGCCAAGGTGGCGGATGTTGCGGTGGAGGCCACTGTTCATAGTAGTCAAGGTAAGAGGAGTCAAAACTTTGATTTCCTACTTACACATAAACTTGAATATCACTGTTTAACTGTAAACTTTGGTATATTTAAACTATCAAACGTATCACATAAACGTGTCACATCTTTATCTATATTTTCACCTATAAATATCATTAATGACTTCCCATTATAATGTTCCAACTCTTCAAATGAAACATCTCCAAAGGAATAATTTATAAAAATGGCATTCGGTACATCTTTAACTTTTACCACACCTTTTACTCGATAAATATTTTCAGACAGGTGCTCCAGTATATCATCAATATTTTGAAAGACAATATCATCTTTTAAATATGCAACCTTCTGGGTTAAAGAATCTTTTACTGTATGATCAAGATGTGTAAAGTCTTCTGCAAATTTAACCACCTCTTCTACTCTATATATGCCTTCAAACACTTCTTTATTCACCAAGCCTTGCTCTGCCCTATGTAGTACATAATTCTTAAATATCGGCTTGCCTGTCATCGTATTTTTAATATCATACTTCTCTTTGATTGTACGTATCTCCATTTCGACAATTTTTGCTTCATCCTCAGTCACTAAGTCAGTCTTATTCATCACTATGATGTTTGATCCTCCCAGTTGATACCTAGCAGTAGAATTATCTTTATAAGAATCAAAGTTTTTACTATCAACCACACAAATAATACCATCAACTGATATACCTAGATTTTGTAATGATAAGAAAATAGGGAAAGGTTCAGATGCGCCAGAGGTTTCAACGAAAATAATTTCTGGATCATATTTTTCTATAATCTCTGCAACACCACTTTCAAACTCTTCAGCAAGTTGACAACAGATACAGCCTTCAGAAATTTCTAGTACCTCACTATAAACATTTGTAAGTACTTTACTGTCTACACCTATATCACCAAATTCATTGACAACTATAGCGATTTTTTTGTCTGGGAAATATTGTTTAACTGAATTTGTAAGCATCGTTGTCTTACCTACACCTAAAAATCCTGTAATTACAAAAGAGGAAATCATACTTATACCTTAAAAATTAATGTGGGAAATAGAAATAACTTCTAGATAAATATACATCAATACATTTATCTAAAACTTATAGTGATTAGTGAGAAGAATTACCTGTGCATATCGCACAGGTATTTTAATTACGCTGTTTCAACATCAGACACAGGTAAAAGTATAGGAGCTAAGTCCACTTCTTTTGCCCATGCTGCAGTTAAATCATACGCAGCAGATGCCGTCTCAAGGTTTTTTTCAATCAAGTCCATTTTTTTCTTGAACTTTTTCTCAATAACTGAGTCAAGTGTAGCTGTACCACCTGAAGCTGTATATTTCTTAAGGAATCTATCTTTAATACCTTCTTCAATAGCTGGCTTATCTATAGTACCAAGAGCACCAAACAATGCACCTAGCATTGCCATATTCGTTGCAAGTTCAGTACCTGCTATATCAATAGCAAATTTAGTAAAGTCTCTGGTAAGTACTTTAACATTAATAGATTCTAGATAGTTTCTATCAACCTCTGTCAACAAGTCTGTATCTGAATTAATGATAACAAGACCATTTTCTTTGATACCAGCATAAAAAGGCATAGTGTATGATTTACCCATAGTAATAACTTGTGGGTGGTATATCATAACGATATCAGGGTAAATTACTTCCCCTCTATCATAAATTGGCACTGTTCCTATTCTTGTATAACTTTCAGATGGTGCCATTCTTTTTTCAGCACCGAAGAAAGGGTTAGACACTGCAAAATAACCTACAGTATCAGCAGCAGTAGCTGCAATATGAGCCGCTGTAACCGCACCTTGCCCACCTAGAGCAGGCATTCTTATTTTAATCGAATCTTTAGCCATTATAATAGTCCTTCTTTTTTACATTCTTTTAAGTACGCTTCTGCTTCTGGAGAAACATATTTAAAGTCAGCAAATCTGTCTTTATCTTGCTCTTTCATTTCCCATAGTCCTTCATTCGCTGCGAGACCAATTTCAAGGATACATGGTGTATAAAGGTGAATATATGTAGGTCCGAGTTCTCTAGCAATGAGTACTGCTTCTCTAAGTACTTTAGCTACTTTTTTAGGTGCAGAAGCTGTTAATTTAACAGAATACTGACATCCAGAAGTAACAGCAAGTTCCCACATAGGTACTTTATCAAATACTTTTCCTTTAGGTGCCATTTTAAAGACTTGACCTTTTGGTGTTGAACCACTCTCTTGGCCACCTGTATTTGCATATACTTCATTATCAAAACAAATCGTTGTTATCTTTTCTTGTCTAAAGAATGACTGCAATGTATAGTCAAGTCCAATATCGATAGTTGCACCGTCACCAGCAAGTACTACAACATCTTTTGTTTTATCTGGGAATCTCCAGTCTAAAGTTCTTTTAATACCAGATGCAACCGCATTCTGGTTACCAAACATTGAGTGCACAGTATGCAAGGCAATGTGTGGGAACATAAGTGAAGTACAACCCGTTGAGTTTACAATGATTGTCTCTTCAGGTAAAGGCAATGCTGCCAATATGTATCTTAGTGCTGCTGCCTCTGGACAACCAGCACACAATGAGTGTTCTTCTAGTATTTCTTTTTTATCTGTAAGGTCATTGATTCCACGTTTTTCTACGCTTTCTCCAGCCCATGTTGCATTGTCCTCAAGGTCAATAATCTCTTGAGGCATGATATCCCTAAATTCGGGATTTATTTTGTAAATATCTACTGACATCTTATGCCCCTTTCACGTTTGTATTTTCGAAAACTTCTCTAAGTATCGCTTCAGCAGGCATACTCATACCACCGGCAACTCTTGGTCTACCAACAATTTTGGCTTCAGTTTTTCCATAAAGTGATTGTGTCACTTCTTTATCTAGCCAACCCACAATATTGAACTCAGGTACGAAAATGTATTTAGCATTTTTTGTAGCCTCAAGTAGTTCTTGATGAGGGAATGGTCTGATTGTTCTTAATTTCACAACTTTTGACTTAATACCAAGTTTTGCAAGTTCTCTATGTGCTTCTTTAGCTTGATGCGTTGCTGTACCACAGGCTACAAATACTATCTCAGCATCTTCATCACCTGTTGTGTGTACTAAACCTTGTAAATAATGTCTTGCATAAGGCTTTGATCTTTCTACTGCAGATCTTACTTCCCACTGCCATGAAGCATGTGTTGCATAAGAAATGTAGTTAGATTTCATTACAAATGGATCTCTTAAAAATCTTCCTGGAGGCATCTCTGAATCTATCGGAGGTAGTGGTGATGCATACGGATCATAAGGATGTAATGCTATGTCATCTGCTGGAAGCATAACTGACTCTCTTGTATGTGATACAAAGAAACCATCAACAGCAGTAATAATCGGTACATGTACATCTGGTTTTTCAGCAACTGTAAATGCAGCAATAGACATATCAAACAGTTCTTGAACATTCTCAGCATACCAGATCATACATCCAGTCTCAAGCAAGAAAGAGACTTCTAAGTTATCTGGTTGGATTGTAAGCGGTGAGTTAATCCCTCTAGCCATCAATACCAACTGACAAGGTATTCTTGTACCTGACCATGTTGGAAAGTTTTCCATTGCTCTAAGTGTACCAGGACCTGAAGTTGTTGTGACTGTTCTAGCACCTGCCATTGCACAACCTTGTACTTCTGACATAACTCCAAATTCATTTTCACCTCTAAAGTACAATCCTACATACCCTTCTGCCCACAACTCACCAATAAGGTGTGCTGCTTCTGATTGTGGTGTAATAGGATAAGATACTGACGCATCCACTGTACATCTTTTTATCGCTTCCTTAAGCACTTCTGAACCTGTCATAAAGTGTTTTTCTCTAGGAGCCTCAAAAAGCAAATAGTCTGTCGAAACGAGTTTCTGACCTGACCAGTTTTTTTCTTCTGTCATATTTTTTATACTCATAGTAATCTCCTAACTCTATTTTCCAAGTTCTTTTTTAACTTCTTTAGCAATCTCGATAAATCTTGCCATCTCTGATGCATGTTGATCTCTAATAGTTGCCATAGCATCTTCATGCCCTGACAGTCCACAAATAGCAGCTGTATAACAGTCTGTTTCAGATCTAATCATTTTTAATGCAACGTTTGCATAATGACAGTGAACACCAACAAAAATACATGCCTTAATATTATTATGCCAAATTGTTAAATTTGGGTGATTCGGATTGATTTCAACTTCTGCATCAATCTTAGGATATTTTGGTCTGTAATCATACATTGGTATCATTTTAGCATTTAAAACTTCTGCCATTTCTTTAATAAGTGTCGCTTTTTTCTTTGCCTCATCATTCCACGCATACAAAACTTGTGGTCCAGGGAATATAGTAGCGTTCTCACTTGTCAACATTACTCTAGCAATTTCTCTCATTGCTACTTCTTCATCAACTATCTCAGTCAATAACAGTGCTTTCCCTTCTGGGGGTGTAAGTAAATCATCATAAAATGCTACCGGATATGGTGAATAATGTGCTGGGCCTAAATTAGCCATGTTGTCTCCTAATATATTATTTTTATATACGGTGCCATATATGTATAAAGTTTACTCTCATTCTAAGAGCAAAACTTATACATATGACACCAATATACATACTTTCATTTAAAAGTATATTTATTAAATAGGGAAGAATTCCCTATTTAAAACTTACTGCTAGTCTGGAGTAACCATCGCCATTTCGATACAGTTTCTCTCTAAAAGATCAGAACATACGTATACACAAATTGCACACCCTTTACATCTGTCTTCATCAACCCATGAAGTACCATTTTTATTGCCATGTTTAGGGTCTTTATCATACATCAATGTGTTTGCCTCTGGACAATATAGTGTACACATATTACACTTATACGTTGAACACATCTCAGAATTTACTTTTGCTACATAGTACATATTTTTCCTTTTATCAGTATTATTTTTATTTTATTATGTTTTAACTTAATGATTGTCTAGGTCTGTAACTCTTAGCAACACTAAGTTAAATGTTTTTCTTAAACTTCTAAATCAATTACCAGTTTATCACTTGACAAATCAATGCTGTCTGCGAGTTCAAAGGTTCTGTTAATTACTTCCATATTTTTTGCAAGAAGTTCTTCTTTTTTCTTAAACTTTTTCTCAATAGCTGAATCCAATGATGCTGTACCACCAGATGTAACAAATGAGTTTCCTAAGAATCTTTCTCTTACGGCTTTTTCAATATCATCTTCTGTTACAAGTTTTGTTAAACCAAGTAACATACCCATCATCGCCATGTTTGTTGCAAGTTCTGTTCCAGCAATTTTAATTGCTAGTTCTGTTGCATCAAATTGAACAACTTTGGCATTTAATTTTTTTAAGACTTTTAAATCTTCTTCTTCAAGTACATCTACACTTGTGTTGATAATAACCAAAGAGTCTTTTTTCAAACCTGTATAAAAAGGCATTGTATATGACTTACCATGTGTTACAACTTGTGAATGGTAAATCATAATAATATCAGGATAAACCACTTCTCCTACTTCATAGATAGGTTCAGTAGAAGCTCTTACATAAGCTTCTACCGGTGCCATTCTCTTTTCTGAACCAAAAAATGGTACCAAAGAAGCATATTTACCTGAATTATCCATACATGATCCAAGGATGTGAGCAGTTGTAACAACCCCTTGCCCACCAAGTCCAGAGATACGCATGTTATATCTTTTTCTATTTTCAATTGAAGCTGCCATATTAACTTACCTCTCTTTTCTTTTTAGACTCAACTTTTGCAAATAATTCTTTTGCTTCTGGTGTCATAAATTCTTCAAATGCAAAACGTCCTTTTTCCATCTCTTTAGCATCTCTAAATACATCTGGAGTTGGGATAGAGTACTCAATGTTACAAGATGTATACACATGGATAAATGTTGGTCCAAGGTTTCTTGCTGCAAAAATTGCTCTTCTGATAGCTTTTGCTGATTTGTTGATATTTGTCGGAGACATTTTTACAACATACACACATCCGGCAGTAATTGCTAGTTGCATTGCAGGCATTTTTCCAAAGTTTTTACCTTTTGGAGACATTTTAAGTACAGCACCTTCGATACTCATACCAGATTCTTGTCCACCAGTGTTTCCATATACTTCATTGTCAAGCATGATAGTCGTGAATTTTTCACGTCTAAACCATGCATGCATAGTCATAGAGAAACCGATATCCATCATACCACCATCACCGGCGATAGTGATAACATCTTTTTGTATATCAGGGAATCTTAATCTAAATGCACGAGTAAGACCAGAAGCCATAGCATTTTGATCACCGTAGTTACCATAAATGAAAGGTACAGCAGCTTGAGAAATCGCAAGTCTACCACAACCAGCAGTACCAATTGTTACTGTGTTTTCAGGGTTTGGAAGTGCTGCAAAGATAATCTTAATATAATAAGCCATCCAACAACCAGAACACATTGGGTGTTCTTCAACCAACTCTTTAAATGTTCCCATGTTTTTAACACCTACGTCAGCGTAGTCTTTACCAAATGGGCCGTAATCTACCAACTCAACATAGTCTTTTGGTAAATATCTCTTAAATTTTGATGCTGGAATCATATATTTTAAACTCATAGCTTTTCCTTTTATGCTTGTAGAACAAGAGAATCCATACCTAAGGCATCGTAAATCTCTGTCATAATTAATTCAACAGGTAGTGTCATACCACCGTATACTCTTGGTCCTTCTACAACAATCCCACTATTTGGAATAGCTGCTTTTACCTCTTTACATAACCATCCGATGATATTATGTTCAGGTACAATAACTGTTTTTGCTGTTGCCAAAGCTTCACGAATCTCATCTTTTGGCCATGGTCTAATACATTTTACTTTAACAAAACCAACACTGATACCTTCTTCTTGTGCATATCTATGTGCTTCCCTTGCTTGTGCAGCTGCACATCCAGAGGCAACAATCATAACATCAGATCCAGGGTTTTGCACTTCTAGTGGTCCATCAATGTATTGATATACATACTTCATTGCTCTTCTGTTTGAGTCCCAAATCTCTTGTTGCCATACTGAGTGAATCAGGTAAGACATAAAGTTTGATTTTTGTACAGGAGCATCTCTTTGGATTCTTGCAGGTGGTACTTCGTTATCCATTGCTGGTACTGGTGCATGATATGGATCTGGCTCAGTAAATGCCAATTCTTCAGACATCATTTCCACATATCCTTTGGCATGTGTTACGAAGAAACCTTCTGTTGAAACAGATACAGGAATATATACATCCACTTTTTCAGTAATAGCAAATGCCGCCAATGTAAAGTCAAATGTATCTTGCTGGTTTTCAGCATGTAACATTACCATACCACTGTGCATTAGGTATGCCATTTCGATGTTGTCAGGTTGGATTGAAAGTGGAGCATTGATAACACGTGTCAAGACACCTAAAACACAAGGAACTCTGTGTCCTGGCCAAGAAACGATTGCTTCAAGTCCTCTAAGAAGTCCAGGTCCTGAAGTAGCTGTAAATAAACGTACACCACCTCTAGCTGCACCTGCGATTGCAGACATCGTACCAAGTTCTTCTTCCGCTCTGTAGTACTCTTTAATGTGACCTTGCGCATAAATGTCACCAACAAGGTGCATTACTTCTGACTGTGGAGTAATAGGATATGCGATTGCCATATCAACACTTGCTCTTTTAACAGCTTCTGACATTGCTTGTGCACCAGTGATAAAGTGCTTTTCTCTTGGAGCCTCATTTAAGAGGTAATCCATATCTACTAATTTTTTATTTAAACTCATATATTTCTCCTATATCTTATTCAACATCTGCTACGTGTTCACCTTTTCTACTCATGATGAGACTTCTGTACTCACCATAATCAGCAGGTGTAAGTGAACCCCAATCCTCTTCTGGTAAAGATGGATTTTCTGGTGGCATCGTTGGTGTGTGTTCAATACCCAATTCATTTCTGACTTCTACAAGTACATCTTTGAATCTTCTAATATCATCTGCATGTACATCTCTGATAGATGCCATTGCTTCTTCATGACCCATCATTGCACACATCGCGATTGTATAACAATCAGTACCAGCTCTAATCATTCTCAAAGAGAGGTTTGCATAGTGACAGTGTACACCGATAAATATACAAGCTTTAATTTTATTATCTAAAATTGTCAAGTTCGGGTGATTTGGATTAATCTCTGCCTTCACATCGATTTTTGGATATTTAGGTCTATAATCTGGCATAGGGATGATTTTACAATTTGGAATCTCTGATGCCAAGTCTAAAATAGCTGCTGACTTATCTGCAACATCATCTCTCCAATCCCATAATACTTGTGGACCAGGGAAAATCGTCGGATTCTGCATAGTTAACATTGCTTTAGCAGCATCTCTCATCGCCTCATCTTCCGATACGACATTACCATAAAGTAGCGCTTGACCTTCGGGAGAAAGTTCAACCCCCATAGATGGCGCCGACTGCGGCATATAACCTACCGGACCAACTGTTATTTTCTTTGACATATTTGACTCTCCTTAATAAATGTTATCAAATCAATATAATTTGACTTCAGCCTATAAGCTTAAAGTATCCTATCTAAAATATGACTAAAACCTCATGAATAGAGGTTATTCACATTTTAGCGCCTAATAAGTGTGTAATATAGTAATATAGCTTTAATCACATATATACTGTAAACAATTACAACTAGTTCTAAAATAAACCATAAAAATATCTCAAAATATTTTGTCCAGTTTATTCCAGCACCCTTATAATGCTAATTTAGTCTCACTCTATTTAAAAGGTGATTAAAGCAAATATAACTCTTCTTATATTTTCTTACTTGTGTATATTCTCTACATTGTGCTATTTTAGTGAGAACGATAGCCAATATAGAATATGACTTATTTAAATTGTTCAGAAAAATATTTTTCAACCATTGCATCAAAATACTTCATACGTTCTTTCCCTTTTGCCCTTGTAGTACGCTGCTCTTTCATTTTTTTTAAAAATGTACCCACTGAATTTGGAATTATTTTATCTAAATGCTGGCGCATTCTTTTTGCAAATGCTGGGGATGCACCTCCTGTAGAAATGGCTATGGTTAAATCTCCTTTTTGTACAAATGCAGGAAAAATAAAATCACAATAATCCGTGTTATCTACAGAATTCACAAGTATCCGAGTCTCTCTTGACTCCTCATAAATTGCTTTATGTAAGTCTACTGTATCTGTTGCCACAATGACCAAATCAAAACCTTCCATATCACCTTCTTTATACGCCCTTTGATAAAGTGTTAAGTTATGTTTTTTAGCAAGTGTGCTCATATGCTCATCTATTCTCAAAGACAATATTGTTATCTCTTTTGTAAAAATCAGCAATTTTTCAAGTTTTTCTGTGGCGATAGTAGAACCTCCAACAAGAAGCACTTTCAAGTTATTCATATCTAGATAAAGTGGGAAATATGCCATTACATGCCTTCCATAAGTATTTTTCGAACTTCAACCACTCTGCCCACAACAATTAATACAGGGGTTGGCAAGTTTTTCGCCTCTTCATAAATATTTTCTAATGTAGAAACCACAACCTTTTCATCCGCCAGTGTTCCACGACTTATGACTGCAACTGGGTATTCTTTGGGTTTTCCTATAGCTCTTAGTTGTGTACAAATATTTTCTAGCTGATGCAAACCCATCAAAAAAATAATCGTTTCATCCTGCTTAAAGTTTTTCCAATCAATCTGAGCATATCCTTTCTCAGGTGCTTCATAGCCAGTGACCACACGAAATGACACTGCTTTTCCACGATGCGTAATAGGTATATTTGCCATTTCAGGTACAGCAATAGCAGCGCTAATCCCTGGTATAAACTCAAACTCTATCCCTCGACTTACCAAATAGAGTGCTTCTTCTCCGCCCCTTCCAAATACGACAGCATCACCACCCTTTAAGCGTACTACTACGTCATTTGCTAATGCTTTTTCATATAAGAGTACATTAATATCATCCTGCGGTAAAATATGATGTTTATTCTCTTTTCCTACATAAATACACTCACAACCTTGCTTGGCCTCATGGAGTATCTCTGTATTCACAAGTCTATCATAGATAATGACATCTGCTTGCTGAACCAAACGTAATGCTTTCAATGTCAGAAGTTCCACATCTCCCGGACCTGCTCCTGTTAAATAAACTTTGCCCATATGCGTGATCCTTAATATTTTTTATATTTTATCTAATAATCAACTATTAACAGCTTTTTAGCTAAACTTATCAATTAATTTTTATGGGCTTCAATGAAGTCTATCATGGAGTAGTCAATGGATAAAGCAAAATATATATGGATGGATGGGGAACTGACACCTTGGGATGAAGCCCAAGTGCATGTACTCACACATACATTGCATTATGGTAATGGTGCTATTGAAGGTACGAAGGCTTACGCAACCGTTGATGGGAGATGTGCCATTTTTAAATTACATGAACACACAAAAAGACTTTTAGATTCAGCAAAAATGACACTGATGGATGTACCTTTTACCCTTAAAGAACTAAAAGATGCCCAAGTTAAATTACTACAAGAAAATGAACTGT
>JALSHU010000082.1 GCA_026982075.1 Sulfurovum sp. | reverse complement strand
AAAAAGCAAAAGCTTAGCAAAATGACTACTACATTAAATGAGTCTGAAGAAAATGGTGATATTACAGGAAATGTAGTCAATCAGGCTAGATTGTCATTGAGTGAATATGGCGTTAAAGTTTCAGATGACAATAAGAGTTCAAATATAGAAAAACTTGAGCAGGCATTTGGTTGGGCATCAAAACTGTATGTAACACTTTCATCACTGCAAAATACAAAAGGAGAGTTTTATCTCCCTGATGGAAAACGTGTCAAAGGTGACATCGTAAAAGTAGGGAATATCGCTGCGTATGGTATATCTCCAGATGTTACGGGTGCTTTAGCACCTGCAGGAAATGGTGCATATAAGCTTTGGAATGCAGTAGGTTCTTCTGATGATGCAAAGGCACTGTATGCTGGAGAGATGAGAGATCCATTAGATATCTTTGTCTATGAAAACTTAGATAAAGAAGCAGACTATGTCAAAGAAAAAACAGTAGGGGATACCATAGAAGGTGGAGGAACCATAGGGTACATTATCTTGGTACTTGGGGCATTTGGTTTACTGTTGTTGGTATTTAGGGTACTGAACCTTATGAAAGCAGGCTCTAACGTAGATAAAATTACTGCTATTGTTGTGAATAAAGTAGAGAATGGTAAAGGACACGAAGCACTTGAAGCGATTAAAAACTTTGAAGGTTCCACGGCTAGAGTTGTCAAGTCATTACTTAGAAATATAGGTAAAGAGAGAGAACACGTAGAAGATATCGTGATGGAGAGTATCTTGAATGAGAGTTCTCAGATAGATAGATTTGGGAATTTTGTTTTGGTTATCGCAGCAGTAGCGCCACTACTTGGACTTCTTGGAACGGTAACAGGTATGATAGAAACGTTTGATGTCATAACAGAGTTTGGTACGGGTGATCCTAAGTTACTCTCTGGAGGTATTTCGGCAGCACTAGTGACAACAATGCTGGGACTCATCGTTGCTATTCCTCTCTTGTTACTTGGAAACTTACTTTCAGGGTGGGCACAGAATATAAAAGACTCAATGGAGCAAAGCGCATTACATATCGTAAACCTTTACGAGAAACACAGAGCCTAAGATGTTAACACCATTTGAATATGTTGAAAGATTTGTCGATTTGATGAACACTGGGGGGTCAGTGATGTGGGTACTTTTTATACTTAATATTCTCCTCTGGTATGGACTTGGATACAGATATTTAATCTTAAAACGAGGAACCAAGGGAAGTGTACGTCGTCTCATAGAAAAACATGAGAAACGCGGAAGTACTCAAGCCATGAGAGGGATGTTAGACTATGCAGCTGTAGATGCTCTTGATGCTGCAGATGAAGCAAAATCAATGGGCTTGAATATGAGAAAACATATAGAAGGTGCATTACTGCCTTACTATAGTGATACAAGTAAGTATGGGATATTGGTCAAGACCATCATAGTACTTGCTCCTCTTATAGGACTACTAGGAACGGTGATAGGGATGATAGAGACTTTTGATGCTTTACAAAACTCTTCTATGTTTTCACAGGGTTCAAGTATCTCAGGGGGTATATCTAAGGCACTGTTTACCACTGAATTAGGTTTGGTAGTGGCTGTTCCTGGATTGATTATAGGTCGTATACTCGACAAAAAAGCAGAGCGTTTTGAGC
>JALSHU010000081.1 GCA_026982075.1 Sulfurovum sp. | reverse complement strand
GAGGACACAGATGCAGGTGGTATTGTGTACCATACGAATTATATAAAATATTGTGAACGTGCACGTTCTGAAGTTTTTTTTGCCCAAGGTATCCAACCCACTTTGGGTGATAGCAGTGGCTTTGTCGTACGTAACCTCAAAGCAGAGTATTTAGCTACATCTACTTTAGGTGATTTACTCGAAGTCACTTCTAAAATATTAACCATTAAAAACTCTTCATTGGTTTTATTACAAGAGGTATGGAAAGAAAAATTAAAAATATTTAGTATGGAAGTTGTACTGGTTTACCTTGATAATAATAAGCCTAACCGTATACCAAAAATATTTAGAGATATATTCACTACATTTTAAAATACACACTGTTAATATAGATTGCGTATAATACGTAATCTATTTATATACACTCTATCAAAATCAAAGGTCAAACTATTTTGAAGAAAATCATATTTTTCATTTTTATTATCTTCACACAATTTCTTTTTGCTAATATTTCACTTGATGACTTTATAAAAGAGCAGATTAAAGTTGAGGCACAGCTTCTTGATCAAAATATATCGCTTGAAGAAAAAATAAAGATTAAGAAAAAACAAGAAAAAGAATATCAGGAATTTCTTTTACAATATGCATCCAATCCAGAAAAACATGTAGAACTGAAAAATCCTTACCACCATGAAACAAGTAAACTAAATCTTCGTCTTCGCAACAATAAACACCTTGGAAATACAAATGCAGTTATGCGTGATGAACTATTACTGAGAGGCTATAAAATTCGTGATGCAATCAAAGATGCTCTTCAAATCATGATGCAATACACTGACAGTGAATCCAAAGCATTTTTTAAAGATAAACTTGACGAAATGATTTTGAAATATTTTTCAAAAGAACCGTTTGATAAAAAAAAGTATATTTCATCTGACCAAAACCTATCAAGCCCTATTGTTAAATCACTGCATAAAGCACTACAAACACTTACTTATATTGAAAATGTAGGAAGAACATTTAGTTCGGAAATGGTTGAGAATTATTCACATATCTATCGGACTGCAAAACTTTCCAAATCAAAATTTTTAAGAATCATTAATATCATAAATACTTCTACATTTGGACAGCAGATTAATGAATATCTCTCCCCTTTACACTTAGACATAGCAAGTATACTTCTTATCCTTAGTGTTATACTCATCATCTTCTTGATACAATTTATTATACGTTATATGGTAAATAATTATTTAAAGCATTATGCATTTAAAGAAGATGATATTGACTATATTCATTCTCGTATCACAAGATTGTTTAACATTATTACCTCATTATTTATAGTACATTTAATACTTGTTGTTTATATCGGAATAGATACTCAAAGTATTATTATTAGTAAAATATTCGGTGTTATCTATGTACTACTTGTAGCATTGCTTCTCTATAGAATTGCCAACACAGTTGCTTATTTAAAAATGGAAGGTATTAGAAACAATAAATTATTTAAAAATGAAATCGTTAATCTCCTCATCAAAGTATATAATGTCTTTATTTTTATTATCGCAACTATTACCATATTAAAAATCCTTGGTGTGAATCTTACAGCATTACTTTCAGGTCTTGGTATCTTTGGTGCTGCTGTCGCTTTTGCGGCAAAAGACAGTATAGCAAATATATTTGGTTCTATCTCAATCCTTGCGGGAGATGTCTTTGAGCAAGGAGACTGGATTGAAAGTAAAGATGTGAACGGTACCGTTGTCGAAATTGGACTTCGAGCCACTACTATACGTACATTTGATAATGCCCTTATTTCTATTCCCAATTCAGAATTGGCAAATAATGGTGTAAAAAATTGGAGTAGACGAAGCATAGGAAGACGTATAAAAATGAATATCGGGGTTACATATGAATCTGATTTTAACGATATTCGACAAGCTATTGAAGACATAAAACAAATGCTTAAAGAGCATCAAGGTATTGCTAATGAGCGTACTGAATATCAAAATATATATAGACAGGCAAAGCTTGTTTCTACTGAAGACTTTAAAGGTGTTAAGCGTACAACTCTTGTATATATGGATGAGTTTGCAGATTCAAGTATCAACATTCTTGTCTACTGCTTTTCACGGACTGTAGTTTGGAGTGAATGGCTTGAAGTGAAAGAAGATGTCATGTTTAAAATAGCAAATATCTTAGCAAAAAATAATCTCGAATTTGCCTATCCAACACTTATGATTCATCAATCAAAAGAAGAAGAATAAATTTAACTATGAACATTTTGTCCATTCAAGTAATTTGAATAGACAAAAGTGTCATTTAAAGCACAGATTTAATAGCGTCTTTAGCGACCTCTTTTTTAACTGGGTTAGAACCGACAGCTTTTTCAGCAGCCATGTCTACAGCTTTATCTGTTAAAGATGTCTCTTTGGCTGTACCTTCTGTCACCTTTTGGGCAATAGACCCTGCATCTGGTGTTGACGTTTTAGAACCCATCATACTATCCATAGCATCTGTTTTCATCTTGTCCATAGGGTCTTCTTTACCTAAAGCTTTATCAGCAACCTTATCTGCTACTTCTTTTTTTACAGCATCATCACCAGCTACTTCTTTAACAGCTGTTGTTCTCACTTCACTTTTTACTTTAGACATCGCAACATCTTTAGCAACATCAGTCATCATGTCTGCAAATAAGCTTGTCGCAGCAATCGCAGAAATTAAGATTAGTTTTTTCATTTTTTTTCCTTATATATATTTATAGGTTATAGTCATAACCATACATACATTATAGCAGAAACAATGTGGAGGAATTGTGTTTGGGTTATAATAATTTAGCACTTTATCTAAGCTATTTTTTTAGTCCTAAAAGAATGAACTAGGTTATCTCAATATAGGTATAAAATACAAATGCATATGGAGTACCTCTAAATATTTAGAGATACATTGAAAGAGTTTTACACTGACAGAAGGTATGTGATACCCACTGCACATGCGGAGGCTCCTATATATCCTGCACCAAACATAAATGAAGAAAGTAATTTAAGCAGGGGTTGAAAACGCCATTTCACCAAAAGTATAATAAGTGAACCTATCATAGAGGGTAGAAAAATATATGCCAAGAAATAACCTGAAGCATATTCATTTGGTATAAGAATCTGTGTTGATATAATTACACCTATGATGAAAACACCAACTATATAAATAATCATGTATTTCACCGTATCAAATTTCTTAAGACTCTCTTTTATATCTAACTCTTTAGTGAAAATATCTTTTATATCTGAGAAATCTGCATCTTTTAAAGACAGTTCTTCTACTGTGAAAAATAAAATAATACTCGCAAAAAATGCTATTGCTATTGCTATCATAAACATACCCATATTAAATCCTTTCATATCGTATACATTACTCGACTCATTATAACAAAAATATTTTAATATTATTTTAAGTTATATAATTAATTAAGAAATATGCTTCTAGGGGAGATAGTGTAGAAAAGTTTAATTGAGAAGACAAGAGGTTGTCCACTACCCTTATAGATTAGGATAGTGGACAGATAAAATGTTGATTATTCAACCATCGCTTCAAGCTCTTCTTTAGAGACTTTGTTGAAGTTTAAGTATTTGTAGATGTCATCAGTCATTTCTGGTTTGATTTTGTTTTGTACGATTTCTAAGTACTCAGATGCAGATGGTAGTCTACCTTTAAGTGCAACGACTGCTGCAAGTTCTGCTGAACCTAGGTATACTTGACTGCCTTTTCCAAGTCTGTTGTCAAAATTACGCGTAGATGTAGAGAATACCCATGCATTTTGCTTCACAGCTGCTTGGTTACCCATACAGAGTGAACATCCTGGAGGCTCTATTCTAGCTCCAGCCATTCCCCATACTGAGTAGTATCCCTCTTCTTGAAGTGTTTTCTCATCCATTTTAGTTGGAGGACATACCCAAAGTTTAGTCTCAACTGGACCTTCACCACGAAGTACTTCAGCATTTGCACGGAAAAGACCAATGTTCGTCATACAAGAACCGATAAACACTTCATCCATCTCTGTTCTAAGTCCCGCTTCTGCAACTTCACTCAATGTCTTCACATCATCTGGGTCATTTGGACAAGCAACGATTGGCTCTGTAATCTCAGACATGTTGATTTCGATAACTGCTGCATATTCTGCATCTTTGTCTGCTTCAAGAAGTACAGGGTTTGCAACCCAGTCTCTCATTTTTTGAGCTCTTCTTTCCAGAGTTGCTTTATCTTCATAGCCTTGAGCGATAAGCTCTTCAATGAGAGCGATGTTAGACTCAAGGTACTCAATAATAGGCTCTTTGTTTAGTTTTACAGTACATGCAGCAGCACTTCGTTCTGCAGATGCATCTGAAAGTTCAAATGCTTGCTCACATTTAAGGTCCTCAAGTCCTTCTATCTCTAAAATACGTCCTGCAAAGATGTTTTTCTTACCAGCTTTTTCAACCGTAAGTAAACCATCTTTAATCGCTTGATGAGGGATAGCATTTACCATATCACGTAGTGTGATACCTGGTTGCAACTCTCCTGAGAAACGTACAAGTACAGACTCAGGCATTGTAAGTGGCATCATACCTGTTACCGCGGCAAAAGCAACCAGACCAGAACCCGCTGGGAATGAGATACCTATTGGGAATCTTGTATGGCTATCTGCACCTGTACCTACAGTATCGGGAAGACACATACGGTTCAACCATGAGTGGATAACACCATCACCTGGTCTGAGTGTAAACCCTTTTCTTTCCACCATAAAATTTGGTAGTGTATGTTGAAGGATAACATCTGCAGGTTTTGGATAAGCAGATGTATGACAAAACGACTGAAGTACAAAGTCAGCACCAAAGCTAAGAGCTGCCAAATCTTTTACTTCATCTCTTGTCATCGCTCCTGTTGTATCTTGTGAGCCAACAGTTGTACATACCGGCTCAGAGTAAACACCTGGTTTTACACCATCCATACCAGCAGCTTTACCTACCATTTTTTGTGCAAGTGTAAAGCCTTTACCATTGTCTGCAGGCACATCTGGTGTCATGAAAATGTCACCCGCATCCAAACCAAGTGCTTCTCTTGCTTTTACAGTAAGACCTTTACCAATAATAAGTGGTACACGCCCTCCTGCTCTCATTTCATCAGGAAGTGTATTTGGTTCTAGTTTAAACTCAGAAACCACTTCTCCATTTTTTTCAATCACACCATCAAAAGGTTTAAGTGTAATCACATCACCTGTTTCGAGTTTAGCTGTAGGTGCTTGTATAGGGATACATCCACCATCTTCAGCAGTATTAAAGAAAATAGGAGCGATGATATCACCGATGACCACACCACCTGTTCTTTTACCTGGAATGAAAGGAATATCTTCACCCATGTGCCATTGAAGTGAGTTAATACCAGATTTTCTTGAAGACCCAGTACCAACAACATCCCCAACATATACTAAAGGATGCCCTTTTTCTTTAAGTTCTTTCATAGTATCTAGTGGATTTTCCATTCTATTGATAAGGAAAGAATTTGCATGCACAGGAATATCTGCTCTTGTAAAGGCTTCAGATGCTGGAGATAAATCATCTGTATTTGTCTCACCAGGGATTTTATAGACTGTAAGTGTGATCTCTTTTTTCATCTCTGGTTTATTGTAGAACCACTCAGCATTAGCCCATGATTCTATAATTTCTTTTGCTAAAGGATTACCTTTATCCATCAATGCTTTCACATCATTAAATGCATCATACACAAGGATAGTGTTTTTAAGTTGTCCTGCTGCAGACTCCGCTACAGTCAAATCAGATGAAGAGAGTGCATCCACAAGTGGTGCTACGTTAAATCCACCTAACATAGTTCCTAAAATAACTGTTGCAAAAACTTTATCAATCTCCGTACATGATGCATTACCTTGAAGGATATCATTTAAAAATGCTGCTTTAATGTATGCTGCATCATCCACACCTGCTGGGATATGATTTTTAAATAAATCCATTGCATATTCTGCATCTTTAACTGGATTTTCTTTGAGTAATTCAACAAGCTCTGCTGTTTGTTCTGCAGTAAGTGCAAGTGGTGGTACACCTAACTTAGCACGTTCTGCCGTATGTGCTCTATATTCTTCTAATAAGGCCATGGTGGTCTCCTGTATAATATTTTGTCCCTTATATTAACAAAATATCATTTGAATAAGCCGCTATTGGTTCTGTATATAAACGAGAAGAATTTTATGTATCGGATGGTGACAAAAAAATCCCAAAACAATACTTATTTAAGGGTAGTTTAAATGCTTTAGAGTATTTCTCTGTTACCTTTTGCATTAGGAGCAGAGAGTACACCCTTGGCTTCAAGTTGCTCTATGATATTCGCAGAACGATTATACCCAATTTGTAGTTTACGCTGAAGGTAAGATATAGAAGTTTTATTGTCATTCAATACGACCATTTTTGCCTCTTCATAGAGAGAATCAAGTACTATCTCAGTATCACTACCATTTGAAACTGCAGCTGCACCACCTGCGACCAAATAACTCTCATCATACTCAGGTACACGTTGCGCTTTGATGTATTCTACAACTTGTTCTATCTCTTCCTCTGTATTCCATGGTGCATGAATACGTACAAGCCCTGTAGAACCCGGAGGAGTAAAGAGTCCATCTCCACGTCCCAGTAAGCTATCTGCACCCATAGCATCTAAAATAACCTTAGAGTCTATGCGTGAACCCACACGGTAGCTAAGTCTTGAAGGAAGGTTCGCTTTTATCATACCTGTTACTACGTCTACCGATGGTCTTTGCGTGGCAACAACAAGATGTATACCACATGCACGAGACTTTTGTGCAAGTCTTGCAATAGAGTGTTCTACCTCTTTACCGCCACTCATCATAAGGTCAGCTAACTCATCTATGATGACTACAATGTAAGGGAATGGTTCATCTCCTGTCTTTTTAACTTTTTCGTTATAATTTTCTATGTTCTTCGTACGTGCCTCAGCCATAAGCTTATAACGTCTCTCCATCTCACCAACCATATTTGCTAGTGCTGCTATAGCTTTAGCAGGTTCAGTAATCACTGGTGTGATAAGATGTGGTATATCTTCATATGAAGCAAACTCAAGCATTTTAGGATCAATGAGCATTAACTTTAAGTGATCTGGATCATTGCGGTAAAGAAGCGAAAGTATCATCGCATTGATACCTACAGATTTACCAGAACCTGTTGTTCCGGCTATAAGTAAATGTGGAAGCTTTTTGATATCTGTGATAAATGGGTTTCCCACGATGTCTTTACCTAAAGCTACAGTCAAAGGAGATGAGGCTTCTTTAAAAACGTCGGACTCAAGGATTTCACGCAAGTAAATAGTATCTATACTCTCATTAGGTATTTCTATACCTACGACATCACGCCCCGGTATAGGTGCTTGTATTCGTATAGTCTCTGCACTTAATGCCATGGCTAAGTCATCTTGTAAATTTAAAATTTTAGAGACTTTAACATTGGGTGCAGGTTTAAATTCAAAAGTCGTGACCAATGGACCAGAATATGTACGTACAACATCACCTTCAACCCGAAATTGTTGTAATTTAGACAATAAATCTTCTATTTTTCTATCTATTTCTGCTTCATTCACCTTTTTTGTGATCTTAGGTGCTTTTTGTAAAAAATCGAGTTTAGGAAGCTTAAAGTTTTTCGGTTTTGCCACTTGTCCTTTTTCTATCTGATCCATCAGTTTCGAGTTTTCTTCCAACTCTTCTACGATTTCAACATGTGAATTTGTCGCATGCTCTGGCACTATCTCTTTTTCTAACTCAAGTATCTCATTAATCACAGAATCTTCATCATTGACAGTATGACTACGTACATTTAGCTCCTCAGCAGCTGCTACTTCAGAAGTAGACAAAGTTTTTTGAGATGCTATTTTTTTTACTGTAGGTTTACGTACAGTCTTTTTTCGTTTAGGTTTTACCTCAGCAACATCCAAAACTGGCATCATTTCATCTTCAAGTGATGGAGAAGCAAAAGGATTGGTTAATATCTTTTGAATCATATGCTTGACACCCACCCATGCACTAAATAACCATCCAAAAGAGAATGAGAATGAAGGCATTTTTATATTTAAATGAGAAAATTGAAAATCATCATCTATAATGAATACCAATGCCAATGCACTCACCATCAACCAAAAGAGCCATAAACCTGCTTTACCGATGTATGGTTCCAAAAATTCAATAATCTGTGTACCGATAAAACCTATATGCTCTACTTCAAGGACCAAAGAGGAAAAAAGTATAAGTGAAATAAGTAAAAGTATCCATCCCAAATAAAAATCGATGTTTTTCCGTGCTCTAGCATCGGTATAAAGTTTGTAAAGTGGATAAAAGATGATAAACACATTGATATATGCCAAATGTCCAAAAAGTGCGATATTGGTCTCACCAATAATTTTACCAATATTCCCGATGAGTGTTGTATCATGATAAAATGTAGAAAATGCAACATATATGAATAATATGGCTGTAATAATAATTGTAATTTTCAAAAATTCTACCTTGATATTAATTAATGAAGACATTATAACAAATTAATATAAAATAGCCTTTTACTCATCACCTAAACGATGTTTAAGCACATACCTTGTAGAATCCCATCTACATTTTCTCATGAATTTGTACATAAGCCGCAGTGATGGAACTGGTAGACTTGGTAGACTCAAAATCTTCTGCTTTAGGGCGTGTCGGTTCGAATCCGACCTGCGGTACCACAAATACAATCATTTTTGAACAAAGTCCAAAAATACAACTTACATACATATATGTAAAAAGAATCATATCCATTTCATGCGGGCGTAGCTCAGTGGCTAGAGTTCCTGCCTTCCAAGCAGGCTGTCGAGGGTTCGAATCCCTTCGCCCGCTCCAACCCGTATAAAATTATCACTTTATACTATTTTGATTATTCTGAAGACATCATCATCGTAACTAACTTTTCTTTGTCTGCTTTAGTGATGCTTTTAACTTTGGTCTCTTTTTTAGATACCTCAAGCGTATCAAAATAAGTACCATCATTGACAAACATAAACTTACCATCTTTCACGACAACACTTGCTTGAGTATCTGAATCCGTACTTACGATGACTTCAGAGTATACTCCTTCAAAGTTATCGTTATCTTGGTCTATGTGTATCTCTTTAATTTTATACTCTTTAGCCTCTAGTATCTCCCCTAGTCTATCAAACTCTTGCATATCCATAGTGAGTATGTCGTTTACTGCTTGAAGCATGCTGTTTGAGACTGTGGGTTTAGGCTTATGGTCTTGGAAAAACAGTGTAGGGATATATTGACCTAATGTCTCTACAAACAAGCGACACGTCCCCATCTCAAACTCATCCCATTTTATGTTGATAGAAAGTTCTTTTTTTGTCATGGCTATGTACCTTTAGTATTATTGTTTTATTTTTAACATAATCAAACTTATAATGTCATTCTATAACCCTCTAATTTCTTTTTGATATAATCGTTTTAATAAAATATAAGGTCACATATGCGATTAGTAGTAGCCATCACAGGAGCAAGCGGTGTGCAGTTAGGCAAGAAGTTTGTAGACTATTTACCCTCTAACATAGAAGTACATGTCGTTGTCTCTGACAATGCCTTAACCGTTGAGAGCTTTGAAAACAAGCAAGTGACCATGCACTCCTCAAACAACATTGCTGCATCTATCTCTTCTGGTTCTTTTAGGGTAGATGCAACGGCTA
The DNA here is from genome assembly GCA_026982075.1 of Sulfurovum sp. Classification (GTDB taxonomy): domain Bacteria; phylum Campylobacterota; class Campylobacteria; order Campylobacterales; family Sulfurovaceae; genus Sulfurovum. Next base: position 2,062 of record JALSHU010000081.1, on the reverse strand, counting down.
TCATACCCTGCAGCATGAACACACTTGCCAAAGTGGCCTGTGGTATATCTGACAACTTACCTTCACGCGTGGCTGCTGTCGCACTGAAAGAGCAAAAAAAGTTACTTCTAGCACCTAGAGAGTTACCATTTTCTGCTATCGCTTTAGAAAATATGCAAAAGTTGGCTACACTTGGTGTCATCATCGCACCACCTGTTATGGGTTACTATTCTGAGTCTTCTAACCTTGAAGATATGGAGAAGTTCATCATCGGTAAGTGGTATGATGTTTTAGATATTGAAAACACTCTATATGAGAGATGGGGAGACAAATAAATGCGTAAGGTAAGACGTGCCATCTACCCAGGGACATTTGATCCTGTAACGGTAGGACATTTAGACATTATGAAACGTGCGTGCTCTCTGTTTGATGAAGTTGTCGTGGCTGTAGCTGTGAGTGCTTCTAAAAACCCTATGTTCACAGCAGAACAACGTATAGAGATGCTTGAAGCTTCTACCAAAGACTTGCAAAATCTGCAAGTTGTAGGCTTTGACAACTTACTTGTAGATCTTTCCGACTCATTTGATGCAAATGTCATCATACGTGGGCTGAGAGCTGTGAGTGACTTCGAGTATGAAATACAAATGGGCTATGCAAATTCTTCACTCAAAAAAGAGTTAGAGACTATCTTCCTTATGCCTAGTCTTGAGTACTCTTATGTGAGTTCTTCTGTGGTACGTTCCATCTTGCCTTTTGGTGGTAAAGTAGACCACTTACTACACCCAACTGTGTTAAAAATGATAAATGAGTATAAAAAGTAATGTACATACTCTTTGAAGGCATAGACACCTGTGGTAAAAGTACGCAGATATCACTCCTAGCAGACAAATACCCTGCCCTTGTCACCACACATGAACCTGGTGGTACAAAGTTTGGACAACAAGCAAGGGAGATACTTCTTAGCGACTCTATAGTGTCCAAACGTGCAGAACTCCTTCTATTTTTAGCAGACCGTGCCGAACACTATGAAGAAGTAGTTTCACCGAACAAAGACAAAGTAGTCATTTCGGATAGAGGTTTTCTTTCAGGCATAGGCTACGCACTTGCCAATGGTGATTTTGATTTTGATGAGCTTGTGTCGTTAAATAAATTTGCACTATCAAACCATTTTCCAGATAAAATCATCTTGTTTGTCACAAATATGGAAACACTTACGCTAAGAACTTCCGAAAAAGAATTGGATGGTATAGAATTACGTGGATTAGAGTACCTCATAACAGTACAAAACAAAATGCAAGAAAGTTTGAAAAAACTAGACATTGACTACTTTGAAGTAGATGCTACTGAAGCAATAGAAAACATCCATCAAAAGATATTGAGCTATTTAGAGCTATAATTCCATCATATTATTTGGTGCAATGAATTGGCACCCTACACGAAAATACCGTAGGGTGCCAATTCATTGCACCTTTTACAGCAAGGAAACACACCATGATAAACCCTCTAAGAGGTATGAAAGACCTCACTTTTGATGACAGCCAACGCTTTGTACACATCATAACTACAGCTATAGGCATCGCGAAACGTTACGGCTATGGCTACATAGAAACACCTATCCTTGAAGAGACAGCTTTGTTTAAACGCTCTGTAGGTGATAGCTCAGACATCGTAAGCAAAGAGATGTACCAGTTTGAAGACAAAGGGGGCAACGATGTCTGTATGCGTCCAGAGGGAACTGCCGGTGTGGTACGTGCTTTTGTACATGCTAAACTAGACCGTCAGCCTATGAAACAAAAGTTCTACTACTATGGGCCTATGTTTCGTTATGAAAGACCACAGAAAGGGCGGCTAAGAGAGTTTCATCAGTTTGGTTGTGAGAGTTTTGGAGAGGCTAGCGTGTATGAGGATTTTACCATCATCACGATGATAAGCCAGATATTTAATGAACTAGGCATAGGCTTTGACTTACAGATAAACTCTTTAGGTTGTCCTACTTGTATGCCCCCATACAAACAAAACTTAGTTTCTTTTTTAACAGAAATAAAGTCTGATTTATGTGAAGACTGTAACAGACGCATAGAGA
>JALSHU010000080.1 GCA_026982075.1 Sulfurovum sp. | reverse complement strand
CTTTAGGGGTCGCCAAAGTTTATTTCGATATAATTTCAGTTCAAATACGGTCGCTTAGCTCAGTTGGTAGAGCGCTACCCTTACAAGGTAGATGTCATAAGTTCGAGTCTTATAGCGACCACCATTACAATGACGCAAACGAACAAAGTCCGATTTGCTACGTTAACACTGTGTTTCACTCAGCGTGAAGCTCAAACGACTAGTCGTTTTAAAGCACTAGTGCGTGAACCTGCTGTTGAAGCAAACCCAGTGTTAACGTAGTAAAGATTAGCTTTGCTGATTTTACGTTATATTAATGATTACGCGGTGGTAGTTCAGTTGGTTAGAATACCTGCCTGTCACGCAGGGGGTCGCGAGTTCGAGTCTCGTCCACCGCGCCATCCATACATATAAAATCCAAATTTATTAACTTTTTTGCTTTCAATCAATACACAGCTTTGCTTTATTTTTTTAATTTTGTTATACTTGTATGACATATCATACAAAGGAGTACAGATGTTATCTATACGCTTACCAGAAGAGATGGAAGCTCGTATAAACCGACTAGCAAAAAGTACACAGCGTTCCAAAAGTTTTTTTGTAAAAGAAGCACTCTCTAACTACTTAGACGACATGGAAGAGTACTATGAAGTACTCAAACGTCAAAATGACCCTACCCGAAACCTCATAAGTCTTGAAGAGTTGGAGAATGCCCTTGAACTACACCCTAAAAATTGATGACAAGGTTATTAAAGACTTAAAAAAGATAGACAAAACGTGGCAAAAACGTATTCTCACCAAGATGAAAACTACACTCACAGACGACCCGTACTCTGGCAAAAAACTTGTGGGTAACCTTTCACCTTTTTGGCGTTTACGTGTTGGGGATTATCGTATTATTTATGCTATAGAAGAAGAGATTGTGACTGTTGAAGTTGTGAAGGTGAAGCATAGAAAAGAGGTTTATTAACCCCTCAACCTAATCCGCACACTCTCCTCATGTGCCGTCAAGCCTTCAGTATTCGCTATCAACGCACACTGCTCCCCTATCTCTTCCATACCTTTTTTAGACATAGAAATAATAGACGATTTCTTCAAGAAATTATCTACACTTAGTGGCGAATAAAACTTTGCTGTTCCACCTGTAGGTAGTGTATGGTTCGGCCCTGCTACATAGTCACCTATTGGCTCAGGTGTGTTCTCTCCTAAGAATATGGCTCCAGCGTGTTTGATCTCATCTAGTAATCCCATAGGGTCTTTGGTGATGACCTCTAAGTGTTCAGGGGCTATGTCGTTCATGAGGTCTATTGCTTCTTCCATAGAAGATGTCACGATGATAGCTCCACGCTCCTCTATAGACTTTCTTGCTATCTCTTCTCGGCTTAGCGTAGAAAGCAACTCTTCTACCTTATCACTCACTCTGTTGGCTAGGTCTGCATCGGTGGTGATGAGTATGGAGCTTGCCATCTCGTCGTGTTCTGCTTGACTTAGTAAGTCTATGGCTATATAGTCTTCTCTTGCCGTCTCATCTGCCAAGATGCCTATCTCAGAAGGGCCTGCTATCATGTCTATGTTCACTTCACCATAGACTAACTTTTTAGCAGTCGCCACAAAGATGTTTCCCGGTCCCGTGATGACATCTACTTTAGGGATAGTCTCCGTTCCATATGCCATCGCACCTATGGCTGAAGCTCCACCTACTCTAAACACTTGTGTGACCTTACAAAGGTGACAAGCAGCAAGGAGTAGTTCGTTGAGTTCATTGTCAGGTGCTGGTGTACAGATGACTATCTCTTCTACGCCTGCTACTTGAGCTGGGATGACGTTCATAAGTAGTGAACTAGGATAGGCTGCTTTTCCTCCAGGGATGTATAGCCCTGCTCTGTCTACAGCTGTGACCTTTTGCCCAAGTATCGTGCCATTTGCTTCTGTGTCCATCCACGTTTTAGGCATAAGTTTTTGGTGGTAAGACTCTATGCGATTATAGGCTAAATGTAGTGCATCACGAAGTGTAGGGTCTATATTATCATAAGCCTTTGCCATATCGTCAATGCTTACAAGAAGTTCAGCATTCTCTTTAGGCTCCCATCTGTCAAACTTTGCTATTTGTGCTTTGAGTGCTGTGTTACCCTCAGTCTGTATCTCTTTAAGTAGTCCAGATACGATGTTTGTTACACCTTCAATATCCATTTTTCCACGTTCTAAAAGCTCATTGAAGTTTACTTCAAAGGTATCATCATTGCTGTAAAATATTTTCATAAAATATCCTTATATTTTCGTTCATATCTTGGGAGCATACTCTCATTACCTAACACACCACCTTGGTGTATGTATAGTGTAGGCTTTTTAAAAACCTCAGGATGTGCCAACAATGTTCGCCATCCCAAAGGGTCATAGAGTAAGTCAAAAATCACTCCCGTTTGTTGTTGTAATTTTAGCCAAATTTTGTAATTTTCTCTATAAAGTTTTCCAAAATGATGCTTTTTAGTTAAAGTCAAAATCTTTGGATGATTTTTTTCAATTACTTCAAGTTCTAGAAACTGTTTTCTCAAATACATACTGTCCCCTACACATGGATTTGTATAGACAGTATTTTGTGGTAAATATTTTTGTAAAAATAGTGCTGTTGTTCCTGTACCTGAGGGCAAAAATATATTTAAATGCTTTATGTTGTTTACTTTTTGCCACTGCGTAATTTCATTGGCTAAAATTTTTATACCATATGCTGCCTCTTTTTGTCGTCCACCTTCTTCTATGAATAAAATATTTTTCCCAAAGTATTCTTTATCATTCACTTTTTGTTCCTGAATATGCATTCCATTTTCAAGCGCTGCCTTATAATTTCCGTGGGGTTTTTCTTTCAAATATGCTGCTATATGTTCCACATAATATTCAAAATCCCATCCTTTCATTAAAGCAAGTACAGAAAGAGAATACATAGCATTGGATTGTGCAGAACCATATGAGACCAGTGTAGAGATATCGGGGAAATCATTTTCTAAAAAGTAGTGAAATTTACGGGCTTTGTTACCAGAAAAGTCTGGATGAAGGAAGTCATCTCTTTTTAAATAAAAAGAGTGACCTTCAAAGGAAATCGTATCGATAGGTGAATGTTTAATTACGTCCGACACAATTTAAATCATTAAATGCTTGTTCAAGTCTGACTATCATAGACTCTTCTGCTGAGCGTAACCATTTACGTGGATCATAATGAGACTTATTGGGTTTGTCTTCACCTTCTGGATTACCTATCTGACCTTGAAGATAGTCTTTATGCTCGGCGACATAATGTCTTACACCATCCCAAAATGCCCACTGTGTATCTGTATCGATATTCATCTTGATAGCACCATAGCTGATAGCCTCACGAATATCTTCCAGCTCAGATCCAGACCCACCATGAAATACAAATTCAACAGGTTTTGCTGCAGTAGAAAACTTCTCTTCAATATATTTTTGAGAGTTGTCAAGTATCTTTGGTGTTAAACTTACATTTCCAGGTTTATATACGCCATGTACATTACCAAATGATGCAGCAATAGTAAAATTAGGAGAGACTTTCATCAACTCTTCATAGGCATAGGCCACTTCTTCAGGCTGTGTATAGAGTAGTGAATTATCAATATCAGTATTGTCCACACCATCTTCTTCTCCTCCCGTAACACCTAACTCTATTTCCAAAGTCATACCCATTTTACTCATTCTCTCAAGATATGTTTTACATGTAGCAATATTCTCTTCAATAGGCTCTTCTGAAAGGTCTATCATATGCGATGAGAACAAAGGTACACCATGTATCTTAAAATGTGCTTCACTTGCATCTAAAAGAGCATCTATCCATGGCAATAGTTTTCTTGCAGCATGATCGGTATGAAGCACTACAGGCACGCCATATGCTTCTGCAACTGTATAAACATGTTTCGCACCAGATATTGCACCTAAAACAGCTGCTTTGTCTGAAGGTAAACCTTTACCGGCATAATATGCTGCTCCACCATTGGAAAACTGAATAATCACAGGGGAGTTTACTTTTTTTGCTGCTTCAAGTACAGCGTTGATAGAAGAAGTACTTACAACATTCACTGCAGGTAAAGCAAAACCTTCATCTTTAGCTACTTGAAATAGTTTTTGAAGGTTATTACCTGTCACTACTCCTACATTGACCACATCTAATACTTTTGTAGACATTTAAAACTTCCTCGTAAAATATTATTTTATTTTTATATTTGCTTTTTTCATCAATCCACTTACAACTTCTTCTTGTGCAAGTTGTATTTTAATACTTTGTTTTGCTTTTTCAAATGGTGGTATTTTTTGTTTACTTTTTGCTGCTTTTGCTGCTTTTTTCATTTTTTCATAGGCATTTTTAGCCATTTTATCTGATATACTCATTTTTGACATTCTTTTTTGCATCCAAAAACCAGCTATTGCTGCTTCTTTTTCTTTTTTTGTTAACTCTTTTTTTGCAGCTGCTGATACTAGTTTTGAAGGTGCCATCATTTGAATGAGTTGGGTCTTACCTTCTTTTGGAAGTTTAGCCCATGTCATTTTACCTTTGGTAAGTGTTTCAAGTGCTTTATCTGCTTCTGCAACTGTAATTTCCATACCATTGACAGTAGCAGCGGTGGCAGCAGTGGCAGCAGTGGTTCCCAATACAAATACCAGTCCCAATGCTGTTATAAATTTTATCATGTTGTTTCCTTTTTTTGTTGTGTTTGATTCATATCATTAAGAGAATTATTTACATCAAGAGGTGTAACTGTTTCATAGTTTATCTCAATATTGGCATCTTTCATCAATCTTTCCATCATTTTTTTCTCAAATATTTCATTCTTAAGTACATCACCTATACTAATATATGGAGGAATTTCTGCATTAGGATTCGCAGCTAAAGTTTTTTCTTTTTTTGTTTCATATAATGCTAACATTTCTTCATTACTGACATCAATATTTGCTCTTTGCTTTCTAATCCATAATTGTTTCAATGCTGCATCTTTTTCTTCAGCTGTTAAATTTTTATCGGCTATATCCGCTATAATAATTGGTCTTGCCAAATCTCCTATAAGTATTTTACGTTGCTTATTATCAAGTGTATCAAAATTCTTTACTCTGCCTGATGAGACTGTCTTTAAAAAATCATCCGCTTCTTTTTTCGTAATAGCTATACCATTTACAGTCGCTACAACCGCTGTATCAGGTCTACTTTTCACATTTTTAAGTGTATGTATTTTAACCAATTCTTTGATAACTAATTTTTGCTGTTTTTTAGGGAGCCTGTCAAAATCATCTACTTTCCCTTTGGTGACATTTTTCAAAAAAGCATCTGCTTCACTTTTACGAATCTTATATCCCTTTTGTGTTGAAATGATAGTGTTTGGAGGTCTTGATTGTGCCAAAGTATTTTGTCTGGTTTGAGGTTTTGTTTTTCCGCTAATACTAATACCATCCAGATTCACCATACCTGGTGTATCATTTTCATTTAAGATGCTTGTCAAAGAATTTTTAAGGGCATCAGCAGTTATAGGAGAAACGGCAATGCATGCTGTTAGTCCTATAACTTTTAAAGTTTTCTTCATACTACTCTTTCTATATATTCAATATTATTGAAAATTATTTTTTTGTACTATTTACATCAGATGATACATCTACAATCGATGCTTTACTTTTAAGTTCTTTCGCAATTTCTGCTATTTTTCTAGCAAAATGCTTTTGTTTAAGTGACAAAATAATTTTCTCTTTCACTTGATCATATGACGTTGGTTTTGCAGCTGACTTTCCTTCAAGATAAATAACATGATATCCAAATTGCGTTTTTACAGGTGTGGTTGTAACATCGCCTACATTAAGAGCCCATACTGCTTTAGAAAACTCTGGAACCATTTGACCTTTACTAAATGAACCCAAATCTCCACCTTTTGGTCCTGAAGGTCCTGTAGATTTTGATTTTGCCAGTTCAATAAATTTATTTTTAAGTGCATCACCTTTTAAAGCTTTGAGTTCAGCGATAATTTCTTTTGCATCTTTTTCTTCTTTTACTAAAATATGTCTTGCGTGAACAGATTCTTTTTGCATAAATTTATCTGCATTTTTATCGTAAAACTCTTTGGCTTCACTGTCACTCACAACTGCATTATCCATCTGTGTTTTCATCCACATATTGACAAGAAGTTCTTCTTTAATCTTTTCCATATTTCTTTTAAACTCAGGCTTTTTATCAATACCTTCTTTTCTTGCAAGTTCTGTAAAAAGTGCTTTTTCTACAAGTCTATCTTTTATCATTGCTTGTTGTTTACTGTCTAGTTGTGAATAGTGTGCTTGAGGGGAAGAAGCATTTACAAATGCTTCTGCATCTTGTTTTGTAATATTTTTACCATTAACTGTTACTAAAATATCAGATGCAGTAAGTGACGTTGCCATCATTGCAACCGTAAGAAGTGATGTTTTTGCGAGTTTTAACATTTTAAAATATCCTTTTATGATTATAAATTATAGACAGAATTATATCTCTCTTGGGTAAATCGTTGATTAATATGATAATATTTTATTATTATTCCATTTAGAGCAAGGTAAAAACATGGCAAAAGTCAAAAAAGCAACAAAAAAAGAGATAGCTGAGATAAAAAAAATCTTTCTTGAAAACTATCCAGACTCTGTCACTGAACTTCAATACAAAAACCTTTATGAACTTCTCATCGCAGTTATGCTCTCTGCACAATGTACTGACAAACGTGTCAATATTATTACACCCGCTCTTTTTGAAGCATATCCTGATCCCATCAGTCTTGCCAATGCCGACTTAGATACAGTCAAATCATATATTAATACCTGTTCCTTTTTTAACAACAAAGCGAAAAATCTCATTAAAATGGCACAATCTGTAGTCGAAAACTATAACAATGAGATACCTTTAGAACGTGATGAACTTGTGAAACTCGCTGGTGTGGGACAGAAAACTGCCAATGTTGTGATGATAGAATATGCAGGAGCAAACCTGATGGCTGTAGATACCCATGTCTACAGAGTGGCACATCGCCTTGGGCTTAGCGATGCAAAAACCGCTATCAAATGTGAAGAAGAACTTAGTAAAAAATTTAAAACCGACCTACATTTACTACATCAGGCGATGGTACTCTTTGGACGTTATAAATGTAAAGCCATCAAACCTGACTGTGCAGGGTGTTTCATGGAAACACACTGTAAGACTACACAAACATTTAAAGTCTAATGTTCATCATGTGAACGTCTATGGTATCGTTCTACTACTTCAGGATCATGATGCAGATTAATTTTGGCGTCCTCTTTTCCTTCATACTCTATACGTGAAAGCACATAACGTATGGACTCCAACCTTGCTTTTTTCTTATCATTACTGTCCACGATAATCCATGGTGCAAAGCCAGTATGTGTCCGCGAAAACATCTCTTCTTTATAATAGGTTACTTTATCCCACATCTCTTGTGCTTTTTGATCTACAGGACTTAACTTCCAGTGTTTTAGAGGGTTTGTCATACGTTCTTTAAATCTTCTTTGCTGATTTTCTTTAGTGATAGAAAACCAAAATTTGATTAAAATAATACCATCATCCATAATAGCATGTTCTATCTCTGGTACTTCTTTCATAAATTTTTCATACTGTTCTGACGTACAAAAATCAAATACAGGCTCTACAATAGCACGGTTATACCATGATCTGTCAAAAAAAGTGATTTCTCCTGGGTTTGGTAAATGCTGGAAATATCGTTGAAAATAAAACTGCCCCGTCTCTACCTCTGTAGGCTTTTGCAATGCAACAACCCTAAATTTCCTAGGGTTAAGATACTGGGTAAAACGTTTGATAGCTCCCCCCTTACCTGCAGCATCACGCCCTTCAAAGATAATCATCACACGCTTGTTATTTTCATACACCCAATTTTGAAGTTTTATTAACTCTACCTGTAAAGATTTAAGTTCTTTTTCATACTCTACATTATGAGTGATTTTTGCCAGTTTCTTTTTATTCATAAGCTGTGTAAGACCACTTTTGGTTTTTAACAGATGAATATTTTGTTCTAACTCTTTGAGTATCTTTTTTGCTTTCTTGTCTTCAATATTTTTATTGAGGTATTCTAAATCTTGAAATATCGTTTTCATTTTTATCCTTGATTGTCTATATACTTATATTTTACTCCTACTCTTTTTAAAAAATCTTGAAGCGTATCAATATCTCAAATTCTATTGATAATTCCCAGTAAAACTTCGTACGTTTTCTCTACTGAAATCAAATCTACTTCTTCTCTGGTCGAGTGAGGGTAACGTATAGTGGGACCAATGGAAGCGAATTTCATATCAGGGTACTTTTGGGCGATAATACCACATTCAAGACCCGCATGTATTGCCATCATTTTTGTTTTACCAAAAACAGACTTCATCTCTTCGCTTACAATCTGCGTAAATGTTGAAATATCCGGTTTCCATGCTGGGTATTTGTCTTCAATTTTGACGGAAAAATCATAAAACTCAAATAATGTTGCGGTAGATTCTGTTACATAGTCTAGTGCTTCCACAGTCATGGCACGGGCTGAGACATCTATCTGTACACCACCTTTTTCATCTGCTGTTATGATAGCCAAATTGATACTGCTGCTTGGGATATTAAACTCATCATTCATGCCCAGTACACCATGCTGAAAAACATCGATAAACTTGATAACCTTATCACCCTCTTTGAATACCTTTGGTGATTCATTGAGTACACGTACTTTCACATCACCTTCATTTTCTAATGCTTTATCACTTCTTACAATAGCCACAGCATTAGCAGGGATGGAATTGCGCCGTTCTCCTCCATAGATACTTGCTAACTCTGTCACATCATTTTCGACTAAGTACTTACCTAGTATCTTTATAGCTGATGGAATACCTTTATCAATATCTACACCCGAGTGTCCACCTACAAGCCCTTTTACTGCTACTTCATAACAGGTACCTGTACCTTCTATGTAACTGTCTACTTTATTGGCGATAAGATCTGCTCCCCCTGCACAGCCTATATAGACTTCTGCTTCATCTTCGCTATCAAGGTTAAGCATATACTTGGATTTTAGCTCAAAGGCCACCTCATTGGCTCCAATAAGTCCTATCTCCTCGTCTGCTGTGAGTAAAAACTCTAAGTCTAAACCCTCATCCATATTTTGCATCATCATGGCTATTGCCATGCCGTTGTCTGCACCCAAAGAGCTATCCTTTGCTCTCATGATGCCCTCTTCTATATAAGTTTCGAGTACAGGAGCTTTTCCCATACATACCATGTCGTAGTGAGCTTGTAGGCATAGTGTGGGATTGCCTTTATATATATAGATATTTTTCACCTCATCTACTTCTACTGTGTAGCCTCTGTTCTTTGCAAAATCTACTAAAAATTCTAAGAGTTTATCTGCTTCTTTAGAGCAGTGAGGTATTTGTGTGATAGTTTGAAAATGGTCTATGATGGCTGACATAAAAGAAGTCCTGTTTTTTATATGATTGTACTATAATTTGGAAAAAAAGAGACATATATGGAACACTTCTTCACCTGCCCTTATTGTTGGGAACAAATCTCCATGATACTAGACAACACCGAAGAGACAAGCGACTACATAGAAGACTGCGAAGTATGCTGTAGACCTATAGAGTTACACTTTAGATTTTTAGGGGAAAACTTAGTTACTTTTGAAGCCAAAGTAATGGAAGGTATCTAACCTATATATTCAAATCTAGCAACCATTACCCCATCCACCTCAACCTCCTCCATAAACATATCAAAAGGTCTCACCCAAGTAGAAAAATCCCCATATAAAGTCCTATACACCACCATCCACTCTTCAGTTTCAGAGTGACGGGCAGTGCCTAATACTTCATACAACGCACCTCTATAATGTTTATATCTTCCTACTTGTATTTCCATCGCATCTTCCATTTTTAGTGATATAATATACTATGTACGATTTCAAAAGGATAAGAAAATGAAAAAATGGGGTTTAGACTTTAGGATTTGGCATTGGGTACATGCTTTTGTAGTCTTAGGACTGATGGGAACAGTATTTTTACGTAAAACATTTCTAAGCTGGAGAGCCAACTCCGAGATACTCACACAAGAACTAGCAAACATTGACATGAATGTCACTGAAGCCCAAGCCAAAGTCTTAGCTAAAGCTATACGGGCACCTATGTGGGAGTGGCATATATTTTTAGGGTATGCATTGGCAGCATTGCTCATCTGGAGGATAGCACTCTTTTTTACCAAAAGTGGTTCAGTCAATTACAAACATTTCAAGGTCAAAAGTTTTCACAAGAAGATGGTATCACTTGGCTATGTAGGTATCTACACAATACTTACTTTTATGGCAATTTCAGGACTCACCATACACTTCTATGAAACCCTAGGACTTACTAAAGAACTCGCACATGACATTAAAGAAATACATGAGTTTGTATTTTTCTATGGGGTACTTGTTTTTGTACCCTTACACATTGCAGGTGTTGTCGTTGCAGATGTTACTGAGGAGCAAGGGATTATTTCTAATATGATACATGGAAAGGGGAAATTGTAGGACGGTGAAACACCCTAAACTATTCAAGTCCCCTCTCGTACCGATGCTGTGCATCAGCATGTTTGGAGTTTATTTTGTATTTTATTTTTGATATGCGTTACCACGTGCAACGTAGTAACGAGTTAAAGTGACTTGTTTCGCAGAAATGAATAACGAATCACCTCACTTCGTTATTCAATTTTTCAATTACAGATAATGTATCATCATTTTTTCCAAAAACTTTTATATCATATTGACTAATTTCTTCAATTAAATAATTTTTATCAAGAAATAAAGGCTCCAAAAATTCATATTCTTCCAAAAGTGGTTTAAATTTATCCTTTCCATAATTACTTAAACAATGGAAGAATAAAAATTCTAATTCAACTGTAGAAAATTGTGCTCTAAATATATTTGTATAAAACTTCTTATTTTCTATATCACTAAAATGTACAAATTTCAACATTTGATATATATTTCTATAATAATGACTAATTGTAGATTCATTTTTTTTATAAAAAGATAAATATTTTGATATCGTTCTATTATCTGGTAATTTCATAGTACCTCCCATAGAATCCTGTGTTGCTCGTTCATTTAACTTAATAGATATGTTTATAAAGATATCAGAGATATCATTTTTAATCTGATTATGTAAATTTAACATATTAAAAAAAGTATTTTCAAAGTTTTGCTTTTCTAAGTTTTCGCTTTGTTTAGATAAAGCAGTAGCAGATTTTTTTAACTCCTCTCGAGTTAATTCGAGCTCTTCTTGTTGCTGCCACAATGTAATAATAAATGCACCAAAGGCTAATGCAGAAAAAAGAGCTGTAAGAAAACCAAAACTATCACCAAATGTACCTTTTTCTCCAACATTTGAATGTATAACTTCTTGAATATTAAAACCTAAGACATAAAAGTAAAGAACAAAAATGATAAAAATAAAGCCAAATACAAACCAACCATTTTTTAAAATTTTTTTTATCATATTAATTTAAACTGCATAATAAGTAGCCTTACGATGATGCACCACTAAAGCAGTAGTACTCTGCTCAGGGTGTATCTGGAAAGTTTCCGATAACTCTATGCCAAACTCTTCAGGCTTTAAAAGGTCAAATATTAACTGGCTCTGCTCCAAGTCTGGACAAGCAGGATAGCCAAATGAATACCTAGCACCTTGATAACGGTTCATACGAACGTCTCGTAGTGAGCCACCTTCATTGTCTGCTATGTTTAGGTCTAGGCGTATTTGTTTGTGGGCTACTTCTGCTAGGGCTTCGGCTAGTTCTACG
>JALSHU010000079.1 GCA_026982075.1 Sulfurovum sp. | reverse complement strand
AGTATTGTGCATATGCATCTCCTTTTTTATATTATAGTATAATGAAATATGGAATACAAAATGCATTTTAAATATAATACAATGCATATATAGGAGTGAATATGCCCAAAAAAACCTACCAAGAACAGATGCGAAACTCTTACCCTAAACACCCCATCATCAAACCAATACCCTCATCAATGGTGAAAAGTTGGGGAGAGGGTACGCAGGTATTACCTTCTCCTATGGAGATACGAGACGTGATGCGAACTATACCCAGTGGAGAGGTGATGACAGCCAAAGAACTTTGTGTTGTTTTGACAAAGAAACATAAAGTAGACATCGCTTGTCCTTATACCACAGGTATACTCCTGAATATTGTCGCTCGTGCCATAGAAGAAGATGAAAATGACGACACCCCATGGTGGCGAACGCTTGGTTCTTGTGGTGAACTCAAACCCAAGTACCCCAATGCTCCAGAAGAGCAGATGGCATTGCTGGAAGCTGAGGGGTTTTCTTTTGAGAAGAGAGGTAAGAAGTGTGTGTATTAGGTGGTGAAACCCTAAAAAGTTAAGTTAACAAATTTTAAGATATACTATAAATGATAACAATAATAGAAAAGCTATGGGTAGTAAATGGATATAGAAAAGATGTTAAAAGTACTAGAGATTGGTACTATTGAATGGCGTAAACACACATTAGAACGAATGTTGCAAAGAGGCATCAGTTGTAATGAAGTTAAAGAAACTCTACTATTTGGAGAGATTATAGAAAATTATGAGACTGATGTTCCTTTTTCGAGTGCATTATTTTTTTTTATATCAAAACAAAAGCGATTCATGTTGTGGCAAGTTTAGATGAAGAGAATATGATAGTTTATATTATCACAGCATATCTGCCTGATAGTGTACATTTTAATGAAGATTTAAAAACTAGGAGAGAAAATGAAAACAGTTAAAACAAATTGTCCCATTTGCAATGGGAAAAAAGAAGAGACAACTGTTACTTTTACAGTTGATTTGGGGACTAATTTGATTATTATTAGAGAAACACCTGCGACAGTATGTTCTCTTTGTGGTGAAGAGTGGATTTCTGATAAAGTTGCCCAGAATATTGAACTGCTAGTCAATGATGCAAAAGCGAACAACAGAATGATTGAAGTTGTGAACTTTTCGTTAGAAGATGTAGCTTAGAGCGAGGCAAAAATTATATATGTATAGTGACTAGATGCTGGAAACTGGCAATATATGCTTATCAAACAAAAGATAAATTATGCAACTAAAAACCTACCAAATAGATGCGTTCGCCACCAAAGTATTTGAAGGAAACCCTGCGATGGTTGTGCCTTTGGATGCGTGGATAGATGGTGAGCTTATGCAAAAGATAGCCCAAGAGAACAATCTTAGTGAAACAGCATTTTTTGTGCAGAAAGATGAGATTTGTGAACTACGTTGGTTTACGCCTTTACATGAAGTAGATATGTGTGGTCATGCAACTTTAGCATCTGCGTATGTGTTGTTTGAATGTATGGAATATGAGCGAGAGGTTATTATGTTTTCTACCAAAAGTGGGATATTGGAGGTTAGAAAAGAGAAAAATCATTTTATTATGGACTTTCCAATTCAAACAATAGAACCTTGTGACATAAGTCCAAAAATAGAACAAGCTTTTGGGGTAAAGCCTTTGGCTACTTTTGCTTCTATGGATTATATTGTTATTTTTGAACATGAAGAAGAGGTCGCCAATGTAACACCTAATTTAGCCATACTCAAAGAGCTAGATTTAAGAGGCGTTTGCATTAGCTCTAAAAGTGAAAAATATGATTTTGTAGCCCGTTTTTTTGCCCCAAAATATGGCATAGATGAAGACCCTGTGACAGGTTCTGCATTTACACAGTTGGTGAGTTATTGGAAAGAGATATTAAAGAAAGATGAGTTTTTTGCCAAACAACTATCAGCTAGAGGTGGTGAAGTCTCTTGTCAGTTAAAAGGTGAGAGAGTTGAGATAAGAGGTGAAGCGGTGAAGTATTTGGAAGGGATGATAGAGGTATGATATCTTTGTCAAATGTAGATGTTATGATAGGAGCATTGAAAATGGGCGTGAGGTTTGCTTTTTTGAAAAATATATGTAGAGGATACGTGGCAATATGAACTACCTAAGAACAGAACTAGAAAAATCCATAAAAATCACCGATGAAGAGTGGGAAGTCGTACGCTCCAAATTTAAACCAAAATCAGCCAAAAAAGGTGAGATAGTCCACTATGCTGGAGATATATTTTCTGATATTTGGTACATCAAAAGCGGACTTGCTCGGTCGTATTTCATAGACAACAACGGTAAAGACTTCACATGGCAACTCTATTTTAACGATGAGAGTATGAGTAAGCTAAATTTGTTCATGGATGACTCGGTAAGCTTCTATGAACAAAGCCCCTCACTTGTGAGTTTTGAGATTTTGGAAGATGCAGAGTTTGAGGTGATAAGCGTAGCTGACTTGGATGAGCTTTTTAATATTAATATGAAGTGGCAACATTTTGGGCGTATGATGATACACGACACTTGGTATGCATCTACCTATAAGCGTGTGCTGTCACTCATGGGAGAGAGTGCCCAGCAGCGTTATGTACGTTTGCTCAAAGAGTATCCGACCATCTTTGAGAAAGTAAAGTCGTATCATGTGGCTTCGTATTTGGGGATAGCTCCTCAGACTTTGAGTAAGTTGAGGAAATCTGAACCTAAGTGAATGACAACCCTCTCATATAAAGCTAAACTCTGATATCTTAAATTTAAAGGATTGATGATGTCAAAGAGGAATGTTTATTTTGTTTTAGCTATACTGGGGTTAGTGTTACCCTATGGAGTATTTTTACCATGGGTCATTGAACATGGTTTGGATGTGTCGCTATTTTTTTCTGAACTACTTGCAAACGATGTTGCAAAAACAACAGCTTTGGACTTTATGATGGCTACTATAGCTGTGATAGCATTCATTATATTTGAAAGTAAAAAACTAGGCATGAAAACGATGGCTATATCTATCTTGGCAACCTTGGTAGCTGTAGGGTTTGGACTGGCTTTGTTTTTATGCTTAAGAGAAAGGCATATGGAAAGGGTATCTTGAAAATGAACACAATAAACATACAAACCTATAAAAGCCCAGTAGGAGAAATACTGCTAGGTTCCTACGATGGTAAACTATGCTTGACAGACTGGAAGTATAGACGTATGCGTATGACCATAGACAAGCGACTACAAAACGGACTAAACGCTGAGTATAGTGAAGAGAGTTCTGAAGTTATAGAGCAAACCATTACACAGCTAAAAGAGTATTTTTCAGGAAGAAGAAAAACTTTTGATATTCCACTACTCACCATAGGAACAGAATTTC
Organism: Sulfurovum sp.; assembly: GCA_026982075.1. GTDB lineage: Bacteria > Campylobacterota > Campylobacteria > Campylobacterales > Sulfurovaceae > Sulfurovum. The sequence goes on along the minus strand of JALSHU010000079.1, from coordinate 8,601 downwards.
AAAAGTCCGTGTGGCAAGGGCTTATAAAAATCCCTTATGGAGCAAATGCCTCATATTTAGAACTAGCTAAAAATATAGGCAATGAAAAAGCAGTTAGAGCCGTAGCTTCTGCCAATGGAGCCAATGCCATAAGCATACTCATCCCATGTCACCGCATCATAGGGTCTAATGGTGAGTTGGTAGGGTATGCGGGTGGTTTACCTGCGAAGAAGAAGTTGTTGGAGTTGGAAAACAACTTATTTGTTTAAATAAGACTAATTTACTCCTATTATTGACAATTATCAATAATAGAATCTTTTTTCTTGGTTATATTTACGTATCTCAAAATTAAAGGATACAAAATGAACGAAGCAACAAAAGCGATTATCAAGGCAACAGCACCTGTACTTAAAGAACATGGTGAGGCTATCACGTCAGAAATGTATAAGGTTTTATTTTCAAAATACCCTGAAACACAAGCGTTATTTAAAGATGCATCACCTGATCAACATAAAAAACTAGCTGCTGCTGTGTATGCGTATGCAGCAAATATAGATAAATTAGAAAACCTTAGTAAGGGTATAGAACAGATGGCTACAGTACATGTTAAAACCAAAGTACAACCTGAACATTACCCTATGGTAGGAGATGCACTGCTTCAAGCTATAAAGACCGTATTAGGTGATGGAGCGACTGATGAAGTTATGGCAGCATGGGAAGAAGCATATGGGTTTTTAGCAGATGTACTCATAGCCAAAGAAAAAGAACTTTACGCACTTTAATTGCTGAATGGATTGAGAAGCTTTAGGTATAAAGTTTCTCATCAACAAAATTCAATTATAATAGTATTCTTATAGTCTTATCGACGATAATAGTGAAAAAAGGAAGAAAATTGCTCTATTACACAGTAAAACTTATTGTTACAGCAGTATTGATAGTGCTTATTTCTGAGATAGCAAAAAGAAGTAGCCTATTAGGTGCTATGCTAGCAGCGATTCCTCTGGTTTCTATCTTGGCGATGACCTGGATGTATATTGATACCAACAGTAGTGTAAAAGCAGTAGAGTTCTCAAAGAGCATTGTATGGCTCATAGCACCTTCAATGACACTATTTTTAGCTTTTCCTTTTTTTGTCAAAAAAGGTTTTGGTTTTTATCTTAGTATGGGCATTTCTATACTCTTAACTATTATGGCTTACTATAGTGTTATATTTATGTTAAATAAATGGGGTGTAAAGTTGTAAGTAGAGGTATTAAACCTCAAAATCTAAAGAGAGTTTTTCTTTTTTGGTATGGTTGCTGTCACAGAAGATACCGTTGTAGCACTTCTTACATTTACAGAGGTAATAGTCATCCGTTTTTTTTACTGTAAACTCTGTAGGGGTAAAGGTTGTACCTTTGTGGCTACCATCACAAAGAACCCCATCTACACTCTTCCCACAGTTACAAAAATGGTATGTCTTACCGGCTTCTAGATGGGTGTATACAGGGCGAAAAAAAACCATTTACATTGCCTTTACTTTTTTAACAATCTCCATGGGTGCAACAGCCAATATACCTACTATGGCACCTACAAGTAATTCCCCGAAAATAGAAGGAATATTTTGTACTATCTCATGTATGGCATGTACATTGTGGACAAATATTCCTCCAGCGACAAGAAGCATAGCAATAGTGCCTATGACGGCAAGCGCACGGATAACTTTTGGTAAGGCAGAGATGAGAAACTGTCCAAACTTATGCATAAAGGACTGTGCATCGTTGTTCATAGCTACAAGTTTATACCCGAAGTCATCCATACGTACGAGTAAAGCAACCAATCCATATACCCCTACAGTTGCTAAAGCTGCTACAAGAGTGACAACAGCTATTTGGACAATAAGAGAACTTTCACTTACGGTACTTAAGGCAAGGATAACAATCTCTACAGAGAGTATAAAGTCAGTACGTATGGCAGATTTTATTTTATCTTTTTCAGCATCGAGGACTTCTTCTTTGTTTTGCGTGGTTTGTGCACTTATTTTTTCATGTGCTGCTTGCTTATGAAAAAAGTATTCATAGATTTTTTCCATTCCTTCAAAAGCAAGATATACCCCACCAAGCATAAGTATGGGGACTATAATCCAAGGAGCAAAGGCTGAGAGTAAAAATGCCAAAGGTAGGATGATGGCTTTATTTATAGCTGAGCCTTTAAAGATAGCCCATATGACATGAAGTTCTCTTGAAGCTGCTGAACCTGAAGCTTGCTCTGCGGCCACTGCTAGATCATCGCCTAAAATACCCGCTGTTTTTTTAGTAGCAACTTGGCTCATAGTAGCCATGTCATCCATAAGTAGTGCTATATCATCAAAAAGTGCAAAAAATCCACTTGCCATAGATGTCCTTTATGTGTGAATAAATTTTTATAATCATATCATATTTACCCATAAGAGATAAGTTATTTGACTGTGAGTACTTCTTGTATGTTGTGAGCAAGTTCCATATTTTTATTCATGTTTGCTACTAGAATGCCTATATTTTTCATAATATGACCTTGACAAAATCTTCTATCTCTTTTTTGATACTTTCATACTCTACTAAACCTGTTTTGAGTACTTCAGGTATGTCATCATTCGCTGCACCTGCTAAAAGACCTAAGATGATACCTCTATGTACACAGTCTCCACCGGCATTTGCATTGGCTAAAACAGAAGCTTTAAAGTCAAATTTATTTTTGTACAAGAGATACATGAGTACAGGTAATGACTGCTCAGGGTAACATCCTGTAGTAAAGACTGAACCCAAGATTTCATCTTCTGTATAGTCTTTTATTAAAGCATCTAAGTCTACATTACTATCTGAAAAATCAGTATGTATCTTCCACATTTCATCTTTTGTAATGTTTCCTGGTCCATTGTGCTCAGCGTATGTCTTCGAGAGTTCAGAACCACTTATGGTGGTACGTTGTACTTGTAATGCAGCTTCCTTTAATGTCTCTAAAGGATTTTCTCCATCTAAAAGTGTACGCAATAGTGGCACTAATACACAAAGAGCTGAACTTACATTGTCTGAACGGTGGGTGATTTGTTGATGTTGCAAGGCAACGCCCAATGCCTGAAATGTTGACTTAGAGGTAAGTGCTAAAACGAGTGGACGGATGATACCACCATTTGAGCCAATAGACCACACATTTCTTTGCTCCTCTGCACAAGCATGGGGAGGTACACCATTAGAGTAGTTCTCAAACCAAGCTCGGATGTATACTTCCGTATAGGGGTCTTTATTGAGATTTGGTGTTGTTAGGTAGCTTACAAAGTCTTTTATGAATACGTCTTGTTTGTACTGACCTTCTTTAATGATGCTACGCATTAACACACGTATAAGATTTGCCCCAAGTGTATTTTCACCAGCTTTCAAGCCATGATGATAATGATATCGTTCATTTTTTTTAGGCATAGCATTTTTATGTTCACCATCGTGTACTGAGAGTTTTATGTCTAGGTCGTTATAGTTGGTGTCATAAAAACGGATATGCTTGTGGACAATGTCAAAAGGACGTCCTAACTCTTTTGCTTTAGCGATGTTAGGATGATAAGACATTCCTACCATAAAAGACTCTGGGTGAGGGTGAGGAGCATCTTCGTACTTTGTGATGCCTCCCTCAAATCCTTCATAGATGTATTTTCTTTGATAATACCAGTGCACTGGCATAGCCATGGCATCTACTATGAAGGCTCCCCATAAGGCATTTTTTACGCGTGTGGTATTCATAATTTATTCCTTTAAGTTTTGACTGATAATGATAAGCTGTGCATACTCACTTGTGGCTTTGAAGTAAAGGTCTCTGCCTCGTATGAGGTCACCGTCATTTACTAAGGTACCGTTGAGTTTTGCATTACCTTCCGTGATGTAGACTAAAAAGTCTCCATTTTTTGTGACACTTTCATCTTTTATAAATCGTCCCACTTCTAGTACGGTATGGCTGTCAAAGGTCTCTATTTGTTCCTTTGCTCCTCCATAGATTTTTGTTAATTCATTTTCTCCTACATTGTAGAGTTTGTAGTCTGCTTTTTCTCCATGATGTTCAGGAAGAACCCAGATTTGAATCATACGGTTTCTACTAGGATTTGGGTTTATCTCGTTATGTGCAAAACCTTCTGCGCCTGCACGTTGGATTTGAATTTGTCCTTTTGTTAGTGAACTACCATGCTCTAGTGAACCTTCATGTGCTATATCTCCTTCAAGTACGATAGATATAACATCTATCTCTCGATGAGAATGCATTTTAGTTTCGCCATAAGGATTGAAGTTTGCATCTGCTAAATAGACAAAGTTACCTAGACCATCCCAGGTATCATCTTGTCCACCTACACGTTTGTCTACTACTAAACGGTGTTCTTTTAGTCCTGCAAAGCCACCTAAGGGTAACGCGTCTCTATGAAGTATTTTCATATGCTATCCTTTATATATTTTAGTGTAATTACTCTACAAGTATATCGATAAAGTAAGAAATTTGTCAAGAGCAACTACACTAACAATGTTATGGCATTGATATAAATATCCAAGTATCCACGGTATATACGTGACTTAAGAGCCATTATAATGTTTGACATTCTAGAGTAAATACACTATACTCTGTTGTTTTAGGAGGTGAAATGTCACGAAAAGAAGAAATACTTAAGACCGCAAGAAGACTTTTTAATGAAAGCAACACCCAAGCAGTCACTACCAACCATATAGCAAAAGCGATGGCGATAAGCCCTGGGAATTTACACTATCATTATAAGAACAGAGAAGAGATAATACGACTACTCTATAGACAAATGAGAGAAGAGATGACACTTTCTATAACGGAACTTCCTCAAACCTTAGAAGAGCTTAGAGAACATCAAAAATTGCTTATAGGCATACAGTGGGAATATAGGTTCTTTTTTAGAGAAATGCTTTTTTTGTTTTCTCGTGATGCTATTTTAGAAAAACAATACATTGCCGATAATCTTGCACATAGAAAACGTATAGGTATTACCGTGCACTCTTTTGTGGATAATGGTGACTTGGAGGTACTTGATGAAAATATATTTGAATACATTGTAGACTCTATACTCATGTCATGGCAGTTTTATACCTCTTATATGCAAACACTTGGACGACCTTTAAGTATGAAGAGTGTAGAAGAAGCGGTGCAATATATCAATAATGCTATGCTACCCTTCCAAAAAAAGAAATATCATCAATAAAAAAGAGAGAAAATGAAAGAAAAGAACTTTTTTGAAAGTGTGTATAAAAGTGTAGGTAAAGACAGGCTTGCAGACATACCTTGGGCAACGCTGTCTGCGAATGTATATTTACTAGAGTACTTGGACACACAAGAAAAGGTAGAGGGTAAAAAGGCTTTAGTCATAGGCTGTGGTTTGGGTGATGATGCTTTGGCACTGGAAGCACAAGGTTACACAGTAGATGCGATGGATATTTCGCCTACAGCCATAACATTAGCTAAAGAGAGACACCCAACAAGTAAAACAAACTTTTATGTAGGGGACATTTATGCTATGCCTAAAGCTTCATATGAGGCCTATGACTTTGTCTATGAAGGTCTGACTGTACAGTCTTTACCTAGGCAAGACAGAGAAAAACTTATCTTCATCATCACGGAGCTAGTAGCCAAGAATGGTACACTGCTTGTCTATGCCCATACACAAAATGACAAAGACAACTATGGCGGCCCACCTTGGCCACTATATGCCCGTGAATTTACACTCTTTGAACAAAATGGACTTAAAAAAATAAGTGAAGCCAAAGAAGCAGAAACCAAAGCCATAGCACCTACTAAATGTTGTATGGTATACAAGAAGTAGCCTAAATCCTTTTAACTTTATCTCATCATAGTATTTTTAGACTATTGGGTTATACTATCTCTATAAATTAATGATAGGAAATACGATGAAAACAATGACATGTAAACAACTTGGAGGCGCTTGTGACATCATGTTTCAAGGTGAGACTTTTAGAGAAATATCAGAATTAAGCTTAAGACACAACATCGAGATGCAACAAGAAGGTGATGAAGCACATATTAAAGCCATCAAAATTATGAAAGCTGTGATGCAAAATGGCGTTACTATGAAGCAATGGTTTGAGGAAAAGCAAGAAGAATTTGATGCGTTAGACGAAGACTAAACTCAAGGCTGTATAGACTTTAACTTTCAAGGAGCAGTATGAAATATGTTGATATAACTTGGCAGGCTATAAAAAGGTTTTTTATCATGATTTGGAATTTTCTTTCTTTGTTTTTTGGTTTTCCTTATGAGCAACAAGCAAAAAAACTTAAAGATTATGATGCAAGAGGTGAGGATAATCCCAAGCGAAAATATACAGCCTATAGAGCTAATAAAGTGAGTAAGTCATGAGACTTTTACTTTTAGGACTCTTGAGCAGTATCATCGTATGTGCGCAAAGTTTTTATGTACTTACAGGCGTAAAAGAGTATGACCCGCTAGTCTCTTCTGTACCAGAATTGGAGATACACAACGAAGAGATAAGAGCAGAGATGATAGCCATGTCTAAAGAGCTCAATGTCAATACTGCCAACCACCCCTCACGTGTACTTGCTTTCCTCATCTCCAAGGTTTCCATAGGCGATACTGTGGGTTATAAAGTCAACCTAGAGTTAGGGGAGTACATGAAACGCGAGTCTGATGGAGGAGCTATATTTGCACTCTCGTATGTAGACTCTCATCTCATAGCTGCAAGTGATGATGTAGAAGATGACCTCATGGACACAGTAGAAGAGATGCTTTCAAAGTTTGCCTACCAGTACAAAGATGACAACAAAGGAAGTACCCAAACTAAAACAGGCTTAACCCATACAAACTTTGCAGCACATATGGGCTACGAGACTGACTATAAAGTAGCACTCAAAAAGGCTAAAAAAGAGGGAAAAGAACTGCTTATATTTATGAGTACGAGCTACTGTCCATGGTGTCGTAAACTAGAAAAACGACTGCTCTCCAAAACAGACATAGACAAAAAGATAAAAGCCAAGTATATCCCCGTAAAACTAAACTTCTCTAAAAAGAACTTCCCAAAGCAGTTTAAAGAGATAGCCTTAACTCCTACACTGTATATAGTAGACCCCAAAACTGAGAAGATAGTGCATCAGTTTGTGGGTTATAGTAATAGGGAAGGGTTTTTGGAGATTTTGAAGTAGTGTGATGATGAAAACATGTCAATATGACATGTTTTTATCCAAAATAAAAAATAGTCGCTATCATACTAAAAATATCGTATGAGGTTACTATGAAGCACAGTGTAGAGATATATCAAAGTGGCGAAATAGAGATTAGAGTTTCTGTAGAAGATGAAACCGTTTGGCTACATAGACAACAGTTAGCAGAGCTTTTTGGTAGGGATGTCAAAACTATTGGGAAGCATATCTCAAATGTTTTTAAGGATAAAGAACTTCAAAAAGAAGCAACTGTCGCAAATTTTGCGACAGTTCAAAATGAAGGTGGCAGAGAAGTTACAAGAGAGATAGAATACTACAATTTAGATGTCATTATCTCTGTTGGATACAGAGTCAAATCACAAAAAGGTGTTGCCTTTAGGCAATGGGCAACCAAGGTACTCAAAAACTACATCTCCAATGGATATGCCATCAATGCAGACAAAATCACACATGATAGGTTTATATCTCTCGAACAAGAGGTACAGTCACTCCATCATAGAGTGAGCAACATAGATACCCGACTTCAGGACAACTCTCTCACCCCTACACAAGGCATCTTCTATGATGGGCAGGTGTTTGATGCGTATGCATTTGTAGCCAAGCTCATAAAAAGTGCAAAGACTTCCATAAAACTTGTAGATAACTACATAGACGAGAGTGTCCTCACGCTCTTTTCTAAAAACCAAGATGTGCAAGTGACTATCTACACCAAAACCATCTCCAAACAACTCAAACTAGACCTCAAAAAGTACAATGCACAGTACCACCCCATAGAACTCAAACGCTTTGATGCTTCACATGATAGGTTTCTAATACTTGATGATGTAGAGGTGTATCATATAGGTGCTAGTTTGAAAGACTTGGGCAAGAAGTGGTTTGCTTTTTCTAAGATGAGTGGGGAGAGTTTGGGTTTGATGGGGAAGTTGGTGTGATGGAAATTAACTGTTTGTTATCGTAAAAAAAGTATTAATGTATTGATTGAAAATATAGTACTGTAGGGGTCATTGACTACTCACATATAACACATTTTCAATTTAACAAGAATTGACATTTTTTTGCGTATACTTTGAGTGATATAAACTTATAGAATTTATAGATGAAGATTGTTTAACTAGCTGACTATGAATTCTTAATTTTTAAAAATTTTAAACTTGATGGGACTAAACAGAATGAATAATGTGAAAGATATATTTAATTCTCTTCGTAATGAGTATATGATTATAGGTTTAACGGGAGCTATTGGTAGTGGCTGTACTTCGGGGGCAGAATTTTTATCTCAAGAAAAAATAGACAGTGATAAATTAATCAATAGTCTCCAAAATAAAAATGAATTTTCTACTGATTATCGTAGAAGTAAAATTTTAAAAGATGCTTGTCATAGATATGAGTGGAATCAATTTTATCATATAAAAGCATCTA
>JALSHU010000078.1 GCA_026982075.1 Sulfurovum sp. | reverse complement strand
GTAGTGGAAGTAAAAAATACGAAGTTTTATGTGAGCCGTGCTGCACGTAAGCTAGAAGATTTTTTGGCTGAACATCCTGTAGACATGCAAGGAAAACGAGCTTTAGATATAGGCTCTAGTACGGGTGGCTTTGCCCAGATAGTGTTGGAAAATGGGGTAGTGACACTCGACTGTGTCGATGTAGGGTCTGAGCAGCTACATATCTCTTTACGTGAAGATGCTAGAGTTGCATTACATGAAGAGACAGACATACGTGAGTTTGAAAGTGCTGAGGACTTTGAGCTTATTACCTGTGATGTGTCGTTTATCTCTATCTTGAAGATAATAAATGACATAGATAGGCTTAGTCATAAAGGTACAGACATCATCATCCTATACAAGCCACAGTTTGAAGTAGGTAAAGATGTGAAACGTGACTCTAAGGGTGTGGTACAAGATATAGATGCTATCGCTAGACGTAAAGAAGCATTTGAGGCTGAGGCTTTGAAGTTAGGCTGGGAAGAACAGTATCAGGCAGAGTCGAAAGTGACAGGTAAAGAGGGTAACCAAGAGTACCTGTATCACTTTGTGAAGCATAGGTAAGAACATTGGCATACACTAATCAAATAAAATCCATCGCCATAGGCTCTTTTGACGGCATACATATCGCCCATCAAACACTTATAGATGAGGTAGAAGCACTGGTCATCATAGAGCGAAATGGTGGGTACTTAACCCCTGGATATAAGCGTGCAAACTTTACCTCGAAGGTATGTTGCTTTTACCACTTTGATGTGATTAAGGGGTTGACACCTGAAGCATTTGTGCTAAAGTTAAAAAGTGATTTCCCCAAATTAGAAAGAATTGTTGTCGGGTATGATTTTATTTTTGGTAAAAATAGAGAAGGCAATACAAAAGTACTGCAAGAATTGTTTGATGGAATTGTAACGGTAGTAGAAGAGGTGAGTATAGAAGGTGTTTCTGTACATTCTCGTACTATCAAACAGTACCTAAAAGAAGGTGATATACTATGGACAAACAAACTTTTAGGTAGAGAACATAGTATAGAGGGTGAGGTGATAAAAGGACAGGGCTTGGGTCAAAAAGAGTTAGTACCTACTTTAAATCTATACATAAAAGAGTATCAATTACCTTTAGAAGGAGTTTATGCCACGCGTACCCTTATAAAAGAAGAATGGTTAGATTCTGTGAGTTTTTTAGGACACAGGGTAAGTACCGATGGTGCTTTTGCAGTAGAGACATATGTTATAGATAAAGATATAGGTGTCTTAAGAGGGACTATTGCGCTTAAATTGGTAGATTTTATACGACACAATAAAAAATTTGAGGGCTTAGAGGACTTAAAGAGGCAAATAGAAGATGATGTAGTCAAGACAAAACAGATACTCAAATGAAAAGTACTTTAAGAAGCATAGGTATCGGTTTACTTTTTGTGTATGTGGCTTTTGGTATATACCTTTATTTGAATCAGCATGAGTTCCTTTACTTCCCTACATCTGATACATCATCTGGGTATCCCAACATGACTTTGCAAAGCGGTACGCAGAGTACCAATGTGATTGTTGTAAATGAGGGGCATCAAAATGCTATTTTGTATTTTGGTGGCAATGCAGAGTCTATGGCAGGTAGTGCAGCATACATCGCAAAACAATTTCCTCATTTGACAGTCTATTTGTTGGACTATAGAGGGTATGGTAAAAGTACAGGTATTGCCAGTGAAGAGGATTTGTATAAGGATGCTTTAAGACTCTATGATACGGTTAGGTCTAAACATGAGCGTATTTCTGTGGGTGGTCGGAGTTTAGGTTCTGGGATAGCTACTTATGTAGCTGCACATAAAGAGGTTTATCGCTTGGTATTGATTACCCCTTTTGATAGTGTAGTAGATGTAGCACAAAGTCTCTACCCACTTTACCCTGTGTCATTACTTTTAAAAGAGAGATATGATTCTTTGAGTCGTGTTCAGAGGATAAAGGCAGAGACATTGATTATTTTTGCACAAAATGATAAGGTGATACCTAGAGAAAATACCCAAAGACTTATTGATGCATTTGATAAGCATACTTTAAAAGTGATACTTATCCAGGGCAGAGGACATCATGATATCTCTTCAGATGAAAGATATTATAAAAGTGTACAAGAATTTATTGGTGAAGGTTAAAGATGGAAAAAGACAAAGTATTCACAGAAAAGATAAGTAAAAAGTTTGAGTTTGATGAGGCAGTGGCTTCTGTATTTGATGATATGTTATCACGTTCTGTACCTTTTTATGACGAGGTGAGAAGGTTAGTGATTTCATTGATTTTGGCTGAACAAAGAGAAGGTAAGAAGATACTTGACTTGGGTTCGTCTACTGCAAAATTTTTATTGGATCTGCATTCTAAAATGTCAGTACCTATGCATCTTAAAGGAGTAGATAACTCTCAGGCCATGTTAGACAGAGCTATACAAAAATGCCAGGCATTTGGTGCACATATTAAATTGGAATATGCAGATATGTTGGAGTATAACTACGTGCAAGAAGATGTCATCGTAGCGAACTATACTTTACAGTTTATACGCCCCATACAGCGTTTGGAGCTTGTGAATAAGATTTATAATGGATTAAAAGATGATGGTATTTTTATATTTTCTGAAAAAGTAGTTTTTGAAGATAAACAGCTAGATAAACAAATGATAGATATTTATTATGCGTATAAAAAAGAACAAGGATACAGTGAATACGAGATCGCACAAAAACGTGAAGCTTTGGAAAACGTGCTTATACCGTTTACTATAAAAGAAAATATACAGATGTGTCAAGATGCAGGGTTCACAAAAATAGAAACAGTTTTTCAGTGGGCAAACTTTGTTACATTTGTTGTCAAAAAGTAATCAAATTATGATATGTCCCTGAAACACGGGTTGCATTATTTAATATGAGTTATTCACTACTTATTCACCATGTGAATAAGGCATATTATTTCTTAAATAAAGCTCAAAAGTTTTATTTTTTTTAAATTTTTTAAAACACTTACACTTTTCATGCATTTTCAGATATAATCTTTCAATTTATTTCAAGGATAACTTATGAGTTGGACACCTAGTAGCTGGAGAAAATTTCCTATAAAGCAACAACCAACATATCAAGATCAAGAACTTCTTCAAAGCGTAGAAAAAAAACTCAATTTATTTCCGCCTATTATTTTTGCAGATGAAGCAAGAAGACTAAAAGCAAAATTAGCACGTGCAGGTCGTGGAGAAGCATTTTTACTTCAGGGTGGAGATTGTGCAGAAAGTTTTTCAGACTTCAATGCTGCAAATATAAAAAATCTTCTAAAACTTATGCTTCAAATGAACATGGTATTAATGTATTCTACAGGAAAACCAGTAGTTAAAGTGGGACGTATTGCAGGACAGTTTGCAAAACCAAGGTCTTCAGACTTTGAAGAAGTAGATGGGGTGAAACTTCCTAGTTACCGTGGTGATATCATTAACGGTATTGAATTTACTGAAGAAGCAAGGATACCAAATCCTTATAATATGATCAAGGCATACAATCAATCAGCAGCAACCTTAAATCTCTTGCGCGCATTTTCACGTGGGGGGTTGGCAGACTTAAATAGAGTACATCAGTGGAATCTCGATTTTATCAAAGACAATCCTCTTGGGAAACGTTATGATGAACTCAGTAATAAGATTGATCAATCTATGAAGTTTATGGCTGCTTGTGGTCTTAACAGTGACACCTTGCCACAACTGCACCAGACAACGATGTATACGTCTCATGAAGCCTTGCTTTTAAATTATGAAGAAGCAATGACAAGACAAGATTCCGAAACAGGAAAGTGGTATGATTGTTCGGCACATATGTTATGGATAGGTGACAGAACAAGAGATTTAAATGAAGCACATATTGAGTACTTTAAAGGCATTGACAACCCTATTGGCTGTAAGGTAGGTCCAAGTATGGGTGAAGATGAGTTGATAGAACTTATTGAGGCACTTAACCCTGAAAATGAAGAGGGAAGACTGACTCTGATCGTACGTATGGGTGCCAGTATTATTTCTGAAAAGTATCCCCCATTACTTCAAAAAGTAAAAGATGCAGGGAAAAATGTTGTGTGGACGATAGACCCAATGCATGGTAATGTAGAAAAGTCTTCTACTGGGTTTAAGACAAGAAACTTTGACAATATTCTTTCAGAAGTAGAACAATTTTTTGCCATTCATAAAGAGATGGGTACAGTTGCAGCTGGTATACACCTTGAAATGACGGGGAATGATGTAACAGAGTGTACAGGGAGTACTTCTTCTCCAATCACAGATGAAAGTTTGGCAAGTCGATATCATACGCAGTGTGATCCGAGGCTTAATGCTTCTCAAGCCTTAGAACTCTCTTTTATGCTTTCAGAAACAATCACTGAAGGATAAACTTAAACAATCGTAAAGATATTTTCTCCATCTTTATGTGCATAGGTTAGTTCCATTTGATGAATTTCTAAGATACTTTTGACAATGTATAGCCCTAACCCCAACCCATTTTTTGAAGTATGAAATGGCTTATAATAATTTTCAAGAGGTTCTTTAAGGGCTTCACCTTTATTTACAAGGGTCAGCTGTTGATGATTTACTAAGACTCTGATGTGCTTATCTTGACTATATTTAATGCCATTATCGATGAGATTTTTTATCACTAGTGTTAAAAGCTCAAAATCAACATCAACTTGATAGTCTTGTATGATTTTTATATCAATAAGTTGTTTTGGGTTGTCTACCATGAGTAGGTCTATACTTCCCTCAACAAGGTCACTCATTTTGTATGGCTTGATATTGAGTTTAAAATTTTTAGAAGTTATTTTTTCTATTTTAGCAAATTCATCAATGAGTAGATTAAGTCTTTCAAAGATACTGTGCATACGTGTTTTACTTTTTTCATCATCGAGCATTTCACTTACTAAGCGACCTTTGGCAATGGGGGTTTTGAGTTCATGCATGATGGCACGTAAAAAAAGCTGTCGTGAATGGATAAGTTCCCGTATCGTAGTGACTGCATGGTCAAATTCATTGGCAACTTCAGCTATTTCATCATTTTTATCACTGGCACAGGATATATCAAGATTACCTTCTGAGAAAGTTTTGATTTTATTTTTGAGTTCAGATAAAGGGCGTAGACTACGTATTATCCAAAAGTAGAGAATGATTATAAGGACAAAGACGAGGGCAAAAACAATCATACGTTTTATAGGATGTTTGGGTTTGTTTTTATTTTGTAAAAAAAGTTTAAATCTATCGTTATTGATGAGAAGAATACGTTGAAGTTTGTATGAATCTACAGCATATTTTTTATATTTATCTTTTTCTTTAAAATAGTGTTCTATCTGCACCACTTTTTCTTTATCTTTTATGAGAGAAAAGTTTTGTGATTCAAGGTAAGCTTCATCGATGATACCATGAATGAGATAATAGTTATACAGATAGTGAGAAACCAAACGTTCATGCATTTCATTATGTTCTTCATACTTAATGTGATCATATTTGATTGATCCGATAAATAAAATTGAAAGGAGAAGAAGTGTAAGAAAGAAGATAAGTCTTATTTTACTTTTGAGAGATTTAAACCGATTAAACAAGCTTATACCCTACACCACGTACAGCTTGTATGCGTTTGTTATCACCTAACTTTGTACGAATTTTAGAGATGATGACATCCAAGCTTTTACCTTGAGAGTCAATGCTCATATTACCTGCAGTATTGATGATTTGTTCACGTGACTGTGTTATTCCTTGATGCTTTATCAGTAAAGAGAGTACTTCAAATTCTGCAGGGGTTAGATTCAGTGCTTCTGCTTTATAGTAAATGGTATCACCTTTAATCTCAAAGTCACTTTTTGGTGTAGTTATCTCACTGTTCTGAGACTTTTCATACCTTCTAAGTAAAGACATAATTCTTGCATACATCTCTTTGGGGTCATAAGGTTTAGGTAGGTAGTCATCCGCACCGATAGCCAGAGCTTCAACCTTATCATTGATATCTGATCGCGCAGAAGAGATAATCACAGGAATGTCATATTTTCTGATGACTTCTTCACAAACTTCTAGACCATCCATGCCAGGAAGGGTAAGGTCTAATATGAGTAAATCATACTTCTTTACACCCGCACTCAAACCTAAAAAGGGGTCTTCAAAGTTGGTGATTTTGATATCATATTGTGCTAAATACTCACTAAGAAGCTCTGCAAACTCCGGATCATCTTCTATCATCAATATATTAACCATAAACTACCTTTTTATATATCTGTGTGTATTGTAACTTGAAAAGGTTAATTAAAATCAAATACCAGCAAGACTTTTGCTTATAGGCTAAAAGCCCTTTGCATATAGGGTTTAATTTCTTCAAAAGTGTATGTATGGTTTGTAAAGTATTCAAAGGCGATGATACCTTGATAAAGTAACATATCAGAGCCATCTTTTGTAGGTTTTTGATGTGTTTTGGCTAATTTTAAAAAAGGTGTTTCTTTCCCATAAATGACATCAACACAGGCTTTTGCCTGAGGTATAACTATATCAAGTATTTTTTTGGGTGCTGGTAGAGAGTCATTTTCCAGTCCAGCAGAAGTCATGTTGATAACCAAATCATAGGTGTTAGGTTCAAACGTATCAAAAGTAAATGTCTTAAAACCATCTTTGATAAATTTTTCCAATCGGTTTGGACTTCTGTTAAGCAATGTAACTTCATAGCCTTCATCACGTAAAATACTTGAGGTAGCTTGTGCAGTACCCCCTGCACCTAAAAATAAAACTGTCTTTAGATCTTTAAATTCTGAGATGGCCTTTAGAAATCCAGGAGCATCTGTATTATAACCATACAGTTTTCCATCTTTTTCTACGATAGTATTGACCACGCCTATATTTTTTGCAAATGTATCGAGCTCATCACAGGCATGAAAGGCTGCTTCTTTATGGGGAACAGTGACATTGACACCTTTAAGGTTTAGCTTAAAAAAAGTTTCCTTGAGTGTATTACCATCTTTTAAAAGGTGACGTGTATAACATGCATCATAACCTAAACCTTCAAAGGCTAGATTATGCATGAGGGGTGATTTGGAATGGCTGACAGGATTGCCAAAAATGGCAAAGAGTTGTTGACTCATTTTTAGAGTCTTTCCATTTCTTTTAGTGTCGCCAAAAGTGCACCTAGCTTGTTTTTAACCTCTAGGTACTCTAGTTCTGGAATAGAATCTGCGACGATGCCTGCACCAGCCTGTAAAGTAATACTGTCTTCTTTGATGAGTGAGGTACGTATGGCTATGGCTGAGTCCATGTTACCATCAAAAGAGAAATAGCCTACTGCACCAGAGTAGAAACCACGCTTTAAACCTTCATAGTTGGCTATCAGTTTCATAGCTTCAATTTTAGGTGCTCCCGTCATAGTACCTGCTGTAAAGGTAGCAGCAAAAAGGTCAAACATATCTTTGTCATCTTCAAGGGTTGCTTCAACGTCAGTAACCATATGCATGACATGAGAGTATTTTTCAACCCTCATCATATCAGTCACTTTAACTGTACCAGTTTGAGCGACACGTCCTACATCATTACGCCCTAAATCTATAAGCATGAGATGTTCTGCACACTCTTTAGGGTCATCAAGCATCTCTTGCTCCAACTCTTTGTCCCTGGCAGCATTTTTACCACGTTTACGGGTACCTGCTATGGGACGAAGGAGTATTTCTCCTTCTGTAAGACGCACCATTACTTCTGGACTTGAACCACAAATAGAAAAATCTTCATAATCAAGTAAGAAGAGGTAAGGAGAAGGGTTTTTCGAACGCAATACTCTGTAAAAAGAAAGAGGGTCTATTTCCCCTTTTTGTGTGTAACGGTTGGCAAGCAATATTTGGAAGACATCTCCTGCACGTATATTTTCTTTTGATTCGTTTACCAATATTTTAAATCGTTCTTCATCGATGCTGAAAGTACCTTCCCCTTCTAGCTTGACAGCTTTAAGTGGCATAGGTGTACACGTAGTATATAAGATATTTTCTATGTCATTAAAAGCTTTCTTCATAGAGTCATCATTTAAGATGAGTGTGAGTTTTGCAGACTTGTGTGAATAGGCGATGATAATCTTAGGACGTACCAAATCAAGGTCAGGCGTGTCAAGGGGGTCTCGTAAACTATCCATATTCTCTTCAAGTGTTGGTTCGAATACTTTTACCATATCGTAAGCGATGAATCCTATGAAGCCATCTACAAATGAAAAACCCACTTCAGAAGCTTTTTGTTTATACGTGTTTTTGTTAATATTTTTATAGTAGTTCTTCAAAAAACTAAAAGGATCTTCTTCTAAAATATGTGTTTTTAAAGTAGTATCAACATAGGTAGTGGTTTTGTTTTTATACTGCAGGCGTTCTTGTGACCCGATAGTAATAAAAGAGAAGTTCCCATCACTGGTATTGACAACAGACTCAAAAAGCATAGTGATTTCATTAGGGAAAAGGGCTTTTATTTTGCCATACAGTGCTACAGGTGTAAGTTGATCAAAGAGAATGGTTTTGTGCATGCTGTATTACTTTTTTACAACAAATGCACTTTTATTGATGCGGTCTCTCACTTGAACAAGGGCTGCATCTACTTCTGCTCTGCTTTTGTACGGTCCTATAAGTAACTTCTTTGTACCTGATCTGGATGGAGGTGTAATTTTATAATCAAAACCACTTTTTTTGATAACAGCAAGAAACTGAGAACTAGGTGTCTGTTTAAATGAACCTACTTGGATGTAGTACGTATGGTTTGTTTGTTTTACAGGGTGCTCTTTTTTACGTTTAGCTTCTTTCTTGGCTTTTTCCTCAGCTTTACGTTTTGCAGCTAATTTCTGTTCTTCTTGACGTGCAATTTCTTCTTGGCGTTTTTGCTCTGCAAGTTTTTCTTTTGCTGCTTGACGTTTCATTTCATCATCATTATTTAGTGGTTCACTTGAAATTTCTACCGTTTTAGGTTTGACCTCTATCTCAGTTTTTTTCTCCGGGATAGTAGACGGCTTAAGTGTTTCTATAGAATCTGTTTTAGCTTCAGAACCAACTACTGGCCCAAATTTTGGCTTTTGAGTACTCTCTAATGAGAGTTTATCTTCTACGATATCTTTTTTGATTATATTTTGGAGGGTAAGCTCTGGGCTAATCATTTCGCTATTGTTCTCTTCTTCTATTGCTAATTTGTCATCAGGATCGTTTAGAATAACCTTTGTTAGTATAATCGCTACAATGAGCACAACAATTGCCAAAGCGATAATCGTTAAAAAACTTTTTGTTTTCGAGTTTTTTGGGTCGATATTGTCGATGATAAGGTCATCTAGATTATGATCATTCATGTAGGAAATCTCCAGGATAATATTTTGAATTAATTATATCATATTTATCTATATAAAAAGGGTATTTTCAGATTCTAAAGCACTTTTAAGTAAGTGCTTTGTCAAATATTCAGACTAGCACAAAGAGAGAGTTTTTAAGATGACCTTTGGAGAAAAACCTGCATACTCTTCAAAGATAGTTTATCCATTGTATCTTTTGTATGGGAGGGTGATGATATTATACTCTGTTGGTAAAGAAGAGGAAGGAAGACATTTCCATTTTTTTGTCATTTTTTCCTTGAGCGCATTTGAAAGCATTTGTACTTGGGTATCTGCTTCTTCTAATGTAAGGTTGTTCACCTCTATAAATATCTGCAGGCGTTCAGTTGTCTTACCTTGATAAATATGGTAAGTGGAAATATCCAGTGTTTTAAATAGATGTTTTATAAGATGGTAAAAGCGTTGATATTCCTCTCCTTTGTACTCTAAAACAAGATAGTTTGTATGGTTGTTTTGGACTAAAGGTACTGCAATGGTATATTGCCTGTCATGATGCTGTTTGAGTAATAAGGGCGTAAGAGGTTCATCTACGCATTCAAATTTTGCATAAAAGGTACGGTTGTTAAAAACAATTTTTTTAACAATTGCCGACCTTTTTATGTAGTAATGGCTGTCAAAAAGCTCTAAATTAAAGACTTTTATTTTTATGCCTAATAGATTGATTTTTTATAGATAATAAAATCTTGTGCCAACACTTTCATCTCATCTTTGATTTTTGCATGAAGCGCCACATCATTGATATTGTCAAGTACATCGGCAATTTTGTTTGCAATGATTTCAAACTCTTTTTCTCTCATCCCGCGTGAAGTAAGTGCGGGAGATCCAATACGTACACCTGAAGTTACAAATGGACTTCGGGTCTCACCTGGTACAGTATTTTTGTTTACAGTAATTCCTGCAGCACCTAAGGCAGCATCAGCATCTTTACCTGAAAAGTCTTTGTTAAGAAATGATACAAGCACAAGGTGATTATCTGTCCCACCAGAAACCACATCATAACCACGTGCTACAAGTACTTCAGCTAATTTAGATGCATTGGCTTTGACTTGTTTTGCATGTGTTTTCCAAGCATCAGAGAGGTTATGTTTAAATCCTACAGCTTTTGCAGCGATGACATGTACAAGTGGCCCACCTTGAAGTCCTGGGAAAATGGCAGAATTGATTTTCTTAGCGATAGCTTCATCGTTAGTCATTATCATACCACCACGAGGACCTGCGAGTGTTTTGTGTGTGGTTGTAGTCACAACATCAGCATAAGGGAATGGACTAGGGTGCTCACCTGCACAGACAAGGCCAGCGATGTGAGCGATGTCTGCAAATAGGATAGCACCTACTTCATCCGCAATTTCTTTAAATTTTTTAAAGTCTATCTCTCTAGCATATGCAGAAGCTCCACATACGATGATTTTTGGTTGAACCGTTTTAGCGATACGAAGTACTTCGTCATAATTGATTCGACCATCTAGCTCCACACCATAAGTAAATGAAGAATAGTTTTTTCCAGAAAAACTAGGCTTAGACCCATGTGTCAAGTGCCCACCATGACTTAGGTCCATACCGAGTATCTTCTCTCCAGCTTTAAGGAGTGCTGCGTAGACTGCACCATTTGCCTGAGATCCAGAGTGAGGTTGTACATTTGCATAGTTACAAGAAAAAAGTTCACAGGCCCTGTCAATGGCAAGTTGCTCAACAACATCTGCAAATTCACAGCCACCATAGTAACGTTTATAAGGGTAACCTTCAGCATATTTGTTCGTAAACACAGAACCCATCGCTTCCATCACAGCAGGCAGTGTAAAGTTTTCAGAAGCAATCATCTCTAGGTGGTCAGTTTGTCTCTGCCTTTCATTTTCAATAGCAGCAAATATTTCTGGGTCAAATGATTCAATTTCGTATGACATAGGGTTCCTTTTGGTTTAATGTTGTATTTATATCAAATTTAATTTAATCTTACCTTGATAAAGTTAAATTAAATTTGTTGAGCAAAGCCCAACATATAATAATTATGTCCTCTCTGAAACACGACCTTTACACGCAGCTACATCCATACAGAACATCCCTTTACCTTTTTTAGCAGGTTTAAGTTCTTCCATGATGTCGTGTCCACATTTTTTACATTGTGATGATGCATCGACTTTGGGTGCTTCTGTAATGACTTCTGGTCTCATGGCAGGGAAGAGTAATACATCTCTAATGGTGTGTTGGTTGGTAAGCATCATCACCAAACGGTCGATGCCTATACCTTCCCCTGCAGTTGGTGTCATACCATAGCCTAGGGCTTTGACGAAGTCTGTATCCATATGCATGGTTTCATCATCTCCTGTAGTTTCTTTGGTAGTGACTTGTCCCATGAATCTTTCGTACTGGTCAAGAGGATCGTTAAGTTCGGAGAATCCGTTGGCTATCTCTTTGCCTGCCATAAAAAGCTCAAAACGTTCTGTGACTTCAGGGTTTTTATCGTTACGACGTGCTAAAGGAGAGATATCTACTGGATAGTCTGTGATGAAGGTAGGATTGATAAGTTTACTTTCTACAAATTCATCAAAAAGTTCTGCTTGTACATAGCCCAGTGTCCAGTTGGCATCTGTTTTTAAATTACGCTCTTTTAAGTAATTCAGTCCAGCATCTCTGTCAGTAGCCACTTCACGTGGTACGCCACCGATGTCTATAATAGC
>JALSHU010000077.1 GCA_026982075.1 Sulfurovum sp. | reverse complement strand
ACTTTGACTCACGTGAAGCCTATGATGCGGTAGTGGTAGAGACTTTGAAGCGTTACAGCCCAGACTTAACTGTACTAGCAGGGTTTATGCGTATCTTAACCCCTGTGTTTACAGAACAAGTAAAAGCCATAAACTTACACCCCTCACTCTTGCCACGACACAAAGGCTTAAAAGCCATAGAAAAGTCCTACGCAGATGAGCATGATGAGGGTGGGGTTTCTGTGCACCATGTGAGTTCTGAACTTGATGGTGGTGAAATTATTTTACAAAAATCACTGCTTAAAAAAGATTTGAGTTTTGAAGCGTATGACAGACAGATACGCCTCATAGAAAAAGAGGCATTAATCGAAGCTATAGTGAAAGTATTATAAGGAAAAATAGATGCAAAAATATGACGATAAACAAAATGCACAAGGTGTCTATAGCATCTTTGCTGTAGCCCAAATGATACTTTTGGCGATCATGTATACCATACTTTATGCAGCCTTTAGAGCCACACAGCTTTCTGTGGAAAAATATGAGCTTAATACCTTTACCGCTTTTGCACCCACTATTATTCTTTTTATAGCAGTGCCTATATTGATGTATCGTACACGAAAGATGTTTAGAGAAGGGCGTATGATGGTGGCTATTTTATGGATGATGTCCTTACTTTCTATCTTCTTGGTGGGGGTTATGATGCATGTGAGTAATATTAGTGGGGTTGCTTGATACCCCTTTAAGCATGTTACTCCATCGTCCTCACATCTAAAAAATTTCCACTTTCATAGTCTAGTAATTTAGGAAAGGTAGCTATAAGCCTTTTGGTTGCGGCTTCAGGACTTTGTATATGTCCTTCTTTGAGCTTTTTGGCGGAAGTAAAGACTTCATCATCTACTTTGTCTATGATGTGTTCTACCATAGGTGTGCGTATGACACCTGGGGCAAGAGCAGTGAAGTGAATGTCAGGTAACTCTTTAGCGTAGACATTTAGAAGCATATTTAGTCCAGATTTAGAAAGAGAGTATGCTCCCCAACCCTTGCTTCCCTTGACCGCCGCACCTGAGCTTATGCCTACTACTTGTTTGACTGTGGCAAAAGTAGAGAGAGCATCTATAAGCTCTTTATTTGCCCAGACGTTGAGTTCCATGACTTCTTTGATTTGTGTGAGTCCTATGTTATTTAGAGTTTGTATGCCCCCTAAAATACCAGCATTCAGGATGGCAATTTCAAAGTGATGTCCTTTTATAAAGTTTTTAATGGATTTTTTTATCTTTGATGTTTGTGACAAATCATAAGAAAAGAAATAAAAATGAGGGTTTTCTTTTAGTGCTTTAGGACTAGTACGACCTATAGCATAGACTTGATACTCTTTCTCTAGGTACTCTCGTGCTAATGCTTCACCAAGACCAGAACCCACCCCTGTAATAAGTATATTTTTCATGTTGCTATCTTTTGACATTTTTTGACGACGCGTATGATATAATTATATCTAAATATAAAATCAGATAGGAAATATAAATGAGTAAAGAAATAAAAGAAGTTAAAACAGTAGAACAGAGAATAGACCGTATTTATAAATTAGCGAAAGATCATTTTGGTGAAGTACGTTTTGTAGGTATTAAGAAGCACAAAAAAGAAATTTGGGTAGCTAAAATTCAATTTGATGAATTTGGTTCACTTATTGCTGAAGGAAAAGACTCTATTGATGCACTCAAAAAACTTAGAAGTAGGCTCAATAAGATTATTGACCGTTACAATATGGT
>JALSHU010000076.1 GCA_026982075.1 Sulfurovum sp. | reverse complement strand
TTATAGCGTAATTTTTGTATAATGCGATTTCTCATCTTTTATAATGCATATGTCCTCATCGCTTAACTGGATAAAGCAGGGCCCTCCTAAGGCCTAGCTCGAGGTTCGAGTCCTCGTGGGGATACCAGTTATTTTAGCTTATTTAACAAATTTGCATCATACTTTAGCCCTTTAAGTACTTGTGACTCTAAGACATATGTATCCATCCTGTCATTTCGTTTTCGTTCTTCATTCAAACGTTGTTGTTCCATACTCATACGTATTTGTCTGTCGAGTGCTTCTTGTTCATTTTCACATTGTCTAAATCCATCTGACCATCCTTGCGCATATTTTCCATGCTTAGTAAAACGGTTTTCATCTTTTTTAAACTGATCAAACAAACTTCCACCTGCTTTTTTACCACTGTGACATCCATCATCAAAGCCTTTAGCATACTCTACAGAATGCCCTTCTTGTAGCATTATTTCTTCTTGTGTCGCACATCCCGTAACAGTAAGTAAACCTGCAACTATAGCTGTAGTGCTAAGTAAATTTGTATATTTCATCTTTTTCCTTTCTCTCTCTAATATCGTACATTAGTATTGTAATATATGTTCTATAAATATTCTAAATTATCTAGAAGAACTACCGCAGATAGGCATGAAAAGGTATCCCGTATAGTTAGTCATTCATTAATCTCAAAATGTTATGATAAGTATTATAGAGTAAAGGATTTGTTATGACACAGCAAGAAAAAGAGATACAAAAGCAACAACATAACATCGCTCGTGAAATTAAAGAACTTTTTGAAAACAGGATGGATCAGTTTGATATGGATATCCCTGAAAATGACCATAAAGAAGCTGCAAAGTTGATTTATAAAGCGATGCAAGAGACTTTAGATATGTTAAAACATGAAATTGACAAAGGAACTTACGATAATTTTTAAGTCTAAAATATGACAATATGACATCTTTTTGACCTTCATGGTTCAAATATACTATTATTACACCCATAAGCACGAAGGAGCTAAGGATGGAAGGTATGATAAAAGTATCGTACACAGTGATGTGTAAAAACGATGTGAGCAAAGAAGTAAATCTCTACGATTTACTTGCCAATGAAAAAGTAATCAAAGCTATCAAAAGTGAATTTGCCACAGGTTTGAGAAACTTAGCTCTCTCTTCTAAAGAAGAAACTATTGTGTATGTCAAAACCCAAAAAGAGGTGTTTGAATTTGAAGTAAGTAAAAATGACTTTGCAGACTTACTAGAACTGGCAGAAGAAGATGCACGTAAACATAAACGCTTTAAAAAAGAGTGTGATGGAGTGGAGTTGGTAGATATTGTCACGGTAGATTAGCAACAAAAAGGCAAAACCTTTTTGTTGCAGTTATCACTTTCTAGTGATAGGGTGTGTTTTTGCAAAAGCTTTTGCAATCTCTGCTGAATCTGGTGTACATGTAGGATGTCCCCAACCTGACTTTGATGCATTGTCACTAATGTCATTGACTATGTTGTCATCACCTTCTGGGCTCACGCCTCCAGGGATGGTTGCTAGTCCTAGGGCTGATCTAAGTTTCCATGCGATGTTATGGTCTGCACACGAAGAGTCACCGCTTACACCTAAAGCACCAAGAAGTGTACCGTCTTTTGCGTACAGTGCTAAACCACCACCAAATACATTGACACCACCTATTTTCTTACCTACCATAGGGTCTTTTTCCGTACCTATTTTCTCTGAGTCACCACCATACGCTACTGACGTGTCTACTGGGTTAGAAAACTGAAGTCCAAAAAGGCTTCCACCTGGTTGTGTGGCTGTAAAAAGGTTCGCAGTTGAAAGAGCAAGTCCTGGAAGAGAAAAGGCATTAGCAGTGTTTGCTTTTTGTGCGGAGATGACACGGCTACCTGGCCACTGGTCTCCTCTGTCTTTACCTGAGAAAGAAACAGAAGTGACTACACCATCTCTATCTACAATTGTTGCCCACATTTGAAGCCCGAAGCCTCCATTTTTCTCTGCTACCACTGCTTTAAGTGCTTTTGTCACCTCTGCTTGTGTGGGTAACCCACCTGCGAATGCGGAAGTAAGATACATACCAAATAGTGCTGCTATGGCTAATTTTTTCATTATTTTTTCCTATAAAATTTAATTTATCTCTTGCGAAATAGTGCTAAAATAGTAGTCCAATACAACACCAAAGTCAAGAAGTTCCTCTTTGGTAAGATAGTTACCAAAAGGTAGGAAATGGGCTATACGAGTAGTTTATACATATAAGGAAATAAATAACAATGCCAAATTTGAGACAAAACAAAGTCCATTGTCAAAACTACACTTCGGAAATAGAGATTACTGTAGAAATACTTTCAGGGAAATGGGTGGTACTGTTACTCACCCACCTTGGAGAAGAAAAGGTGGTACGTTTTAATGCATTCAGAAAAGTCTTTCCTGACATCACTCAAAAAATGCTCTCTCAACAGCTTAAAAAACTAGAAGACAATAAAATAATCAAAAAGAAAATATTCCAAGAAGTACCGCCTAAGGTAGAATACAGTCTCACACAAGAAGGGGAAAAACTCATTCCTGTTTTAAATACTATGCAAGAATGGGGGCAGGAGTATTTAAAAACATACAAAAAGTCCAATTTACTTTAGTAAACCTATGATTTAGATATACTTTCACCATGGCAAAGAAAAAGAAAAAATACCTCATAAAACTAAACAACAAAATTAGAGACTACTTTAACGGGCAACCTTTTGATGAAGGTATCACCACCCTTGATGAGGACAAACTCATAGAACTGGTCATGCTCTTAGAACTAGAGCTACTCTCTCATGAGCGTGATGACATGATACGTGCTTTACGTCGCGCATGGAGTGAAGAAGGAGCTGGTACACGTGAGATGATAGTCTCTTACCTCACCAAAGGACACAAAGCCACCCATTCTGGAAAAAGAGAAAAACACAACGATGACAAAGTTGGTAAAATCATCAGCATACTCTCAAACATAGAACACACTGCACAAGAAGAGAACATCATACTCGAAGCCTTTATAGATGCAAAACACTCTAAAATAACCCTCGACAAGATACGAAACAAACTCACCTACATGCGTGTCAAAAACAAGCTAAACAGTTTAGAAAAATCACTCGATGTACAGTTTAACAGCATGAATGAGATGGAGTTTTACCATAGCTTTACTTTTGGACTCAAAGAGGTAGATTTCAATAAACTACTTTTGTGTCAAACAGAGTCATTGGAGCTAGATATCATGTCAAATTTTGATGATAAAGTGATGATAGAAAAACTACGTAACATAAAAGAAGAAACCATCGTTAAAAAACAAGAAGAGCTTGATGCTTTTTTAGTGTTGGTAAACAAAGAAGAACACCCCTACCTTACAGTTGATGAGATGCACAAAGCACTCAAAAGCATGCCACCCGAAGCAGCACTCTACCATGCTCCTTTAGGTTTAAATATTATCGAAAAGATATTAACTAATATTAGTGACAAATATGATGTCTTTGAGAGTACCGACCACATCATCATAGAAAAAGAAAAAAACCATGATTTATTTGGTACGCAACTGTACTACAACACCTCTGTATCGTACGAAAACCATTTTCTTTACAACCTCATTTGGAAAGGTGCCCAACTACCTGTAAAAGAGGATATAAATAGAGTCAATGACGACCTTTTGGCACACTTCAAAATAGCTGTCAATGACATGCTCGAAGAGATGAGAGAAGAGAGTGGGAAACTAGACATTCCTGATGAAACACTGCATGAATTCATCGTCCGTTTTGTAGAGCCACAAATACGCTCTTCAAACACTTTGAAATTTAAAGAAAAAAGCAGACGTCGCATACTCTTTCACTTTGGTGAGTACATCAAGCCCCTACTTGCTAAACAAAAACGTGAAGAGCTTCTTGCTAAAACCATCCGTGACTTTAAAAACCTCTTTCCTTTGGCACGACAACTTAAACGTAAGATAGCCTTTCATGTAGGCCCTACCAACTCTGGTAAAACCTACGCTGCACTTAAAGAACTGGAGTCTGCTACCACAGGATACTACCTTGCCCCTTTGCGACTTCTAGCACTTGAAGGCTATGAAAACCTACAAAAAAACGGTGTGCATGTCTCACTCATCACAGGAGAAGAGGAGATCATAGATGAGGAGTCAACACACATCTCTTCCACCATAGAGATGATGAACGGCTCAGTCGATGTCGATGTCTGTGTCATAGACGAGATACAGATGCTAAGTGACCGTGACCGTGGCTGGGCATGGGCAAATGCACTCATGGGTGTGCCTGCAAAAAAAGTCATACTCACAGGCTCTGCCAATGCTTTACCTGCGGTCAAAGAACTTTGTGCATACCTCGGTGAAGAGCTAGAAATCATCCACTTTGAGCGTAAAAACGAACTAAGCATGATGCAAACCCCTGTGAGCATGAAACACATAGAACCTCAAACTGCCATCGTCGCCTTTAGCCGTCGTGATGTACTCTCACTTAAACAACAACTATCAGAGCGTTACAGCGTGTCTGTGGTCTATGGTAACCTCTCTCCTGAAGTACGCCGTGAAGAAGCCAGACGCTTTAGAGAAGGCGAAAGCCAAATACTTGTTTCTACTGATGCCATAGCTATGGGTCTTAACCTCCCCATAAAAACCCTGCTCTTTGCCAAAGACAACAAGTTTGACGGCATACGCAGACGTGAACTCCTGCCCACTGAAGTCTCTCAGATAGCAGGACGTGCAGGACGCTATGGCTTTGAAGAAAAAGGCTATGTGGGTGCATTGGATGAGAATACTCTTAGTACCATAGCCTCACTTTTTCATGCACCCCTACCCGACATAGAACTACCTGTGTCTGTCATGGCATCTTTAGAGCATGTCATGCTCATAGGTGAGATACTCGAAACAGAAAATATCACCACTATATTAGGATTTTTTGCTGACAACATGGAGTTTGACGGTCCCTTTATGGCAGCAAATATAGACAGCATGTTAGAGATAGCCACCATAGTCGATGAGTACCACCTAGACCTCAAAACACGCTACTTTCTAAGCTGTGCCCCTGCAAGCATCTCTTCTCCCTACATAGAGTCCGTCTTTCACAGGTATATTAAGCAGATAGAAGCGGGAGGACAAGTGCTTTACATCCCCCCACGTGACCTACCCTCATTTGCACAGACCAACGACATGTTACTTAACGCAGAAGATAGAGTACGAGAGATATCTCTCTACTTATGGCTGAGTTTTAAGTTCCCAGACATATTTCAAGATGTAGAAAAAGCCCTACAAGCCAGAGTACGCCTAAACAACTACATAGAAAACTCCCTACGTCAAGGACACTTCACCAAGCAATGCCGTAAATGTGCCAAAGTACTAGACTTTAGCTACAGGTTTAGTATCTGTGATGAATGTCACAGCCGTAATAAACGTGGGTATGGAAATAGTGGTAGCCGTGGTGGGTATAGAGGTCGAAGGAGAAGATAATGGCACAACAATATAAAGTCACCACAAGAGGAAAACTCCTCCCCTTTCTCTTTGAGACACTAGCGACTAATGGTGGCTGGTCTAAAAAGACAGTGAAACAACGCTTGCAAAGTGGATCTATATTTGTAAATGGACAAGCTCAGACCAAACATGACTACATCATAATACCTGATGATGTAGTGAGCATTGGAGCAGCCCAACGTGCAGGACACCATACCAATACACAACAAGTAAAAATAGACATCATCCACCAAGACAAAGACCTCATAGCCATCAACAAGCCTGCAGGACTGCTTTCGGTAGGTACTGCCAAAGAAAACAAAAACCATGCTTTAGCCCTACTACGTCAGCAACTGAGCCACGGCAAAGAAAGAGTACAACTCTGGCCAGTACATAGACTAGACCGTGACACCTCAGGTATTTTACTTTTTGCAACTTCCAAGGAAGTACGTGAAGCGGTAATGGACAAGTGGGGAGTAACAGAGAAGATTTACCTGGCCGTAGTGGAAGGCACACCCAAAACAGAAGCCGATACCATCACCCAACCCTTACGACTAGATGAAAAAGAGTACCACATGCATGTAGGTACACACAAACACGCCAAACCTGCCATCACCCACTACAAAACGTTAGAGAATAACAAGAAGCGTTCCTTGCTAGAAGTACGCATAGAAACAGGCAGACAACACCAAATACGTGCCCACATGGCATGGATGGGCAACTCCATAGTAGGAGACGAACGCTACGGTAAAAAAGGCGGACGCATGGGACTTCATGCGATGAGACTACATTTTGTACACCCAATTACAAACACAAATATCTGCCTGGAAGTAGAAGCTCCCAGTGATTTCTTTGCACTTTTGTTCTAATTCTGCTAGAGTAGCAGTAAGGAGAGTATGATGAATGTAAATATGTCATATAATGATCGTCGCGTTCAAAAAGCTGTGAATATATATAGTAAACCCCTACTTTGGGTCTATGATTTTATAGTCTATCAACTGGCAACACCTTATATGCTACATTGTCCTGCAGACTTAATCTTGGAACATTATAATGAAAATATTCGGCCCAATCATTTGGATGTAGGTGTAGGTACAGGGTGTCTTCTCAAAGGCTGTAAACAACTTAAAGACATAAAACGTCTAGGTATTATGGATTTAAATCCCAATAGTTTAGAAAAATCAAAACAACTTTTAAACGAACAGCACCCAGAAGTATATCAAGCCAATATACTAAAACCATTTGAGACCACAGCCATTGATTTTGACTCCATAGGGATGAACTATCTTTTACATTGTGTACCTGGCAATTTTGAAGAGAAAGAAGTCATTTTTGAAAACTTGAAAGAACATCTCTCCAAAGATGGTATTCTGTTTGGCTGCACTGTACTTGGAAAAGACATCAACAATGCCTTGCATACAAAACTTTTTTTAAAACTCTATCAATGGATAGGTATTTTTAATAATGCAGAAGATACACATACAGGATTAAAAAAATCGTTGTCGAGACATTTTACATATTATGAAGTAAATGTAGTCGGTAATGTAGCCTTTTTTAGAGCCAGTGACTGTTCATTTCTCTAAGATATATCGATTTTTGATATAATACGCCATTATAGACTAAGGACATCACAATCAAATCATTTGAAAAACTTAACCTACACCCAGATATCTTAAGAGCAGTGGCACATGAAAACTATGAGAACACAACAGCCATACAAACTAAAGTCATCCCTGCGGCTATGAAGGGTATGGATATTTTAGGTGCATCAAAATCAGGTACAGGGAAAACTGCTGCATATGTACTGCCCCTGCTTAATAAGCTTCAAAAAGTGGTAAAAAAAGAAGGAAAAGTTGTAAGAGCACTCATCATAGTCCCTACCATTGAGCTTGCGGACCAGGTTTCTCGAACCATTGTATCCTTTTCTAAATATTTAGATATTCAGACAGTTAAGGTGCAAGGAGGATCTAAGAAAGTAGAGCAAATCACACGTATAAAACAAGGTGTAGATATAGTTGTAGCCACTCCTGGGCGTTTACAAGACTTTATAGCAGACAAAAAAATAAACCTCGAACATGTTAATACCGTTATTCTTGATGAGGCAGATACAATGCTAGACCTTGGGTTTTTAGCCGAAATTAAAAATATTTTAAAATCTTGTCCTGCACAAAAACAGATGATGTGCTTTTCTGCAACTATCTCTCAAAATATCAAACAACTTGCTAAAGAATTTTTACGCTCTCCTGCCATCGTAGAAGTAAGTAGTCGTCGTGATGTAGTAAACTTCATCAAACACAGAGCCTTTAAAGTAGACAAAAAACGCAAAGCTCAACTCGCAGCCAAACTTGTCAAAGATTTGGGTATGGGGCAAGTGCTTATATTTGTGAACAAAAAAGAAACTGCAGATAAACTTTTTGAGTATTTTAAAGCCCAAGAGATATGGACAACCATCATACATGGTGATATCAAACGTGGAGGACGTGCCAAGGCTCTTACACTCTTTAAAAGTGGAAAGTCACAAGTACTCATTGCCACTGACATCGCAGCAAGGGGTATAGACATACCTGAATTGCCACTGGTTATCAATTATGACTTACCAGAACTCACTGATGATTTTACCCACCGCGTAGGACGGACAGGACGTGCAAACCATAAAGGGCAAGTGATTACTCTACTGACCATTCATGACTATAATACCTTTACTACTATAGAAAAACATCTTAAACTCAATATCAAACGTGACATCATGGAAGGCTTTGAAATTACAGATAAACAACCACGGCAAGCACGTCCACGTAAAAAATCATTAAGAGAGAAAAAAGGCTATATCGACTACGATAAAAAACGTAAATATACCTATGCAGCGCAGAAGAAAAAAAAGCAAGAGAGTAAAAAGAAAAAATAACCTCTAAGCTATTTTTGTAAAAGGTAAACTTGGTTTAGAAAATAAATATCCTTGAAACAAATCACATCCCAATCTATATAATGTATCATACTGATCATTATATTCAACACCTTCCGCCACTACTTTCAAATTCATAACCTTAGCAAGAGCAATAATAGCTTTAATAAATTTTTGATCGCGTGCATCTGTTGTGATATTTTGTATAAAAACACGATAAAGTTTTAATTCTGACAAAGGGAGTTTATGTATATAAGCTAATGAAGAATATCCTATACCAAAATTATCAAGAGAAAATCGTATACCAACTTGCTTGAGTTCAAGCATTACTTTTTCTATAGTTGCGAACTCCTTTAACATATTACTTTCACTAATTTCCAACATTAGATACTTTGTATCAATATTATATTTGGCTATAGTTTCTTTGACAAAAGAAACAAAACCTTTATCTATAAAAGCTGAAGAACTTATGTTAATAGACAGATGATCAAATTGATCTCCTAGACCTTGTTTCTGCCATTTTTTTAATTGTATACACGATGCTTCAAAAACATATTGATTAAACATTACAGTGTATCCACTTAACTCAATCAAATGTATAAACTTTGATGCAGACACAATATCACCTTTTATATTCTTCCATCTAATAAGTGTTTCAAATGCTTTTATCTCACCATATTTATTCGTAATTGGTTGATAAAATAATATAAATTTATCTTTATCAATACCATTTTGCAATTCATTAACAATTCTCAACTTGCAATCGACCTCTTTTTGCAGACAATCTTCAAAAAAGTAATATTGATTTTTACCTAACCTTTTAGCTTCATATAGTGCTAAATCTGCTTCTTGAATAATATCTTTTACTTTAGATTTCATCACAGAAAAAATACTGATACCTATACTCACAGTAATGATATACTCTCTACCATCTAGTGTGATTTTTTTATTAAATCTTTTAGATATTTTTTCAGAAATTTCAATGGCTTTTTCCCTTACCTCATTATAAGGTATATTGAGTGTACCAAGCATAAATGCAAACTCATCACCAGCAATTCTTGACAAACTCACATCACCATCCAACAAATTTATATCAGAGAGCAAATTCTCTGACACTTTACGAAGACACTCATCTCCCACAAGGTGCCCAAGTGAGTCATTAATACGTTTAAAATTATCTAAATCTATAAGAAATAATATACCATACGTATTTTTTCTATTATATTTAGAACTTAAAACTGTTTTCATTTTATTATAAAAATATCGTCTGTTGGTTAAACCTGTTAAACTATCAATATTGGCAAGCTTTTCTGCTTTTTCTTCAGCCACTTTTCTTATCGATACTTCTTTTTCAAGATTTTTAAGCAAAACCAACATTTCTTCATTATTCTTATTTGCTACAAAATTTTTCTGCCTGTCTTGAATATTGTTGAACAGTACCATTCATAACTCCTTTTATAATACACTTTATGACACAGGTTTTTCTGATAGGTGTATTATAAATGAAAATTGTCATAAAAAAGTCAAAACAACATTACGCTATTTTTTTCTAAATTGTGCATATAGAGGATTGTGGTCAGAAATACCATGATTTGTGTCTACTTTGTAAGTGAGTAACTCCATTTCCCTGTACAATATAAAATCTAAATGATTTCCAAAAAATGATTTTACCTTATCCCTCCCTTTAAAAGGCACCATCGTAAGAGAAAGTTTTTCTCTTACTTCATGAAGTTTCCTCATACGCTTTTTGTTCCATGTATTGAAATCACCCGCTATAATCATAGGTCCTTCATGTGCTTGTAACAATGCGAACACCCGTTCCATCTCTTTGTTATAGCGTCCGTTCTCTCGGAAATTAATGGCGTGTACATTAAGGATAAGTAGTGTACTCCCGTCTTTCAAAGGATAGACACTCATAAGTAGACTCTTGTGCGTACCTAAAAAACTTTCTTTTCCTACTGAGAGATAGGCCCATGCTTTTTTTGACTCTACTCTACTTGCGGAGAGGACACCGTAAAAATTACCTTTTATCTCTAAGTTTGCAGCAGCATCAAAAGAAAAACCTGAGAGTACACAATGCCTCTTGTCTCTAAAGCTTGCTTCTTGTAGAAGTAAAAAATCAACGTTTTGTTCTTTTATAAAGTTCTCTAGATAAGGATAAAACTGACTATGTACCGTATTTTTCTTATGTATATTCCAGCAAAGAACTCCAAAAATTTCAGGTACATGACTGTCACTGGAGAACTGAGATGCCTGATGATGTATAAGTGAGGGTACAAACATTAGAGTAAAGGGGTAAACACTTTCAAAATATTTTCAAAAGCTTCACGTACTTTCGAAGGTTGCTTTATGCCTCTACTTGCATCAAGTATCAGTCCTTCCATCCATGATTCAAGGCTTAGCATAAATTGATGAGAATAAACAAAAGACACCACTTCATAATTGAGAAAAAGACTACGATTATCAAAGTTGACTGAGCCTACCATGCCACCTACATCATCAAATAGTATGGCTTTTGCATGAAGCATACCACCTTTGTATAAAACCACATCTGCCCCTATATCATTAAGTTCTCGCATGTAGGGGTTTCTCACCAAATCAACCAGTAGATTATCAGACTCTCTTGGAGTGATCAGCTTAACATCTACACCTTTATGCTGAGCGATGACTAGAGCCTGTACTATATTCTCATCGGGTACAAAATAAGGTGTCACAATCCATATACGTTTCTTGGCATTATAAATAGCATTTAAAAGTACTTCATATAAGGCATCAGTATGTACATCTGGACCTGATGGGACTACCTGCACAATACTTTTTCCTTCATATGATGCTTCTACTTTAAACTCCATTTGGGTTTCTTCTTTCGTTGCATATACCCAGTCATTATGGAAAATAGAATAAAAACTATACACCGCGGGACCATGAAGATAATAGAGTAAATCCTGCCATCGCCTGCTCCCATCAGCTTCTCCCATATACTCATTAGACAGATTCATACCACCGCTTAAAAGTCTAGTCTGATCAAATAGATAAATTTTACGATGGTTTCGTAAGTTAATGTAGTTTTGAAAAGGTCGTTTTAAAATCGGTGTAAAAAAAGCTACTTCTCCACCCGCATCTTTTAACTCCTTAAAACCTTTACGAGAAAAACTTGCACCCAATGAACCTACCAGATCCATGAGTAGACGTACATTTACTCCCTCTTTTGCTTTCAGTGTCAATGCAGCCAAAATAGCTTTAGTTGTTTTGTCAAATTGAAATACATACGTACAAATATCGATGCTGTGTTTTGCGTTTTTTATCTCTTCCATCATCTTGTTATATGCTTCCACATCATCAGTGATAAGCTGATAACTATTTCCACTTGTGGCAGAAGGTATACCATTTTTCTTTAGTAAATTTTGAAAATCATTGTTCGTATCGTCCAAAATATACGGATTGTCAATACTCTTTTGATGAAACTGTACATACTCTTTTTTATATTTTGATTCACGTTTTCGTGTACCGATAATGAAATAAAGCGGTGCTGCAATAAAAGGCACAAACAAAATAGCCAACATCCACGATATCATACTTGTAGGAGATCGTTTTTGGTAAAGAATATGCCCAACAGCAGTAAAAACCAAAATACCTCCCACTAAAATGAGTATATAAGCAAGTAAGAGTTGGGAAGGCGAATAATACTCGATGAATGATTCCTTTAACTTTTGATAAAAAATTATATCATAAAGAAAGGATAAATATAATACATAAAGTCAAGCAACTAAGTACTTGACTTCTGTACAACTATTTGGATGTTGCAAAAAACTTCCAAACAAATCCTGCCAAAATAGCACCTACA
>JALSHU010000075.1 GCA_026982075.1 Sulfurovum sp. | reverse complement strand
CAAGCTGTGCAAGTTTGTCAAATATAAGCGGATGATGCACCACAAAAAGCGTCCCCTCTTTCGCCTCTTCTATCATAAACATATCAATGTCCAAAGAGACAACTATTTGAGATACTTCTCGTGACATCTCACCGACTATAAGTCCAGAGTTATCCCACTTTTCCTGTAGCTCAAAGGGGCTTACTTTGTCTAGGTGGTTGTAGATTTCTTGTAGTTTCATATTAATTTCTCCTTTGTCACTCTATTTGTAGTTAGCTGTCTGTTAATGCATATTTGTTATCATCATTTTACGCTTTAACTCAGGAAAAAACAATGATGCAAAAAGTATTAAAATGGTTGATTGTAGCCTTACTTGTAATCCTTACCCTTATAATCTTGTCAGGCATATATAAGTTTAATTATCTTGCATCTAAAAAGGGGTATGACATCGATGGCAATAAAATCATAGTGCCTACAAATAACAAGCAATACAACAAACAGCACAATGAGTAAAACAATAGGAATAGGCTACTTTGAAAAACTTCCCTACCCCTTCTGAGTAGCAACCCTCTTAGACTTCTCTTCTACTTGCTTACCAAGCTCTTCTTTGTACGACACTATAGTATCTTGTACTTTTTTAGTCCCAGCACCGACTATCTGAGCTGCTAAAATCCCTGCATTTTTTGCACCGTTTAGTGCTACGGTAGCTACAGGTACGCCGCCTGGCATTTGGAGTATGGAGAGTATGGAGTCCCAGCCGTCTATGGAGTTAGATGATTTTATAGGTACACCGATGATAGGGAGTGGAGACATAGAGGCTATCATGCCTGGTAAATGAGCTGCTCCACCTGCTCCTGCTATGATGACTTGTATGCCTCGTTTGTGAGCATTTTTAGAGTACTCAAAAAGTTTTTCGGGTGTTCTGTGAGCAGAGACCACATCTAGTTCATACCCTACCCCAAATTGTTCTAACATATCTGCTGCTGCTTGCATGACAGGTAGGTCTGAGTCTGAACCCATTACGATGCTTACCACTATTTTTGACATGATTTAACCTTTAATAATGTTTTAACTTGTTCTGCTTTTAGCCTAGCTTCCTCTACTGTGTTACCCAGTATCGTTACATGCCCCATCTTCCTAGATGGTCTTGTCATTTTTTTACCATAAAGGTGGATTTTAACTCCATCTATAGCCATACATTTGGCAAAGCCTTCATAGTGTACAGGGCCTGTATGTCCCTCTTCGCCTAAAAGATTTAACATCACAGAGGCTGTGGTTAACGCAGTACTACCTAATGGCAAGTCAAGTATGGCACGTAAAAGTTGTTTGAGCTGAGAGGTGACTGCTGCGTCTATGGTGTGATGTCCGCTGTTATGTGGTCTAGGTGCAACTTCATTGATGAGTATCTGCCCAGTTTTGTCTATGAAAAACTCAACCGCTAGTAATCCTACCATATCAAGATTTTCTATGATTTCTGTTGCGAGTAGTTCTGCTACCTCTGCTTGTTTTAGTGTGATGTTAGACGGGCAGAAAATCTCTTCAACCAAGTTCGTCTCTTCGCCAAAGCTCATCTCAACCGCAGGGAAACAACGTACCTCACCTTTTGCGTTTCTAGCTGCAATAACTGCTATCTCTTTGTCTATGTCTACTTTGTTTTCAACCATAGATGCACCATCAAGTAGTGTACTGTTTGCATCTTTTATGAGAGCTACACCATGCCCATCATAACCACCCTTGCGTAACTTCTGAACAAAAGGGTATGTCAACTCGCCACTTTTTATGGCAATTTCTATCTCTGTTTTGTTGTCATAACATTTAAACGGAGAAGTTGGCATCTGATGTTTCGCGTAAAACGCTTTTTGTAAACCCTTATCTTGTATGAGTGCTAGCGTATCAGGGTCAGGAAGGACTTTTAGTCCTTCAGCTTTGAGCTGTTGGAGTGCGTCTATGTTGATATCTTCTAGCTCATAGGTCAAAAGGTCTACTTGCTTACCAAAAGCATAGACATCATCAAAGTTCCTAAAGTCACCTTTTACATAGACGTTGGCCACATTTCGTGCCGAACATCCCTCATCTGGGTCAAGCACGTAAGAGATGATGTCCCATCTACTTGCTTCTTGGACAAGCATCTTACCTAGTTGTCCTCCTGCGATGACACCTAATTTTAGGTTTGAAGTGACTAATTTTTCTATCAAGATTAGCCTTTTACTCTAGCATTACGTTCTTCTTCTTGTGTCTTGTAAAGCTGAGCACAACCGATAGAAAGCTCTCTTACTTTCAGAATGTAGTTTTGTCTTTGAGCTTGAGAGATGGCTTTTCTGGCATCTAGCACATTGAAGGCATGAGATGCCACCATACACTGGTCATAGGCAGGCAAAGGAAGTCCTGCTTCCAAACATACTTGACACTCCTTGCTTGCATCTTCAAAGTGCTGAAACAAGTTCTCTACGTTGGCCACTTCAAAGTGGTACTTAGAAAACTCATACTCAGTCTCTTTATGTACATCTCCGTAAGTAGTCACGTTGTCGCCCATTTTGTTCCACACAAGGTCATAGACTGAGTCTACCCCTTGCAAGTACATCGCAAGTCTCTCTGTACCATAGGTAATCTCCACAGCCACAGGAGCACAGGCTATACCTCCTACTTGTTGAAAGTAGGTAAATTGTGTCACTTCCATCCCATCAAGCCAAACTTCCCAGCCAAGACCCCAAGCACCAAGTGTTGGTGATTCCCAGTTGTCTTCTACAAAACGGATGTCATGCTCTTGCAAGTTAAGCCCCAAGTATTCAAGCGATTTTAAATAAAGCTCTTGAATGTTGTCAGGACTAGGCTTGATGAGTGCTTGAAACTGATAGTACGCTCCAAGTCGGTTAGGGTTCTCTCCATAACGTCCATCTGTAGGACGACGGCTTGGTGCAACATACGCTGCAGACCAAGGCTCTGAGTCCAGACTTCTAAGCAGCGTAGCAGGGTGAAATGTCCCTGCTCCACTTGGAATGTCATAAGGTTGTACGATGTTACAGCCTTGTGCTGCCCAGTATTGTTGGAGTTTGAGTAACATGTCAGAAAATGTTATGGCATTTTTATTCATCTATATATCTACCTAGTTTAAATTTTTATAGTATTATTTCTATCTCAGAAGAGTCAAGCTCAACTTTTTTGGCTTTGCTTATACGGTCTTCTTGGAGTTTGACTCTGAGTTCATCATCATCTAGCGCCATAATTTGTATGGCTAAGTACGCAGCATTTACAGCTCCTGCTTTACCTATGGCTAGTGTACCCACAGGTAATCCATCAGACATCATCACGGTACTCAAAAGTGCGTCTTCGCCTTTGAGTGAGCCTGTCTCCATGGGTACACCAAGGACTGGCTTTGTAGTACTTGCTGCAACTTTACCTGCTAAGTGTGCAGCCATACCAGCTGCTGCTATGAAAACCTGTGCACCTTTTTCTTCAGCAGTTTTAATATAATCTCTAGTCCTTTGCGGACTTTTATGTGCAGAAGAAACAATAAGCTCATAAGGCACACCAAACTTTTTTAAAGTCTCTACACACTCAGACATAATCTCATAGTCACTTTTGGACGCGATAATAATGGATACAAATTTCATCTTCTTACCTTTGACCTTTGTTTGCTTCTTCTTCTGATTTTTCAACTTCTAACTTCATCGGTGTTGATGTTTCAGTCAAACCTTTTTTCTCTAAAGCTTCCGCTATCTCACGTCTTAATATGGTATAACCCGGTAACTTTGCAGGAAGTAAAATGTCATTGACATTGCCGCTATGGACACACTCTAGCTCTTTACCCTCTTTAGTCGTTATCTGCTTAAATGTAATCACGTAATGACCTGATATCTCTTCTATTTTTCCTATATCATTATCTACTAATTCCACTTTAGCACCTACAGGAAGCACTATTTCAACAGAATCACCTACGCACGTTTTATCTTTACATTTCCACGTAAGACCATCTTCACTCACCAACCCGGCTACTTGATGTGTACCATATTGTATAGAAAATTCATTGGACTCTGTGTTGTTTCTGTCAAATGGACGCGAGAGTAAATACGCGTCTGAAAACCCACGGTTTTGTGTTGTATTTAACTCTTTTTGATAACGTTTTTCATCAAAATCATTTTTATAGTAGTCATCTATAGCATGACGATACGCTTTAGTCACTACACCTGCATAGTAAGGAGACTTGGTTCGCCCTTCTATTTTAAGTGAGTCTATGACACCAGATTTGAGTATCTCATCGACATGTGATGCCATATTCATATCTTTGGCATTCATAATATAGGTACCTATGCCCTCTTCTTCATCGAGCCTAAAGGTAGTCCCTGACTCAGGATTATGTGCGTAAATCTCATAGGGGAAACGACAGTCATTAGCACAGCTTCCTCTATTTGGCACACGTCCCGTTTGGAGTGATGAGATAAGACAACGTCCAGAGTAGGCAAAACACATAGAACCATGCACAAAGATTTCTAGTTCTAGGTCAGGTATATGGTTTTTGATGGCTTCACAATCTTTCAATGAAATTTCACGTGCCACGATGATACGTTTGACACCTAAATCATAATAGACTTCTGCATCCATTGCATTCATCACGTTGGCTTGTGTAGAAAGGTGAATAGGTATGTCAGGTGCTATTTTATGGGCAATTTTCACCACTCCTGGAGATGACACAATAAGTGCATCAGGCTTTAACTCTGCAATTTTAGCAATGTGGTTTTCATAGAGTTTTAACTGTGAGTTAAAAGGAAATGAGTTTACCGTAGAGTAAACTTTTTTACCTCTTTCGTGTGCATAGGCTATGCCCTTTGCATACGCTTCCATATCAAATTCTTTACCTGAACGTATACGTAAAGAAAAGGTACTTGTCCCACCATATACTGCATCTGCACCATAATTAAGGGCTATCTTCATCTTCTCTAAATTACCGGCTGGCGCTAAAAGTTCTACTTTTGCATTTATCATTTTTTTCCTGAAGAATGATACACATCATTCTAAAAAAAGTATGTATGCACAAGTGTTTTACACTTTAAAATATACATACATCGCTTTAGAATCTCTAATTAAACAAGAGAGATGATGATGACCATTAAAATATTACTCTTATCTTATCCAATTAGTAGTAAAAAGTAGATTTTTCACAGCTTAATTAGTCAACTAATGGAACTAAAGAAATGCACACTATTGACTAGTTCCAACTTCCATATCTCCACATAAAATGTTATATATAATCTCTTGATTAATTAAAAAAACATCCACAACATCGGGGTCAAATTGTATACCACTTCTCTTTTCTATATACTCTACTATTTTATCGTATTCCCATACCGCTCTACCAGGTCTTTTTCTAAATAATGCTCCTGCAGTATCCGCCACTGCTACAATGCGCGAAGCGATGTCTATCTGCTTTTCTTTTTTTTGCTGAGGATACCCTCCCCCATCCCACCATTCATGATGTTCCGAAGCTATAATGGCTCCTAAATCTGTTGAAGGAAAACCTTGAAATTTTAATATTTCATACCCTAAAGTTGTATGACTTTTAACGATATTAAATTCTTCAAAAGAAAGTTTATCTTCTTTTTTATACACTTCAGTGCTGATAACAATGTTCCCTATATCATAAATACTTGCGGCTCTTTCAAGCGTCTGACAATACTTTACACCTAATCCTAGAGACTGCGCTAATATTTTACTTATTTGAGATATTTGATGTAACTGTCTATAGTCTTTCCCATGGGTAACAAGTTCTGAAACAAACATCTCTACCATTTTTTCTTCGAGGGAAGCATCAGTATTGTCATAACGCAATTGATATAATTTTTCTTCAAGTAATTTTTTATTGTCTATTTTTATAATATTTAAATTTTTTTTGTTTCTAGTTTGCATTGTCTGCACCTCAAGTCCCTTAGATTTTAATAATGATAAAAGCAAAAATAATTTTTTTCTGAGATTATGTTATTTTTTAAACTTTTATAGTTTTAATTTTTATATACCAAATTATACTTACTAAATGTCAAAAAAAGTCAAATTATTATCTTTTTTTGTTACACTAAATAATAAATATTAAAAAGGTTTACTATGCGTATTGATTTACACAACCATACCACACGCTGCAATCATGCAGAAGGAAGTGTTGATGAATATATTCAACGTGCTATAGAAGTGGGCATTGATATATATGGTTTTTCAGAACATGCACCTATGGATTTTGATGAAAAATACCGTTTGTCATTTGTAGATATGCATGCGTATACACATGAGATACTTCAAGCGAAAGAAAAATACAAAAATGATATCCATATCCTCCTTGGCTATGAAGTAGATTATCTTCCTGGACATATGGATGATAGAGTTTTAAATGCGAATGTTGACTATCTCATAGGATCCATACACTTCATAGACAAATGGGGGTTTGATAATCCAGAATTTATCGGTGGCTGGAAAAGTAAAAATATCGATGAAATATGGCAAGCATATTTTGAGGCTACTGAAGCCATGGCAAAATCTGGAAACTTCGATATTGTAGGACATTTGGATCTCATCAAAGTATTTAAATTTATGCCTAAAACAGATGTGCGTACACTTGCTAAGAATGCACTTGCAGCCATAAAAAATGCGAATATGGTATTGGAAATCAATACAGCTGGTCTACGGAAACCCATTGGTGAATTATATCCATCACGTGCACTTCTGGAAGAAGCATATACACTAGACATCCCCATTACTTTTTCTTCCGATGCGCATGCTGTGGATCAAATAGGGTTTGGTTATGACTTGGCAACAACACTTGTAAAAGACATAGGATATACACAAGCTGTTACTTTTCAAGAGCGAGACAGACAATTGATTACTTTTTAAACAATGGTAGTGATGTTACTAATTTTTTAATCGCTATAATATATATATAAAATTTAATTATACAGGAGAGAGCAAAATGGGAAAATTTGTGAATAACACAGATGAGTTTTTTAAATATTGTGAAGAAAATGAGGTTGAATTTGTAGATTTCAGATTTACAGATATAAAAGGAGCATGGCATCATATATCATATAGACTGAGTGCAGTTGAACCATCTATGATTGATGCTGGACTCCCATTTGATGGTTCATCTATTGATGCATGGCAACCAATTGACAAATCAGATATGTTGCTTAAGCCAGATGTAGAAACTGCTTTTCTAGATCCATTTACTGCAGATAGTACAGTTATCCTTATTTGTGACGTATACGATATCTATGAAAATGAGTTATATGCTAAATGTCCAAGATCTATTGCTAAAAAAACATTACAGTACATGGAAGAAGTTGGTATTGGTGATGATGCATACTTCGGTCCGGAAAATGAATTTTTCATCTTTGATGATGTTAAGTTTTCAGATAAAATAAACTCAGCTTCGTATTCTGTAGAATCAGAAGAAGGGGGATGGAGTTCAGATACTGAATACGAAATTGGGAATATGGGTCATAGACCAGGTACTAAAGGTGGATATTTCCCAACAATGCCTACAGATTCTATGGTAGATTTAAGAGCTGAAATGATGCTTCTTCTTGAAGAAGTAGGTTTAACTGTTATGCTTGGTCACCACGAAGTTGCACAAGCACAAGGTGAAATTGGTATCAAATTTGGTGGTCTTATCGAAGCAGCTGACAATGTACAAAAATATAAATATGTTGTAAAAATGGTAGCACACCTTAATGGTAAAACTGCAACCTTTATGCCTAAACCACTTTATGGTGACAATGGGAACGGTATGCACGTACACCAGTCTATTTGGAAAGATGGTAAAAATCTTTTCTACAAAGAAGGTGAATATGCAAACCTTTCTAAAACAGCTCTAGATTACCTTTCTGGCATATTTAAGCACTCTGATGCAGTTGCAGCATTTACAAACCCAAGTACAAACTCCTACAAAAGACTTCTCCCGGGTTATGAAGCACCATCAATCTTAACTTATTCTAGCCAAAACCGTTCAGCCGCTTGTCGTATCCCTTATGGTGCAGGTGAGATGGCTACAAGAATTGAAACTAGATTCCCAGATTCAACTGCTTGTCCTTATCTATGTTTCTCAGTATTGATGCTTGCAGGACTTGATGGTATCAAAAATGGTGGATATGATATGGTAGGTCCAATGGATGAAGATTTATTTGAACTCACACTTGATGAAATTAGAGAAAAGAATATCCCTCAGATGCCTCATACTTTCCGCGAAGCATTAGAAGGTCTTATTTCTGATCATGATTTCTTATTACCAGTTATGACAAAAGACTTTATCGAAACATACCAACATTACCAATTTGAAAGACAAGTTTTACCTGATGAAGGTAGACCAACTGCATTCGAGTTTATATCTACTTACTCTTGTTAAAGACCTTTTTAAATTTCGGGCTTCGGCTCGAAACTATCTCCTAACAAACTAAAGCCACCTTTTATCTATCTTACCTATAATTACTACTTCCAAATATAAAGGACACTGAAATGCTAAAGCTCTCCCTCTTATTTGCCTTTATCTTAGGTACCCTCTCTTTTACAGCGTGTAACTCTGATACTATTGTAAATAACATTACCAATACTAATGACAGCGAAAAAGAAACGATAGCGAAAAAAGATGTTGTGTATATCATCAAACATACCCCTGAGAGTATTTGTACTAGTGACTCATTTAAACAAGCTCTTGAAACCACCATGGAAGAAGTTATACAGCAATCTAATACTAAGATAATAAACATAAAAGATATCATTACAAGTACCCAAACCAATGATGTGACCTGTGACACATTTAAACCTTTAGATATCACAGATTTAGTTGACCCTATTTGTGAAGAAATGAAAGCTGTAGAGATAAATGAAGCATTCACCATACCTACAGGTGTTGAGCTAAATGACCTTATAACAACGTCTTGTGTGGTTGCTGGAGATATTTTCTAAAACAATTCACCACTGTCTTCAGAATCAGGTCGGGTAGGTACATCACGCTTGGGATGCAAGGCATCTCCTTCCTCTTCTTCTAAAGGATCTTCGTCTATATTGATAGTCTCTGCCAATCCTGTCTCTTCTTCAGGCATAATAGTCTCATTGTCTTCATTCAAATATTTCGCATATTCATTTACAGGTTTTTGAATAATAGGAAAAGGTGAGTTTTTTGTATATAACTCACTTTTTCCTTCATATTCACCCCTAAATACACCTTGTGGTATGTCAAATGTCCGTTTTGTCTCTGGATACAGTTTAAGCAGTTCTTTATAATAGTATGCAAATGCCGGTGCAGCTATAGCCCCTCCTGTAGCACCTTTTCCTATACGTTTATTATCATCTCTCCCTACCCATGATATGACCTCAATTGTGGGAGAGTAGCCACAAAACCATGCATCTATATTGTTATTTGTTGTACCTGTTTTTCCTGCGAGTTCTATCCCCTCTACACGTGCATTTTTACCTGTTCCTCTTTTTACCACATCTTTGAGTATATCAGTCATCAGATATGCTTGTTCAGGTGTTGTAAAATTTGCTATTTCTTTTGGACGGGTCTCATAGATAACCGCTCCTTCTTTTGAGATAATTTTGCTCACAAGTCTTGCTTCTATCATATGACCTTCATTTGCAAATACAGAAAAAATTTGTGCCATTTTAAGTGGACTTAATCCAAGATTCCCCAAAGCAATAGACATGTCTTTTGGAATGTGTGGCACATCTAAAAATGCCAATCTGTTTCGAATAGTTTTGACTCCTAGTTCCGCGACAAGATTAACTGTTGCTAAATTACGTGAATGTACCAATGCTTCTCTTAATGAGATAAACCCTTTAAAATCACGTTCATAATTCCTTGGTGCCCAGACTTTCTTTTTACCCTTATATGTATATTGAAAAGTACGGGCAAGATCAGTCAAAGGTGTGGCAGGGTTGTATCCCATATCCAAAGCTGTCTGATAAATAAACGGTTTAAAGGCTGAACCTGGCTGGCGTTTAGACTGTGTGACCCGGTTAAAGGCCGATTTTTTATAATCAGCCCCTCCAACCATCGCCAAGATATCCCCTGTCCTGCTCTCTACAGCTACAAATGCAGCATTAAGAGTAGACGTATTAACATCTTCTTTATATTTTTTTAACACTTTTGTATACGTAGCCTTTACTGCATCCCTGGCAATAGCTTGTTGTTTCATATCTATCGTGGTATATATCTGATATCCACCTGTGCGAATATC
This sequence comes from Sulfurovum sp., assembly GCA_026982075.1. Taxonomy (GTDB): domain Bacteria; phylum Campylobacterota; class Campylobacteria; order Campylobacterales; family Sulfurovaceae; genus Sulfurovum. The sequence continues at coordinate 2,132 of JALSHU010000075.1, read as the reverse complement.
TCCTAACCTACCCTTAAATCTTCTCACGACTTCATCCACAATATATGGTGCGATATTCTGTGTCAATGATGTTTTATATACTTTTGGTGATTCTTTGACTGCTTTTAAATAATCATCCTGCGTAATCCAACCTATACTTTTCATACGGTACAAAACATTGTTAGCACGATTGAGTGCACGTTTGTAATGGCGTAAAGGATTGTAAAAACTTGGTGCATTTGGTATACCTACAAGCATCGCTGATTCTTTCAGAGTTAGTGCACTCAACTCTTTGTGAAAATACCCATTGGCAGCTGTCTTCACACCAAAATAGTTATTGCCATATGAAATTTCATTGAGATACCTCTCAATAATATCTTCTTTACTTAGCTCATGTTCTATTTTAAGTGCCAAAATAGCTTCTTTAATCTTACGCATAAGTTTTTTTTCATTCGTTAAAAGTTTATTTTTAATAAGTTGTTGTGTCAGTGTACTTCCACCTTCTACAAAAGCTCCCGCTTTTATATCTTTAACGATTGCACGCAAAATAGCATCTGGATTGACTCCATTATGCTCAAAAAACCTTGTATCTTCCATAGCCACAAGTCCTTCGACAAGAAAACCTGGAATCTCATCATATCGTGCATAAAGTCTGTGTTGTTTTTTAAAAACATATGCCAGTTTTTCACCATTCCTGTCCAAAATAATAGAAGAGGTTTCAGGTTTATAGTTGATGAGCTTATCTGCATTGAGTGAAACTTCTTCATACGCATAGATAAAAGCAATACCCAAAACGACCGTAAGCATCATGATTAAGAGAATAGAACCTTTTACCAAAGCATTGAACACAAAGAACCTTTAGAAGTATTTTTATTTATTGTACCGTGTTATGTCTGATGAGTGCCAAAACATGCTGAAGTTTTTTCACCGAAACACCTAAGTTCAGTATCACTCTCATCATAGGTTTTTTTACAGTAGGTTGGCGTATAGCACCCACAAGATATCCTTGTTCCATAAGACCTTTTTGCATAAACTGAGTAAACGCGTTGTCCCTCACCTCTATGGGCAAAATGAGACTTTGGATATTCACACCCAACTGTTTTTGTACCATAATTTGTCGTTCTACTATCTTTTTTCTATATTTCTCTGTATTTTTACGTATATATTTTATATTCACATAAGCCAATGCTGTATCGAACACAGAAGGAGCTGTAGAGTAAATGACTGGTTTGGCACGATTGACTAAAAAAGAGATAATATGCGATGATGCCAAAATATAGGCACCATAAGAACCATAAGCCTTACCCAAAGTTCCCATTTTGATGTGTCTTTCATGAATAGAAATACCATAAAATTCAAAAATACCTAACAGATTTAATCCCAACACACCTGCACTGTGTGCCTCATCTACTATCAAGACAGCTTTATACGCATCAGCCAACTCAAAAATCTCTTTTTTACAAAGATCCCCACTCATGGAGTACACACCTTCGACCGCAATAATTTGTCTTTTTGCAGGGTGAGCTTCCAGTTTTTGCGTTAAATCATCAACATCATTGTGATTAAAAAAGACAACCCTCTCTTCTAAGAGCTCACTCGCCATCACACCGGATGCATGATACGATTCATCCATAAAAAGCATATCCCCTTTACGTACCAATGCATCTATGAGTGCCATATTTGCTAAATAGCCAGAGCCTACTACCAAGCCCTCTTCAAAACCATTTTGCTCTGCCATTTCCATTTCAAATATTCTATGTATTGGGTGATATCCATTCACTAACATCGATGCTTTGGAACTTAAGGTCTCATATTTGTTCACCAGTTTCACTGCTTTCTTAAACTGCTTTTTATTACTTGATAAACCAAGATAGTCATTAGAAGCTAAATCATCCAAGGTATCATCAAAAAGTTTACGTTCTCTAAAACGACCTGCTTTTTTAAGGGCTTTTAGTTCGTTTTCGTAAAGATTCATTTAAAATCTTTTATCCAAGGTAACAAAACCTCAACCTGCAAACCCATCGCCGTACTTTCAAATCCATTTACAGCTTTGATGTACTTTTTACAAAACCCCTCTACCATACAAGCCCCAGCTTTTCCTTGCCATAAGCCACTTTCTAGGTAGTTTTCCAAGTCATCTTCTTCAAACTCTA
>JALSHU010000074.1 GCA_026982075.1 Sulfurovum sp. | reverse complement strand
CTGACGTGAAAATAGCAAAAGCTAAAAAAACAGATACGCTATATCAAGGTCGTTTTAACTGTACGCAGTGTCATGCACCACAGTCAAAAACAAAAACAGATGTAGCCAATACTTTTGTGCCAGACTTCAAAGAGACAAAATTTAAATCACATTCATCTCTAGCAGATGCAATGAATGAGGGTGTAGAATAGTGGCTAGTAGACGCGATTTTTTAAATGCATTAAAAAAACCACTGGGACAAAATAAGGAGAGCTCACTTTTAGTGGTGAGGCCACCTTATGGTCTGAGTGAGTCTCTTTTTCAGAAGGAGTGTGTGTCATGCGAAAGCAAGGCATGTGTAGCTTCTTGTGATGAAGAGATCATAGTCATACAAGCAGATGGCACGCCAATGCTTAGTTTTGTAAGTAGTGGATGTACATTTTGTGAAGACTGTGCAAGTGCTTGTGAGCCTAATGTACTGAGCCTAGAAAACAGCCATACAGCAGAGCATCTTAATGCTACATTTCGCATCTCTACAGAGGGTTGCGTGGCTCATAATGGGGTGATATGCTTTTCCTGTAAAGAACCATGTATAGATGATGCGATACTCTTTAACGGGATGTTTAATCCTGTGATAGATATGGACAAATGTACAGGTTGTGGATTTTGTTTGAGCCGTTGCCCTACACAGGCGATAGATTTTACCCCATATGTTATAGAAATACCAAATTCAAGTATGGAGAAAATAGTTTGAATATAGTAGATTTAAAAGAGCGTTACCCAAAGGTTTTTAAAGCATTAGAAGAAGACATCACAGAGTTACGTTACCTTATGGTGATAGATGAAAACTATGATGATGACGATTCAGATGAATTTGACGGCATTGACCCTGAAGATTTTAATTATCTTGTGTATATTACAGAAAGACTACAAGAGGCTATAGGTGAAGAAGTGATGGTTGCGTTAGTAAAAAAACTCAAACACCATAAAGATGTAGAAGAGTTTCATCTCTCTGAGATAGATTTGTACGGGATACAAACAGAGTTAGATGAAGCAGATATCGCACATATGGTACTGGGTATAGTAGAAGAGGAAGTAGCGTGAAGAAAATTTTAGTTGCTTTTTTCCTTTTGATAGGTTACTTACATGCCACAAGCATAGGTACGCCTATGCAACAAATAGAAGTTAATGGTACAGTCAAAGATATGGTCTTATATGATAATGTCTTACTCATAGCCACTGATAATGGCATGGTACAAGTGTATGATTATGAGCAACATGTATTCACTAAAAATATAACGCTTCCTAAAGTCAAAGACTTTACTGGAGAGACTGTACCTCCTAGAGTCTTTTCTGTAGACAAGATAGCACAAAGGTATCTACTCCTGAGTGATAGTGGTAAAGGGGGCTATGTCAATCTATGGATACATGAAAACAATGAGATAAAACAACTTCTTAACGCAGAAGATAAGATAGTGGCTATCAAGGCTCGGTTTGTAAGCAAAGAGCATATTTTACTAGGTCTTCTTAGTAATGAAGCGGTTCTTTATGACATCTCTAAGAAAAAAGAGCTGTTTCGTGTACAGTTGAGCGAATCCAAATTTTCTGATTTTGCACTCAATGAAGACAAAACCCAAGCAGTCTTTGCTTGTGAAAGTGGTGTACTTAACATCATAGATACCCAAACAGGAAAGATACTCAAAGTGCTTCAAGGACAAAATGTAGACAATGTCTATAAGGTAGACTTCAAGCAAGGTATCGCCTCTGGTGCAGGACAAGATAGACGAGGGACTTTATATTTTTTAACTAATGGAAAGGGTACGTATATCCATGGGGATTTTCTTATCTATGCTACGGCACTTAGTCCTAGTGCAAAACAAGTAGCCTTTGCGATGGATGAACAAAATAATATCTCTATTTATGATGTAAGTACCAAGTCTAAAATAGCCATCCTTAAAGGGCAAAAGAGTACACTAAACACCATACTCTTTAAAGATGAGAACACACTTTTTTCAGCCAGTGATGACAACACTGTGATGATGTGGAAATTAAACCAATAGGAGAGAAAAATGAATATATCAAGTATAGTAGTACAGGTACTACCAAAAAACTATGATGCGTTAAAAGAAGAACTGGAAGCCTCAGGTGTATGTGACTATCACTTTGGAGACAAAGAAAAAGGTAAGATGATAGTGACCATAGAAGGTGAGGGTGTAGAAGAAGAGATAAAAAAATTGGTAGCCATCCAAAAAACCAAAGGGGTCATAGCTGCAGATATGATGCAAACCTATCAAGAAGAACTCGAAGGTGCCATTAAAGAGCTAGAAGAAGCAGATGTTGTGCCAGATATGCTTAACATGGATAGTGTAGATGTTCGTGATATCATCTATAATGGCGACTTGAAAAAGAAAGATTTTCAAGGAGGTGTGTAGATGGTGATTATAGAATCTGTGATTAAAAGTAATCCTATGGGAAGATGGTATATCGAACTTTCAGATACCAGCAAAGAAGAGAGCACGGAGATGTGTATAGACATCAATGACTATGCTAGAAAAATCGAGATGATGGGTGCAGAATATGGTGGTGAAGTGGAAGTTGCATGGTCGAGTGATGACAATGTCACACCAGAACAGATAAACGAAGTACGTATGCAAATGATGGTGTATGAAACAGAAATAGAAACACAAAAAAACAAACAAATGGAAGGGTAATATATTACCTCTCCCCTTTTTGCATATATGATGATGTGTGGATATCAATGTATCACTGTTCTTTTGGGATAAAATCAAGAGAGATAGAGTTTACGCAGTGACGTGTACTTTTTTCTGTCATTCTCTCACCTTTAAACACATGTCCTAAATGTCCACCACAGTTGGCACAGACAATTTCTATACGTCTACCGTCTGCATCAGGTACTTCTGTGACTGCACCTTCAACTGCATCATCAAAGCTAGGCCATCCTGTGCCTGAATCAAATTTGGCATTTGAAGGAAAGAGTTCAGCATTGCACTGACGGCAGGTGTACATTCCATTTTCTTTATGATCCCAAAACTTTCCTGTAAAAGAGCGTTCTGTTCCTTTGTTGAGTATCACATATTTTTCTTCTTCTGTGAGTGTATTGTATGCCATGATAGTTCCTTTATTTGATGTCATTTAGTCTGGATTGGTATGATTTTGGGTGTTTACATACAGGACATACCTCTGGGGCTTTGTTACCATAATGTATATGTCCACACACTTCACAGATCCACGCTTCATCTTCTAAGTCACTCTCGTACACCGTACCATTTTTCATACGTGCTAGCATGAGTAAGAACATCTTTTCATGTTCTATTTCTATTTTACCTATACCTTTAAAGAGTCTGGCTGCTTCTTCATAGCCTTCTTCTTTGGCTATCTTGGCAAAATCTGGGTACATGTCTGTATGCTCGTAATGCTCTCCATCTATAGCCATTTGCAAGTTCTCTTGGGTGCTGCCAAAGTTATTGTCAGAGTTTGTTTGCATTCTGTTATGAAGGGAGAGTTCTAGTTTAGCATGGGTTTTCTCATTATTTGCTGCCCTCTGAAAGTGTGCAGCGATGTCTCTATAGCCCTCTTTTTGTGCTACTTTTGCAAAGTACTCATATTTATTTCTAGCCATTGATTCACCTGCAAAAGCTTTCATGAGGTTTACCATGGTGAGGTTTTTTGTCACCATTTCCATCTCTTCATTACAGCATGTTAACGTTCCACCCCCTACACTTTGCACTTCTACTTCGTTTCCACATTTGTTACATCTATACGTTTCATTTTTTCTCATATTTTTTCCTCTAAAATGGGTATTGTCCCTTGTGCGAGTTTAAGTCTCATCCAAACATCTATGTGTATAATAATAGATACAGTCTTAGTTCTTGCCATTTCATAAAGGCATTTATTTTATGCATGTATGATGATAGCACAGTATCTCCTTTTTGACAACATACATCATCCTCTTTTTTTCATACGTTGATAGTATTAGTCTCCTCATGGGTTTTTAGTTATTATAAAAGTGTTTTTATCATTTTCTCCTTATTGTTAACAATGAAAATATCTCTTTAATTGTTAAAGACAAACCCGTAAGTTTAAAAAACAGTACCCATAGGAAATACAAACGCTTCTTTCAAACTCTTAAAACCTCTCTAAATTTACCCAAAAGTCTTTATCTTTTCACTTTTTTGAAGTATGAGGGCTTTGGTAGTGGCATGCTGTACTTTCAATTTGCTATAATTTAAGTAATTTTATATATAGGGGATAAGTATGTTTGGAATATTTAATGATAAACTGCCAGAAATTGCTGAAGCTAAAATATTTTTTGGCTCAACAGAAGAGACAAAAGAAAAAAAACAAGAACGGAAAAGTCCTTTTGATGGAAAAGTAGTAAGCCATGCTCCCATTTGTGACGCAGATGATACTGTACAGGCTTTACAAATTGCAAAACTGGCAAGTAAAGAAGCGGCAAAATCACCGCTTTCTCAGCGAATTTTATGGTTAGAAGATGTTGCTCAGAAACTTACCGAGAAAAAAGAGGCGTTTGCTATGATGTTAGCAAAAGAAGTGGCAAAACCTATAGCTTTTTCTCGTATAGAAGTTGAACGTTGCGTGGAGACTATTCGTGTTACGGCGATGGAACTGGCTCATTTGCATGGAGAGACAATACCTACAGATATTATGCCAAGTGGCAAAAAAACACTAGCATATTTTAGACGTGAACCTGTGGGTGTTGTCGCCTGTATTACTCCCTTTAATTTCCCCTTAAATCTTGTTGCACACAAAATAGCTCCAGCACTTGGAGCTGGGAATGCAGTGGTACTAAAACCTACGCCTGAAGCACCTATGGTAGCGTATATGTTTGCAAAATTGTTTGTGGATTCTAAATATGCTGTGCAAGATGCGCTTTGCGTAGTCTATGGTGATGCCGAGGTAGGTTCAGCATTGGTACAAAGTGATATACCTAGAGTGATATCATTTACGGGTTCAGTACAGGTTGGAAATATCATTACCAAACAAGCAGGTATCAAAAAAGTGAGTTTGGAACTGGGTGGGAATGCGGCGACATATATAGACACAAGTGCAGACTTGGAAGTTGCAGCAAAACGTTGTGCTTTTGGGGCATTTTATAATTCTGGACAAGTGTGTATCTCATTGCAGCGTATTTATGTACACGAAACAGTGTATGAAGCATTTACGATACTTATGGCGCAAGAGACTAGTAAATTAAAAGTGGGTTCGCCTTATGAGGAAGAAACTTTTATGGGACCACTTATTGATGAAGAGTCTAAAAATAGGGCCAAAACCTGGATAGCCTCTGCACAAAATGAAGGGGCAAGAGTAGTCGCAGGGGGGAAAGAAATTGAAGGTATTTTTGCACCTACCGTCATGGCAGATGTAAGAGATGATATGAAAATTATTTGTGAAGAGGTCTTTGCACCTATTGTATCACTAGTTGCTGTACCTTCTTATGAAGTCGCGGTAAAAAAGATGAATGATTCTCCTTATGGATTACAGTTTTCTATCTTTACCAATGATTTAAAAATGACACAGGCATTTATCGAAGATGCAGAGTGTGGAGGTGTAGTGATTAATGATATCCCAACACTTCGTTTTGATGTACAACCTTATGGGGGATCCAAACTCTCAGGTGTTGGACGTGAAGGTCCTAAATGGGCACTTGAAGAATTTACGGAAGTGAAATCCATCATTATTTGTTAAGAGTGTTTTGATATGCTTATGCAAAGTATTTGAATAGGATGTAAGTATGGATTATATGTTTCAGTCAGGTTTTTTAGGGACGCGGGCACCATTTTTTATGGATTTTGTGATGATTATGGTAGCGTTATTACCATTTTTGGTACTCATCGCTATTTCTTTTGCAAAGAAGCAAAAGTATCAGCTACATGCGCAGGTACAGACGATTATTTTTGTGGTTGCGGTGATTGTCGTAGCCTACTTTGAATATGGTGTTCGTGTAGGTGGTGGATATGAAGGCTTTGTAGAAGGATCTTCTGTTTCAAGAAGTTATGCCTTTTATGTATTGATTTTTCATATTATTGTTGCTCTTGTTGGGTTTGGTATCTGGACACATACGCTTGTTTCTGCACGTAAAGACAGTAAAAAGAAAACATTACCAGGGCTTTACTCTGAAGCACATAAAAAAGCAGGTAAACGAGCATTTATTTGGATAGTTCTCACAGCCGTTACAGGTTTATGGGTATATGTGCTTCTTTTTATGGTGTAGACAGTCTAAGTGAAAGTAGCCATTTCAGCCTGTCTCTTGGGTGAGACTTGTCGGTATGATGGAAGCTCGAATAAAAATACAGCACTCCTTGATACCCTAAAAAATGCCACACTTATTCCTTTTTGTCCAGAAAATTATGCGTTTGGTACTCCACGACCTACCATGGATTTACTACAGACCAGTAAAGGCAATAGGGCTTTTAGTAATGATACAGGTGAAGACCTTTCTGCACCAGTGATACAATATGCTAAAAACTTCTTTGAAAAATATCATGACATTGACCTTTATATAGGAAAAGACAGAAGTCCCAGTTGTGGGGTGTGTTCTTCAAAACTCTATGATGAAAATAGACAATTGTTGTCGAGTCATGAGACAGGGCTGATGACACAAGAAGCACAAAAACAAAATATTCCCTGCTTTGATGCAGAAAAATACAAAGGTGAGTAATGAAAATACTATTATTTTTGGTCTGTAGTGCCATGGTTTTGTATGCGGATAAATACCAAGATGACATTAGCAAGCAAGCGATTGTTAAAATATACACTACGGCAAAAGTACCTAACTATCAAGAGCCATGGTCAAGCTCCATGAGAAGCAGTACAGGTTCTGGTGCGATTATAAAAGATAATTTTATTTTAACCAATGCCCATGTTGTTGCCAATCAGGCTTTTATAGAAGTGCAACGTTATGGACAGAGAAAACGCTATATCGCAAAAGTATATGCAGTATCACATCAAGCAGATTTAGCACTTTTAAAAGTTGAAAATAAAGATTTTTTTGAAGGTGTAATACCTCTGAAGTTTGGGACTTTACCAGATGTAGAACAAAAAATTGTTGTGTATGGATACCCTATGGGTGGGAGTACACTCTCTGCAACTATCGGAGTGGTCTCACGTGTGGAACATCATACCTATGCGCATAGTGGAGAGTCTTTTTTGGCAGTACAGGTGGATGCAGCAGTCAACCCAGGAAACTCTGGGGGTCCAGCCCTTTCTGGCGGTAAGATAGTCGGTGTCGTGATGCAGGTTATCAGTAAGTCTCAAAATATTGGATATCTAGTGCCTGTAAATATGGTTGAACATTTTATAGAAGACATGAAAGATGGTCGTTATGATGGTTTTGCAGATTTAGGGATAGGCACGCAAAAACTGGAAAACCCTACCCTACGACGTTATTATGACCTTGAAGATAGCATTACGGGTGTGTTGGTGGATAAAATACTTTATAATTCTTCGTTAAAAGGTATCATTAAAGAAGCAGATATTTTGATCAAAATAGATGGTCATAAAATAGAAGATGACGGTACGGTAGCATTTCGAGAATATGAATATACAAATTATCAATATTTTATCGATAGATATCAAATGGGTGAGAGTATTAAGCTTGATATTATTCGAGATAAAAAGAAAATGCAAATAGATGCAAAACTGAAATATGTTGCAGATGATATGTATCTGGTCAAAACAACACGCTATGACACGATGCCTTCATATTTTGTATATGGCGGTTATGTTTTTTCTCCATTAACAAGAAATCTCATACGTTCAACAACACGAAATCGTTTGATGTTAAGTTATCTGGCTTCCCAGTGGCAAGAAGAAGATGTAAAAGAAAAAGTTGTGCTTTTAAAAGTGTTAGCCTCTAACTTAACTAGAGGAAATAATGATTTTGGCATGTGGACGATAGAAAAAATAAATGGTGAAAAATTTGTTGATTTTAAAGAATTTTATGAAAAGATGCAAAGTGTGAAAGAAAAGTACATCGTTTTAGAAGATGAAGATGGTGTCAAAGTGATTATAGATCGTGAAGAAGCGCAGGCAAAACAGAGTGAGATTTTAAAAAAGTATAATATTGAGTTTGATAAATCGATTGATTTTAGAAATTAATCATATTTTTTAAACTGCTCCAACCACTCTTTATCTTCCTCACTCAACTTACCCACGCGCTCAAGTAGTTTGGCTTTGGTATGTATGAGATCCTCTACTTCAAGGTAGGCTAAAAGGTTTGGGTTTATGGTAGGTTCTTCTCTTCCATAAGCAATGAGTTTTTCTATCTCTGCGAGTAATACTTCTTTTTCATTTTTCATTTGATATACTATCTAAAAAAATATAAGGATGCACTATGTTACAAGTAGGTGATACAGTACCAGACTTTTGTCTGCCAAATCAAGATGAAGAAGAGATGTGCTTTAGAGATATAAAAGGTAGATGGATAGTACTTTACTTTTATCCCAAAGACAACACTCCAGGATGTACAACAGAAGCATGTGATTTTACAGCTGCAGAGCCAGACTTTTCCAAACTGAATGCCACTATTTTAGGGGTAAGTCCTGACTCTCCTAAAAAACATAGAAACTTCATCGAAAAAAAAGAGCTTACTATTACTCTCCTTGCAGATGAAGAAAAAGAACTGTGTAACCTTTTTGGAGTATGGCAGCTTAAAAAATTTATGGGGAAAGAGTATATGGGTGTAGTACGTTCTACGTTTATTATCAATCCTGATGGAAAAATAGCAGCAGTATGGGACAAAGTAAGAGTAAAAGGACATGTAGATGAGGTAAAGGAGAAGCTTACAGCATTACAATCTTAAATTTGACATTTTTTGACATTTATAAAGTATTATTTTTTGAATAATAATTCTTAAAAAATGTTTAGAAGGTGTATGTGTGGACTATCAAAATTTATGGCTTGACAGAAGATTTGCTGTGGGAAAAACAAAACCATTACTCTACTTAACAAGAGAAGTAATGGTTATGCTAGCTTTGTGTGTTTCCGTTGCTTTCGTGCAATATATACCGTTAACTATCATTACCTTTCTTCTGGTTATCTATTATTTTATTAAATCTTCTTTGCCTCGATATAAAAAAGCGATTAAACGCCAGAAACAATCCCCTTTATAAAATTTTAAATAACATTTCGGTATAATCGCGTTCCTTATTCATTTTGAGTAATGGAAAATACACATGTAGTTATTCCTTGCACGGTTGTGTAATGTCAAATATTGGCATGAACATTGAGGACTACAGCGGATTAAACCTAGTGATGAAGCAATGCTTTTTAACCCAGCCTAAGTTATGTTCTATGAGCTCTAAGAGTTTTTAGTAGATGGCTTAGGCTGTAATGTATTACCCAAGGAGAAATTATGGTAACAATGAAAGACTTATTGGAGTGTGGAGTACACTTCGGACACCAAACAAGAAGATGGAATCCAAAAATGAAGAAATTCATTTTCGGTGCAAGAAAAAACATCTATATTATCGACCTTCAAAAAACACTTAGATACTTCAAATATACGTATAATGTTGTAAGAGATGCAGCTGCTGAAGGACAAACAGTTCTTTTTGTAGGAACTAAAAAACAAGCACGTCAAGCAGTAAAAGAGCATGCTGAGAGATGTGGTATGCCTTATGTTGCTACAAGATGGTTAGGTGGAATGTTAACGAACTATCCAACTATGAAAAAATCTATCAGAAAACTTGAAATCATCGAGCAAATGGAAGAAAATGGTCAGCTAGATATGTTGACTAAAAAAGAAGCATTGATGCTTTTAAGAAAGAAAGAAAAACTCTCTTCATACCTTGAAGGTTTCAGACACATGAAAAAACTTCCAGAGTTGATGTTTGTTGTAGATGCTGTAAAAGAGCACATCGCAGTAAAAGAAGCAAAAAGAATGGGTATGAAAGTGATTGCTCCACTTGATACCAACTGTGATCCAGATGTGATTGACTACCCAATTCCAGGAAATGATGATGCGATTCGTTCAATTAACCTTTTCTGTAAAGAGATGGCTGAAGCTATCATCGAAGGTAAAGCAGCATATGCAGAAGCCAATGGAGAAGAAGTTGCAGAAGTAGCTGCTGGTGAAATCGAAGCAGTGATGGCTGAAGCAGCATCTGAAGAGACAGCAGCTCCAGCAACAGAAACTGAAGTAGCTAAGCTTGTAGAAGAAAAAACAGCACCTAAAGAAGAAACTAAAGGTGATGATTTAACTAAAATTGTTGGTGTCGGGAAAGTATATCAGGGAAAACTCAATGATGAAGGTTTCTATACATATGCTGACGTAGCAAATATGACTGCTGAACAAATTACAGTTATGGAAGAGAAATACTCTTTCAAGGGTGACTTTAAAGAGGCTGTAGCATCAGCAAAAGAATTAGCAGGAGCATAAGATGGCAAACTTTGGACCTAAAGATATAAAAAAACTCAGAGAGATGACTGATGCTGGTATGATGGATTGTAAAAAAGCATTAAAAGAATCTGATGGTGATATGGATAAAGCCGTAGAATGGCTCCGAGACCAAGGTATGGGTGCTGCAGCAAAAAAAGCTGGTAAAGTAGCTGCTGAAGGTGCGATTGGGGTAAAAGTGGAGGGTAAAAAAGCAGTTGTTGTTGAGATTAATTCTCAAACTGACTTTGTTGCCCAAAATGATAAATTTTTAAATGTTATGTCAACTGTGATTAATCATGCATTTGATAATAACCTTGCAGATGCAGAAGCAATTAATGCATCAGATATTGATGGTCAGCCTTTTGCAGACTATCTTTCTTTACAAGTTGCTACTATTGGTGAAAAACTTGTGGTTAGACGTTCAGCATTAATCAATGCTGATGAAAATACTGCTGTCAATGGTTATGTGCATTCAAATGGTCAAAATGGTGTGATTATAGAAGCCAAATGTGACTCTGCTGCTACTGCTGAAGCTATGACATCTGCACTTAAAGATGTTGCAATGCATGCAGCAGCGATGAGCCCCTCTACACTTTCTTATAAAGATTTTGATGCAAAATATGTTGAGGATGAGACTAAAGGTAGAATCGTAGCGATTGAAAAAGAAAATGAAGAACTTAGACGTTTAGGTAAAACGGAGAAAAATATTCCTCAGTATATCTCTATGAGTCAATTGACTGATGAGGTTATGACTAAAGCAGAATCTGATTTAAAAGCAGAGCTTGCAGCTGAAGGTAAACCAGAAAAAATTTGGGACAAAATTCTTCCAGGTAAAATTGCTAGATTTATTTCAGACAATACAACACTAGATCAAGAACAGTGTCTTCTTGATCAAAAATTTGTAATGGATGACAGTAAAACTGTAGCTGAGTACATTGCAGATAAAGCAAAAGCAGCTGGTGGTACAGCAGAAATCACCCGTTTTGTTAGACTTGAGGTGGGTGAAGGTATTGAAGTAGAAGAAGAAGACTTCGCAGCAGAAGTTGCCGCGCAAATGAACAAATAGTTCTTCTGTTTCACTGCATATATGAAGGAGTGCGTTCAGTCATGTCTGGCACTAAATGCCGATACCCCTGTTGCTAAAGCGTAAGTGGGGTGTACTTGACGTACACTCCTTCAGCACAACCTCCAAATCTATAGCAAACTAGAAGACTATTCCTCTTAGCATATTTTCATAATATTAAAACTTTCTAAATCAATTTACCACTTACTTTATTATGTTAAAATAACCTAATTTATTTTAAGGTTTATTATGTCTCAAATGCTTTTAGAAGCTACCCATATTTCACATAGTTTTGACTATACACTGTTTACCGATATTGATTTTACTTTAGCATCTCATGAGTCTAAAGCTATCGTAGGACGCAGTGGTTCTGGTAAGTCTACACTTTTACATATTTTTTCTACATTTTTGAAGCCCAATAATGGAAAAGTAATACTTTTAGGGGAAGATCTTTATCGTTTAAACGATGATGCTATTGAAGTGTTACGTCGTTTTGATATAGGTATTATTTTTCAGTTTCACTACCTTTTTAAGGGGATGTCAGCCATGGAAAATATAGAAGTAGCCAGTATGTTAAGTGGAGAAGAGTTAGATGAAAGTATTTTGGAGAAGTTAGAGATAAAAGAGCTCATGGGGCAACGTCTTGGTGAACTTTCAGGAGGGCAGCAACAGCGTGTGTCTATTGCCAGAGTCTTGAGTAAAAAACCACGCATAATCTTTGCAGATGAACCCACAGGTAATTTAGACAAGGAGACAGCAGCATTGGTAATGGATGTACTTTTAGACTATATTAAAAATACAGAGGCAGGGCTTATCTTGGTCACACATGATGAAGTTTTGGCTGCAAGATGTAATACTTTTTTTAGATTAGAAGATAAAACACTACATAAACAATAACAACATAGGTGTTTATCTTGCTTGAGCAATAAGCACACCCTCTAAAAGTTTATCTATCTCTCCATCAAGTATAGCATCTACATTGGTAAAGGCTTGGTTGCTTCTGGTGTCTTTGACTTGTTGGTAGGGTTGGAGTACGT
>JALSHU010000073.1 GCA_026982075.1 Sulfurovum sp. | reverse complement strand
AAAAAAATTATGCTAGAATTTCATCATTATTTACCAAGAAAAGACACTCCATGAAACTCTATGAACTAAAAACCATCGCCAAACGCCTTAATACCTTCACTTTCATCTCCCGTGCAAGACGTATAGAAAATAATAGTATTGAGATTATGTTTGACAAATCTGAAAGCTATTTCTTTACTATGACACGAGGGCATAGTCTTGTCTATAAAGCACCCAGCCAACGCCCCTTACAAGGATATAATGCGCCCTTTGACACTTTACTTCATTCTCTGTTAAGTGGCTCTAAACTCATCAACGTAGATGTGCCCAATGATGATCGTATATTACGTTTCACACTTGCCCCCAAAAGTAGCTATAAAGACAAAATTGTCTATTTACAGCTGGAGTTTACAGGGAAAAACACCAATGCCATTCTTATTGATGAAAACGAAGTCATCATTGAAGCCCTACGACATATTGATGCAGATAGTTCTTTTCGTGTTATACGCCCAGGGATGCAACTGCTTACTCTTCCTCCTTTTGAACACAAAGAAAAGCGACAAAGTATAGAAGACATAGATGTTTATCTTTCAGATAAATTTACACAAATACAAACGCAAAAACTACATGAAATGAAAAAGCAAAAACTCTCTAGTGTAGCTAAAAAAATAAAAAAATTTGAACAACTCCTTAATAAGCTACCCAACAAAGAAAGACTAAAGACCCAAGCCAAAGAGCATCAAAATACAGCCAACCTCATCCTAGCAAATTTGTACCAAATCAAACCCTATGATATAAAACTAAAAACCTATAATTTTGAAGGTATTGAAGTAAGTATTCCTTTACCTAAGAATATCCCTGTAAATCGTATGCCTGACTACTATTTTAACCTCTCTAAACGTGCAAAATCAAAAGCAAAGAATGTGCATATAGAGCAGCAAAACCTCTCTTCTAAAAAGTCTTTTTATGAAAATATATATTATGCATTAGAACAAGCAAGTACTCCCTATGAATTAGAACTTCTTGTGCCCAAACGTGCAAAATCTTTACGAAAAAAGGAAAAACTCAGAGAAGGTGAACTGTTTTGGATAGAAGGATATAAGGTACTGGTAGGAAGAAATGCTAATGAAAATCAAAAACTCTTGGAAATGGCAAAAGCCAATGACCTGTGGATGCATATCAGGGATGTCCCCTCAAGCCATGTCATTATACGTACAGATAAACAGAACCTACCTGATTCTGTTTTGAAGTCTGCTGCAAAACTCTGTGTTGATTTTTCTGTAAAAAGTCCTGGTGATTATGAAGTGGATTATACCAAACGCAAGTTTGTCAAAGTACAGGAAGGTTCAAATGTACTCTATAATAAATATGACACAATACGCATCACCAAAGAAGGTATTGAGATAAGAGTTTAACGCAAAGCATGATATAATCATTCTAAATAAATCACTAGGAAATCACTATGCTCGACAACCTAAGCTCTTTACAACAACGATTTCTTACAGGTGCTGGTCTTCTGATACTTGTAGGATTGATTGGCTGGATTGACAATTTTTTTGTGATGTGGGTCTTTTTGGGTATTATCTATATTTTCGCCTTTTATGAGGCAATGAAACTTTTTAAATTAAACTCCTCAGGAGCCTTTGCTTGGGCTATGCTTTTATGGTTTTTTGCTTACTTTTATCCAAATCCTGATGATTTATTTTTTCTTATTGCCATTATTTTTGCAGCATCACTAGCCTATTTTCACAACTTTGACAAAAGACTTATTCTCCCCTTTCTTTATCCTGTAAGTGGTATTCTTTTCTTTCTTGTTCTCTATTCAGACTATGGTATACAAGCGATGTTCTGGCTTCTTGTCACTGTTGCACTTACAGATGTAGGAGCCTTCTTCACAGGTAAAGCCATAGGGAAAACCAAGTTTTCAGATACCAGTCCCAATAAAACCTTGGAAGGTGTATTTGGAGGGATTGTTATCGCGACTATTTTAGGCACCTCTGTTGGTCTCTATATCGCACCTTTTTGGACAGCATTACTTGTTACACTGCTCACAGCTACTGCTTCTGTGTTTGGTGATTTGTTTGAGTCCTATCTCAAACGTGAAGCAGGAGTGAAAGATTCTGGGGACATCTTGCCCGGGCATGGGGGTATTTTAGACAGAATAGACGGCTATTTGTTTGGTGCCCCTATGATGATTATCGCACTTAGAGCCTTTTTATAAACATGTCAAGCATTGTTCTTCTAGGCTCTACGGGTTCCATCGGTGTGAATACACTCATTATTGCTAAACGTTACAATATAGCTATAGAAGCGCTTGTGGCTGGATCTAACATTCACTTACTTAATCAACAGATAGCGGAATTTCAACCTAAAATCGTTGTCATCGCCAATGAAAAAGACAAACACAAAGTAAATCACCCGGATGTACGTTGCGGAAATAGGTCTATTTTAACTCTTATCGAAGAATCTCAAAGTCCCACTATAGTCAATGCTCTTGTTGGCTATACAGGTCTTGCTCCTACCCTTACAGCGACAAAGCTAGGCAAACGTGTGGCTCTTGCCAATAAAGAGTCTCTTGTCGTTGCTGGAGCATTCATCGATATGTCCCTCATTACAGTCATAGATTCTGAACATTTTGGGCTGTGGTATCTACTCAACAAAAGACCCGTCTCCAAGCTTTATATCACCGCATCTGGTGGAGCCTTTAGAGACTGGGACATAGACAAAATGAAAAATGCGAAGTTTTCAGATGCACTCAAACACCCCAACTGGTCTATGGGAGATAAAATCACCATAGACTCTGCCACCATGACCAACAAACTTTTTGAACTTTTAGAAGCCAAATGGCTATTTAACACAAGTAACATTGATGCTATCATAGAAAAAAAGTCCATCATCCATGCTCTTGCAGAGTTTCAAGATGGCTCCACAACTGCACACTTTGCTGGAGTAGACATGAAACTGCCTATTGCTTTTGCACTGCGAGGAGAAGTAAGTGATGAGGTACTGCCTCCCATAGATTTACTGACTATTGGTGCTTTGGAGTTCTTGCCCATAGAAACAAATCGTTACCCTATATGGAGTATTAAAGAGCATATCTTAAAGCACCCGCACCTAGGGGTAGTTATCAATGCTGCCAATGAAATAGCCATACATACTTTTCAAAAAGAAAAATGTTCATTTTTCGGCATGAGTGAGATAGTACTCAACGCTTATGAAAAATTTAAAGATGTCAAAGCAAAAAACATTCAGGAAGTTATCGAGATAGATACTGAAGTGAGACACTATGTTCAGAAACGGTAGGCTTTGTGTATGAAAGTGCTTATCCTACATGGTTGGGGTGGTTCAGATACCCCTCATTGGCAAGCAGAGTTAGCTGCAACCATAGCCAAAAACTATGGTACAGTCTCTTTCCCTCTGCTTGATAACTGCCATTTTCCCTCTAAAAACAGATGGGTCAAACAAGTAAAAAAAATACTCAAAGACTTTAATCCAGATACCGTTGTCTGTCACTCTCTGGCGAATACACTTTGGTTTTGGCTCTGCGAAGAAATAGAAATGACATCAGTAAAAAAACTTTTTATGGTATCCCCTCCCAGCCTCACTACAAAAGAGAAAACCATCAAAACTTTTTTTCCCTGCAGCATGCCAAAGCATATTTATGCACAAAATATCCATATCATAGTCTCAGACGATGATCCTTGGGTCAATATGTATGAAGCTCAAACCATGGCTACACACTATGATGCAACCTTGACCATCATCCAGAATGCTGGGCATATCAACGCTGAGTCTGGCTATGGGAAATGGCCGCTCATAGAAAAACTTGTACTACATACTCCTAGGAATGATACACTATGATACTAAGCATCGAAAGTTCTTGTGATGACAGCTCTATTGCCATCACAGAGATAGCCACAAAAAAAATACTTTACCATAAAAAAATATCCCAAGAAGCAATGCACTCTTGTTATGGTGGCGTCGTACCTGAACTGGCATCCCGACTGCATGCCATCGCACTCCCTGAAATATTAGAAGAGACCAAACCCTACTTCGATAAACTCAAAGCCATTGCCGTCACCAATCAGCCTGGTCTGGGGGTCACCCTTCTTGAAGGCATAGCCATGGCAAAAACATTAGCCCTATTACAAGATATTCCACTTATCCCTGTTCACCATTTAAAAGGGCATATTTACTCTTTATTCATTGAGAAGGAAGCTACCCTACCCTTACTGGTACTTCTTATCTCTGGAGGGCACACACAAGTGATTAGAGTAGAAAGTTTTGAACGTATGGAGATACTGGCTACTTCTATGGATGACTCTGTAGGAGAAAGCTTCGATAAATGTGCCAAGATGATGGGTCTTGGCTATCCCGGTGGTCCACTCATAGAGGCATTGGCTCTCAAAGGTAATGAAAATCGTTTTGATTTGCCTATACCTTTACGAAACTCTCCACTCATAGCCTTTTCTCTCTCCGGGCTTAAAAATGCTGTGCGCCTTAAGGTAGAAGCCTGTGGGGGGAAAGAAAATATGTCTAAACAAGACAAAGCAGACCTCTCAGCCTCTTTTCAAAAGGCCATCAAACTTCATCTACTTCAAAAAAGTAAAAAGATATTTGCAAAAGAGCCGATAAAAGACTTCGCCATAGTAGGAGGAGCATCCGCTAACCAATATATACGCAAAGCCTATGAAAAACTTTGTCAAGAGTTTGGAAAAACCCTGCATGTTGCACCCTTAGAATACTGTTCTGACAATGCTGCGATGATAGGAAGATATGCCCTTGAAGCCTATGAAAAAAAACACTTTATTGACCCAAATGAAATTGACATTGTAAGCACCAAAAAACAGCAATCTGGCATGCGCTTGTAAATAACGAAAATGCCCCTGAAACAGACCCTTTTTCTAAGCTATATTTAGATAAAATAGTTACTCTTATACCCCCACAAAATGGAGTCTTAATATGGCAGAATACGGTGCTAGTAATATCAAAGTCCTCAAAGGACTAGAAGCAGTAAGAAAAAGACCAGGCATGTACATTGGTGATACTTCAACAAAAGGTCTTCATCACCTTGTTTATGAAGTAGTAGACAACTCTATTGATGAAGCGATGGCAGGGTTTTGTGACACGATCAAAGTCACCCTAACAAAAGAGGGCTCAGCAATTATTGAAGATAATGGTCGTGGTATTCCTGTTACTGAGCACCCTACTGAAAAAATTTCTGCTGCGACAGTCGTTTTAACGGTACTTCATGCGGGCGGTAAATTTGACAAAGACACCTACAAAGTATCTGGTGGACTCCATGGGGTTGGGGTTTCTGTTGTCAATGCACTTTCAAAAGACCTACATCTTACTGTTTTTAAAGACAAGGAAGTGCATACACAAAGCTTTAAAGAAGGTATCCCTACAGATGTACTTATAACAGGAGACCGAACCAACAAGCATGGTACAAAAGTAGAATTTTTTCCCGATGATTCTATATTTACAGAATCTGTAAACTTTCAAAAAGAAATCTTGATGAAACGCTTCAAGGAACTTTGTTACTTGAACCCAAAAATCACCATAGATTTTAGAGATGAACGGGATGGCACAAAAGAAATATTTCACTTTGCAGGTGGTATCAAGCAATTTGTAGAAGACATGAATACAAAAGAACCTCTTTCAAATGCACAATTTTTCCAAGGTAAAGCAGATGATATTGAAATTGACATTGCCCTTATGTACTGTGATGCAGACTCAGAAAAATCACTCTCTTTTGTAAACAATATTAAAACAGCCGATGGTGGTACACATGAAGCTGGTTTTAGAGCAGGACTTACACGTTCCTTGTCAAGCTACATTTCTAAAAATGCTAATGCAAAAGAGAAAAATACCAAAATAACAGGAGATGACTGTAAAGAAGGTCTTATCGCCATAGTCTCTGTGCGTGTACCTGAACCACAATTTGAAGGTCAAACCAAAGGAAAATTAGGTTCTTCTTATGTACGTCCTTTAGTACAAAAATTTTTCTCTGAAAGATTTAACAAATACCTTGAAGAAAATCCCCTTGAAGCCAAAGCTATCATGGCACAAGTACTTTTAGCTGCTCGCGGTAGAGATGCTGCAAAACGTGCAAAAGATTTAGTCAAACGTAAAGATTCTATGAGCATTGGTACCCTGCCTGGAAAACTGGCAGACTGCCAAAGTAAAGACCCCGCACTTTCAGAAATTTACCTGGTAGAAGGAGACTCTGCTGGGGGTTCTGCAAAACAAGGACGCGACAGAGTCTTCCAAGCCATTTTACCCCTCAAAGGTAAGATTTTAAATGTTGAGAAAGCCCGTTTGGAAAAAATACTAAAGTCAGACGAAATCAAAAATATGATCACAGCACTTGGTTGTGGTATTGGGGAAGAATTTAACGAAGAAAAATTGCGTTACCACAAAGTCATTATCATGACAGATGCTGATGTCGATGGTAGCCATATTCAAACACTCTTAATGACTTTTTTCTTTAGATTTTTAAAACCCATTATTGAAAAAGGATATCTTTACCTTGCACAGCCACCACTCTACCGCTATAAAAAAGGTAAAAACGAAATTTATCTCAAAGATGAAAAGTCACTCAATGATTACCTCATTGAGAATGGTATTTCGGTCATTGAAAGTACAACGATGGGAGAAGCCGACCTTGTTGATCTTTTCAAACTTGTTGCCTATTATCGTATGACACTTAAAGAGATAGAAAAACGTTTTGCACTACCTGAAGTACTACGCTATATGATTGAAAATCCAGACATTATTGGTACCAACAACAAAGAACTGGCAAAAACGATAGAAGCATACATTGCCAAACTGGGATATAACATCTTAAACAAAACGATTACTGATGATACTATCCACCTCTTTGTGCAAACAAAAGATGGTCTTGAAGAACTTATCGTGGATGAGATACTTTTCACAAATCCTCATTACAATGAAGCTATTCATATTCACCAAAAAATCAAAGACCACATCACAGATGAATTTAAAGATAAGGACTTACTGGCATTATTTGAAGAGGTAGAATCAACTGCTAAAAAAGGTGCCTATATCCAACGCTACAAAGGTCTAGGTGAGATGAATCCTGAACAACTTTGGGAGACCACAATGACACCAGAGAATAGAAGGCTTTTACAAGTAAAAATTGGGGATGATGAATCAGCATCCGATACTTTTGTACTCTTTATGGGGGATGAAGTTGAGCCAAGAAGGAACTATATTGAAAGTCATGCAAAAGATGTAAAACATTTGGATGTTTAATGCTGTTATCTGAACTGGATGAAAGAGAGCGACGCTTTAAACTGGCGCTTCGGGCAGGTATACCAGTCTTATTGCTCACATTTTTAGTTTTTTATTCTCTCTTTGTTCAAGAAGGCTCGTTTGAGTTCACTCTAACTAACAGTTTTCTCATAGCGGGTATTGTCTTCATTACTATTTACTTCAATTACTTCTTGATAGAAATGAGTGTCAAAGAAACAATCATCGACAACACCACACAGAGTTTTAATGAAAAAGCCTTTATAGACCGATTGCATGTCTATCAACCAAAAACACTTATCCTTTTGGTTGTCAACAATTTATTTACAATTAATGATAACTACAGTGCCGAAAAAGTAGATGTATTGCTTTATACTATCATTCATAAACTAAATGAAACACTCACTCAATATGGGATACATACTCCTCTTATAGGTAGACGTTATGGTGCAGAATTTCTTATTGCTCTTGACAGAGAAGGGCATGATGTGAAAGAAATTTTTGAAAAATTTATCTCAGAAAATAAAATAATTAATGACATTGAAGTAGATTATATTTTTTCTGCAGCAACACATACTGGGAAAAATATTGAACAGGTACTGGCACAACTCAAAGATATACTTAATTCTGAAGAAGAGAGTAAAACAAAACAAAATATTGTGAAGCCGGCAGAAGAACTTGATAAAACAGAAAAAAGTATTATTGATGCATTACAAAAAAAACAATTTCAAATCTCTTTTCGACCTTTAGAAAATACACAGACGGAAAAGACAGAAATGTATGAACTCGTCTCTAAACTCGTGAGTGCTGAACAACAAGAGATTTTACCTAGAGTCTATTTACCTATTATAAACCGACTTGGACTTGGGATAGAATACGATATATCCCTTGTTGAACATATTATCAAAATATTGCCCCTTATAGATGAAACAATATCTTTTACATTCAATCTTTCCCCTTTTTCGTTACGAAATAAGCATTTTCAAGAAAAGTTTTTTTCTCTTTTGGAAACATATGATATCCAAGCATCACGTCTTATCATACAACTCTATGAACGTAAAACACACCATGACCTTTCTGGATATTTCCAAACCCTTTCTACTTTCCGCACAAAAGGTATACGTATCTGCATCGACAACTTTGGTTCTTCTAATGCTTCTATGGAGTATATGAAACATTTTAAATTTGACATGGTACAGTTTGATAGAGATTTTGTCAGCAACCTTCATGACCATACAACGCATGCAATGTTATCCTCACTCATAACCATGTCGAAAAACTTACAGATTCTTACAGTCGCAAAATGGGTCGATACAGAAGAACAAAAAAAGGAATTAACCACCTTGGGAATCTCTTACGTACAAGGCTATGGTATTGGCAAACCTCTCGATGAACAAAAACTAATTCAAAAATACAATTAAGGGAAATATATGAAATACGGTGAAAAAGAAATTCAAGAATTTAACATTAACAATACAGAAAACTTTTGGCCAAATGAGCATAAAAAAAACTATACTATCAATATAGAACTACCGGAATTTATGTGCCTGTGCCCCCGTTCTGGATATCCAGACTTTGCTACTATCAAAATTGCCTATGAACCACATGAAAAAGTGATTGAGCTAAAAGCACTCAAACTTTATATTAATTCTTTTATGTATAGACACATATCCCACGAAAACTCTGCCAATGAAATATATGATACCCTAAGCAGCAGACTCAAGCCAAAGTCTATGAAACTTGTAGCAGACTTTAACCCTAGAGGAAATGTCCATACCGTCATCGAAATAGATAGTGAAAACAACTAATACTGCCTTAAAAAATATTACAATTTGACAGATATTTAATCCTTTATTCATAAATTCACTATGATATGTCTAGATGAAAATAAGGATGATAATGATAGACTTTCATGATGTCATGCATAGAATAAAAAAAATACTTTTCGCCCAAACAAACAAAACGAAAATACTTGACAGGGATATTGCCAACGCATTAGGGCTTAAACCACAATATTTTGCTGTTATTAAAAAACGTAAAAAAATTCCCTATGAACATTTAGCTTTTTTTTGTAAAGAGCATAAAGTGAGTTTAAATTGGCTACTTATGCAACAAAAACCTCAATATTTGACCTAAATAAAATTTGTAGCTATAATCAAGAGTAACAAATTTAAAAAAAGGAAAAAGTATGGGAAAAAGAGATGACAAAGTAGCACAATATATTGCTGAAGCTAAAAAATTAGGACTTAACCTATCTGCTGATTTAATCGAAAAAGTAACCGTTGGTCTTGGGCCATCCATTTACAAAAAAGATTCTGAGACTATTGCGTGTGGTCAAACATCAGAACTTGAAACTGTAAGAAAAAACTTTTTACAGAAAAAACTTGGGCTCACAGAAGATAATGCTTCACTCGATGAGGCCATTAAAAAAGTATGTGAAACCATGGGAACATCCAACAGAAACAAATACAGAGCACTTTTCTATGCACTCTTAACTAAAGAATTTAAAAAAGAATCTATCTACGCATAAGCAAACAGGCGTTATATCTTAATAAATAAGATATAACGCTTACCCTCATCATTTTTACCAAAACCTACTATCTCCATATCTTTATACTCTGCATTCACATCCATTTTAAGCTCATACATCATCATATCAAGTCCTAATATCAAGACTGTAGAGATAAGCTCTTTAACCGTTATTTTTGTCTTATTATCTTCTATCTTAAAACATAATGTCCTCGTCTTTTCATCTATAGAAAAGCTATTGAGTTCTGCCTCTCCTGCATAGACAAGTCTATTGCTATCTGCTTTGTCCTCTTTGAGCAAACCAGCCACTACGCTATACGTTTCATTATTTCCTATCTGCTCACGCAGATCTTCTATAAGGTCTATGATACACTTCATATTTTTCCTTTAAATACTATTGTATGCTAATTAAAAAATTAAAATAGAATAACATTTACAAAGTAGTAGCAGAAATCGTTAAAGATTTTTTTGAGTTGTACTTAGATTTATGGGTTTGAGTAAAGGAGCTTACATATGGTAAGTGACTGCACCCATCCCATAAAATTGAGTGTCTGTCACGAAATTACGATACCCCCGTCGTTAAAACGAAAGAGGGGTACAAATGAAAGAAATATTAACTATTTCTCTTTTCTATGATTTCTTTTGCTACATTTTGTGGCACTTCTTCATAGTGGTCAAACTCCATCGCATACGTTGCACGACCTTGCGTCATTGAACGTAGGTCAGTTGAGTAACCGAACATTTCTGATAGTGGTACAAATGCGTTCACAATTTTGTTACCGGCTCTGTCATCCATACCTGTAACTTGTCCACGTCTTTTGGCTACATCACCAATCACGTCTCCCATGTAATCTTCAGGTACTTCAACTTCAACTTTCATCAATGGTTCCAAGATGATTGGTTTTGCTTTTCTACACCCTTCTCTGAATCCCATAGAAGCGGCTAGTTTAAACGCCATTTCAGAAGAATCGACATCATGGTAAGAACCATCATACACTGTAACTTTAACGTCTTCAACAGGATAACCTGCTTGAATACCTCTAGCCATGGCTTCTTGGATACCTTTATCAACAGGCTTGATAAATTCTTTTGGAATAACCCCACCTTTAACAGCATCAACAAACTCGTAACCAAAACCAGGCTCTTGTGGCTCTATTTTGAGGTAAACATGACCAAATTGTCCACGTCCACCAGATTGTTTAGCATATTTGTATTCTTGATCTACTGCTTCTTTAATAGTCTCACGGTAAGAAACTTGTGGCGCTCCAACATCAGCTTCAACGTTGAATTCTCTTTTCATTCTATCTACAAGGATTTCTAGGTGAAGTTCACCCATCCCTGAAATAATAGTTTGACCCGTTTCTTCATCTGAAGAGACACGAAAAGATGGGTCTTCTGCTGCGAGTTTACCTAGAGCTACACCCATTTTTTCTTGATCGGCTTTTGTTTTAGGCTCAACCGCAACAGAGATAACTGGATCTGGGAAGTCCATTCTTTCAAGAACTACTTTATCAGATGCATCACAAAGCGTATCACCCGTTGTAGTGTTTTTAAGTCCCACAACTGCACCGATTTCACCTGCGTAAATTTCTTGTACTTCTTCACGTTTAATCGCATGCATTTTCATGATACGACCAATTCTTTCTTTTTTATCTTTTGTAGAGTTATGTACGTATGAACCAGACTCTAAAGAACCACGATATACACGGATAAACGTTAACTGTCCAACAAAAGGATCGGTCATGATTTTAAATGCCAATGATGCAAATGCCCCATCATCTGTTGATGGTACAACTACTTCTTGGTTTTCATCTTCCATCATCGTACCTTTAATAGCAGGCGCTTCAACAGGAGATGGGAGGTATGCAACAACAGCGTCAAGTAAAGTTTGAACACCTTTATTTTTAAAAGCAGACCCAACTGTCATAGGAACAATATGCATACCAATAGTAGCAGCTTTGATTCCTTCAACAATCTCTTCTTCTGTAAGGTCTTCACCTTCCATGTATTTTTCCATAAGCTCTTCATTGCCATCAACCTCAGAAATACTTTCAATAAGTTTTTCACGGTATTTCTCTGATAATTCAATCATGTCTTCTGGAATTTCTTCTACATGGTAGTTAGAACCCATTTCTGCATCTTTGTCCCAAACGATTGCTTTCATTTTAACTAAATCAACAACGCCTTGGAAGTTTTCTTCAGCTCCAATAGGAAGTTGAATTGGAACAGGATTCCCTTTGAGTCTCTCAATGATTTGTCTCTCAACTTCATAAAAGTCAGAACCTGTTCTGTCATATTTGTTTACAAAAACAATAGAAGGTACACCATAACGGTTTCTTTGTCTCCATACAGTCTCAGACTGTGGTTGAACCCCACCAACAGCACAAAATACTGATACAGCACCATCAAGTACTCTCATAGAACGTTCAACTTCAATCGTAAAGTCAACGTGACCTGGAGTATCTATAATATTAATTTGCTTTTTATTCCACTCACAAGTAGTCGCAGCAGAAGTAATCGTAATACCTCTTTCTTGCTCTTGTTCCATCCAGTCCATCGTTGCAGCACCATCATGTACTTCACCGATTTTATGCTCAACACCGGTATAGAATAAAATTCTTTCTGTTGTTGTTGTTTTTCCTGCATCAATGTGTGCAGCAATACCAATATTTCTTACATCGTTAAGTTTGTGCGTTCTTGCCATAACTTACTTCCTTACCATCTATAATGAGCAAATGCTTTGTTCGCTTCTGCCATTTTATACGT
>JALSHU010000072.1 GCA_026982075.1 Sulfurovum sp. | reverse complement strand
ATATCAGCCTTCCTAATAAAAGACGTTTCATTCTTTTTCCTTCCCCAACATTAGGAAGGCTGAATCACACTATGCTAAAATGACACCTATGATACACTTTACAGAACAAACAATGCAAACCATCTTAGCACAACTTCAAAATGCTCTTTTAAAAGAGAAAAGCATCACATTTACAATACTCAATCCAGATTTACATGATACCTATGCAGGTAACACTGTTAATATAGAGGGAGAATGCTATATACATCGAAGTTACAAAGCTTGGTTAGATTTGGCTGAACTCCTGATATGTAAAATGCTCACACCAAAAAAAACAGCAAAACATTTGGTACAACTGACATTTGTAAAACTACACACTGACTCTTTTCATGAAGATACAAAAAACAGTGAAAAATATGGCATACAGTCACACTTTTCCCAAATACATAAGATGGAAGAACCCGCTTTTTTCTTTTATTATGCACAAGCACTTAAAAATGTACACATAGAAAAACGTAAACGTGTCCTTAACCTAGGTATCAATAGAGCAGATGAATTTGAAGTCATAAGAAACATTTTAGATACTAAAAAATATGAAAACTTGCAACTCGTAGGTATTGACCATTCTAAGACAGCTATTACGTACGCTCAAAGTGTATTTCCTGAAAGTAACGTCACATTTTATACCCATGATATTAATGACCTCGATACACTCAAACTTGGAAGCTTTGACCTACTCATAAGTATTGGTACATTACAAAGCCCCAGCATCAACTTTAAACCTTTTTTCATGTCTCTTGTCCAAAATTATCTTGAAAAAGACTCCGCTGTCATTCTGGGGTTTCCAAACAGCAGATGGATAGGAGGAGAGATGATATATGGAGCAAAAGCCCCCAACTATGCCATGAATGAAATGTCACTTTTATTGAATGATGTGATATTTTGTAAAAAATATCTGCAACAAAAAAAATACAGGGTTACTATTACAGGTAAACAATATATTTTTCTAACAGCTACCAAAATACTCTCTTCTTAATAGCAGTTTCAAATTAAAAAAATATAATTCTAAATAGATATGTAAAGGAAATCAACATGAAAACATTACTTTTAGCAACACTTTTAACCAGTAGTACACTTGTAGCAACTGATCTCAATACCACACAGGCATTGACAGCCAAACAAGAAGGTATCAAATACATAAAAATGCTTGGAAAAGCACTCAAAAAAGAACTTCAGGCAAAATTGCTGGCTGACATGAGTGGGGTACAGGCTTTAGAGTTTTGTACACGCCAAGCGAGTGAAATCACTCAAGAAGTTAATAAAAAACTTCCATCCTATGCAAAAGTCAGAAGAACAGCCCTCAAAGTAAGAAATGATCTCAACAATACTGCAGATACACTAGATACCCAAGTGATGCAAACATATGTAGCCTCTATAGACAAAAAAACATTTACACCTAAAGATATTAAGGTAGTAAAAGAGGGGAATACAACAAGAGTCTATAAACCACTGCTTACCCTGCCAGTATGTTTAAAATGCCATGGGACACATGTGTCTCCTGCATTAAAAGAACGTATCAAATCTGCATATCCCAATGATAAGGCAATGGATTTTAAAATAGGCACCCTAAGAGGAGTCATCGTTGCTGAGATTAAAAAACATTAAAGGTTTTTGAGCTGTTTATCATGGTATCGGCTCAAAAATATCAGAGCCAATATCCCACCCATCAAGGCATATCCCATATCTGACTGCGTATCCCACATATATCCTTGTGTACCTAAAAACGCTTCTGCATCTTCACCACTTGCCAGTGCTACCCACCACTCGATCAACTCATAAAAAGCAGAAAATGCCAAAATAATACTCAGTACAATATAGTTAAGCCATATTTTAGATGCTTTAACCACTTCAAGACGTATCAAAATTTCTCTTGCTAAAATGGCTGGAATGAACCCTTGTGCCAAGTGTCCTACTTTATCATAGTTATTACGTGTTTGATGAAAAACTTCTTTCATAGTGTCAAATAGAGGTACTTCTGCATAAGTATAATGTCCACCCACAAATAAAATAATCATATGAATGAGTATTAATGTATAAAGAAGTGGCGTCAAAGGAAAATTTTTATAGCTCATAGCTAAAAGAATAAACCCGATAAAGGCTGGCAACACTTCTAAAAACCATGTAAATTGATCTTTAGGTTCATACGCAGACCATATAAGTACCAAGACATATATACATATCCATAGATACTTCATCTTATTTCACCGCCGTGAGTAGAAACACTGTAAAATCAGCATGCGGTTTACTTATGGTGTGTGCCAAAGAGAAAGAGATATCTCTAAATCCTGCTTTCTGTGCCTGCTGTGCAAGTAGATGCCTATCAAAACCATAATGAAATACGCCTGTATTGTCAGAATGAAAATTTCCATCTTCACTGTCTAAATCTGCAATAGCAATAAACCCACCATCTTCTAACATCATATAGAGTTTGGAAAAGAGGGCATACGTATCTTCCAAATGGTGTATCGTCATAGAAGAGATAACACCATCAAATTTTCTTTCTAGGCTATCTATACTTAAATCTTTTTCTATCACTTCCGTCTCACACACAAAGTCATCACATTTGTTTTGAAACTCTAAAAGCATAGAAGGGGAGTTGTCTACTGCTACAATTTTTTTAACATAAGGAGCGATAAAATAACTTAAAAGCCCTGTACCCGCACCAAAGTCCATAATTTCCATCGACTTGTCTAATTGAATATTATTTACTATCAATTCAGCAATACCTTTTGCATTTTGTACACGGTTTGAACTCATATCCCATGATTTTGATTTATGTGCAAATAAGTCTTCATTATTATTCATCTGTTTTTCCATATTTTTTAATTTTAAAAAGAGTATATTTTAATATTATTTAGTATTTAACTAAAATAGTGACTCTTGTTTATCTATTTTAATATTTTCCCAAAAGAAATCTACGTGTTTTTCAAACATTGAAACCACGGAAGAAGTCGATTTTTTGTCTAATTTTAGCAAAGAAACCTGCATTTGATAGAAAAAAAGTGGTGAAAAGAACTCATTTGCCAATAAAAGAGGGTCAGAAGACTCTATCAACTCATTTTGCATCATACCAAAGAAAACTCCAGAGAGCTTTTTAACATTTTCCTGGTAAAAGTGCTCGTTATAAATCTCTCTTATACGTTCATTACGGAATATCTCCTGCATAAGTAGCTTATAAAGTGCCTCATTTTGCCCGTCAAAGCTTAAAAGCTTAAAAGTAGTGGCAATGCTTGCTAAAAGTGCTTTTCCTTGGATTTGAAGCTCCTGAGGGTCTTTATCTTCAAACAATGTCACTATGGCAGATGATGTGAGATTACCTATAAGGGTTTCTAGTATCTCATCTTTGTTTTTAAAGTGATTATAGAGGGCACTTTGCTTCACACCCATAGCACCTGCGATATCTCGTACAGTCGTTGCCTTGTAGCCTTTTACTGCAAAGAGTTTGAGGGAGGTTTTGAGTATCTTCTCTTTTGTTTTGCTTCCTTTAGTAGGGAGGGAAGTGACGCTCTCATCGTTCATAGTGGCTCCTTTTTTGTAATTATAGTGAACATTTGTTCATATGTCAATATTTTCATTCCTTATTTAATGAACAAATGTTCACTTTAGTTATTTTATCTCATTTTAAAAATGAACATTTGTTCATAAAATAGTCCATAGTTATTCAACACAATGAACAAATGTTCTTAATGCATCCATAAACGCTCCCTGTAGCGTGCTTTATGAAGCAGACTCTTTTTCATACTTTAATTTCAAACAATATTATATTAATAAATATTATATTTTTATCTATTTTTTATAGTTAATTAAAAGTAAACACACTTTTCAGTTATAATATTGAAATATTTTTTTAGTAAATACAATAACATAGGTAAATCATATGAATATGAAAACACAGGGAATGACAAATGACCTTTTTGGGGGACTTACCGCTGCAGTAGTTGCATTGCCTTTGGCATTGGCTTTTGGAGTACAATCTGGGATGGGTGCAACTGCGGGACTTTATGGTGCTATAGCTTTAGGTATTCTCGCTGCACTTTTTGGGGGTACTAAAACACAAATTTCTGGACCAACTGGACCTATGGCTGTTGTTGCTGCAGCTATCATTGCTGATGAAGTTGCAAGGTATGGTTCTTTAGATGCTGCACTCGGAACCATTATCGCGACATTTGTTTTGGCTGGAATTTTTCAGATTCTGATGGGCTTATCTATGATGGGTAGTTATATCCGGTATATGCCTTATCCTGTCATTTCAGGTTTTATGAGTGGTATAGGGTTGATTATCATTTTCTTCCAAATTTTTCCATTATTTGGTTTAGAGTCTTCATCACAAATCACCGAAATTTTTACGTCTCTTCATACAATACCACAATCTATGAATGTGCAAGCATTACTTCTTTCTAGTTTAACCATTGCCATTATTTATCTTTTTCCGAAGATAACAAAGAAGGTTCCTTCTACCTTGGTTGCCTTAATCAGTTTGACGATTATTGCCGTACTTTTAAAATTGGATGTTCCTATTATTGGAGATATTCCCAAAGGACTTCCTGATATACATATTGATACACTACTATCACTAGATTGGCATCACCCTATGGTCATCATCATACCAGCACTCACACTTGCAGCACTTGGATCGATAGATTCCTTACTAACTTCTGTCATCGCAGACAATAAAACAAAAACCAAACACAACCCAAACCAAGAACTTGTAGGACAAGGTATAGGTAATGCATTTGCAGGTCTCATCGGTGGGCTACCTGGTGCTGGTGCAACTATGAGAACAGTAGTCAACATAGATGCAGGCGGTCGAACCAGACTTTCTGGTGTAGTTCATGGACTTATCTTACTTTTTGTATTGCTTGGAGCAGGGGAGTTTGCAAAGTTAATCCCCTTGCCTGTACTGGCAGGAATATTAATCACAGTGGGGATAGGTATCATAGATTATAAAGGTCTAAAACATATTAATGCTGTACCTCGTTCTGAGGCAACCATCATGATTATCGTCCTTGTTTTAACCATATTTGTAAACTTACTACAGGCTGTAGCCGTAGGAATGGTATTGGCTTCCATATTATTTATGAAACAAATGGGTGATTTAGCAGAAGAAAAAGCAGAGTCTATACCTCTTGATTTAGGAGAAGATGCATTTCTTGATGGAGATACTAAGCACAAACGTAAAATTTATTTACAAAATTTTGACGGACCTATATTTTTTGGATTTACTTCATACTTCTCAAAAATAATTTCCCAACTTCCTACTGTAGAAGCAGTTGTTTTTCGTATGGAAAAAGTACCCTATATCGATCAAAGTGGAATTTATGCCATTGAAGATACAGTACTGGAACTCACTCAAGATAGAGGTATAGAAGTTTATATTGTTGGTATTCAAGATCAACCTTATGACATGTTAAATCGACTACGCTTAATACCTGATGTGATATCTCAAGAAAATGTTTTTGAAGATTTTGAAAGTTTAAAAAAACATCTTAAAGGGAAAACTAAGTAGTTGGGGGAGCTTGGTAAGTATTTTTAATAGAATTTATATTATGTTAACCAATCTAACTAATGTATCTTTTCATTAGTTACTTCTAGTTGAAGTAACTAATGCTCTATGGGATTATTTATTGCTTCCACATTTACCAGTATTCTCTTTTTTATGTTGCGCACTACATTTGCTTGACATCTCTTTTTTCATGCCTTTCATCTTTTCTTTCATTTTCGCCATTTTTGCTTTTCTAAGTTCTTTCAAGTATCCTAACTGCTCTTTATTCAGTGTTGATTTTACACCTTCGATACATGTAAGCTTTGTCATGGTTGCTTCAGTTTTTAGTTTTGCAAGTTTTTCAACTCTTTCTTTTTGATCTGCTGCTGGTACATTTTTTTTGCATGCCTCTTTAATCTCTTTAGAAAGTGCTGCTATCTCTTTTTTGAGTCTCATCATTTTAGGCATCATCTCTTTACGCTGTGCTTCCAACTTGGTTTTTTGTTCAGCAGTTAGTGCCAGTTTTGGATCATTCTCAAGTTTCATAATCATACGCATAGGACTTGGAAGATGCATTAACAGTGGAGAGCCATGCCCCATTTTGTGATGCATTTTATGTCCTTTTTTTCCTTTGTGGCATTTTTCTCCACCTTTAGAAAACTTTTCCATCATCCCTGCTCCACATTTGCCGGCGGCACATTTGTTGCCTTCTGCTTGAGCTGGTATAAAGAGTAGTGCCATTGTTGCTACTGATACGAGTGTTATTTTTTTTATCATAATTATTTTCCTTTTTTTGATTTTGGTTATTAATTATATAGATTTATACTAAATACTATATGAATCATACTGCTAATTGACGGTTTCGTTTTGCAATGTTTCCTAGTTCCGAAAGTACTACTTTATCAAGTGAAGTTTTCATTATCTCAGAAACCATAGCTACAAGATAGTCATAACTTTCCAATTTTACCTCCTTTCTAAAAAGTGCTTCTTTACTGACATAATGCATGACTTCATCTTGTGTGATTTGCACACACCCTTGCAACAAATTGTCCAGCATTTTTACAAATGATACTTCATCACTCATTGCCTTATGGGCTATCTCTTCTGCTACTTCTTCATCTAGCCCTCTTGTATGCAAGATGTTGGCAATGCTTGATTTGACAGTTGTCGTTTTGGTTTGTATATTGGTTTTGGGTTTAAATGTTTCTGCTGTAACTGGATTGAAAGCCAAAACAGAAACAAAAAGTGTTATACGTAGTATATTTTCTTTACTCATGAATATCCTTTGCACTATTGTATGTTAATAAGGTAAACAGAATTCAACCGATAGGTTCGATTGACATATTATTTTTTATGGTATATACTATAAATTATCAACAAAAAAGGAAATACATATGAACAGAAGAAATGCGTTAAAAATGGCTGGTGTAGCCGCATTGGCAGTAACCGTAGGAGCAGAGGCAGAAATGGCTCCTGCACATATGAACCGTACAGAAATGCAACCAAAAGACCCAAAAAACCTGGACAAAGGTGAACTGAAACATACTCCTCTTATCACTGTAAAAGAAAAAGATGAAAAAGGGTATACCCTGGTACAGATAAACGTTGGGCAAGGTGGTATCAACCATCCAAGTACCCCAGATCATTGGATAGACTTTATAGAGCTTTATGCTAATGACAAACGTGTGGGTAAAAATATTTTAGAAGCTGAGATTTCTAGGGGAGCTACCACATTTTCAGTCAAACTTGATGGTGTAAGAGTATTGAAAGCCAGAGCTGGCTGCAACCTTCATGGTATTTGGACATCTACATATAACCTATAATAATAAAGGTTACTACTACTCCATCACTTCGGTATCCACTGGTTCATCACCGTTGGGTGTTTTTGACTTTAACATAAGTGGAATTTGATGGAGTTTTGTAGACTCAAAATGCTCTTTTTCAAGTTCTAATTCTTTGAGTCCACATTGTAGCTCAACTATATAATTTCGTTTAGGCTCTAGTTTTAAAAGTAGATTGATACGTTCTAGTTCTGCATCTAAGAGTGTCATTTCAAGTGCATTAATCTCATTTTCGAGTTCTTGAAGCTCATGCTTTTTTCTTTCTAAAAGTTTTGTATATTCCTTAGCCTCTATCATCTCTTTATATTCACTGTTTAGCTCTTGTAGTGAATTTACTTTTCGCATAAAAGTTTCATTATGTCGTTGAAGCAGTTTCTCATCATACCCTACTTCACGCTCAAGTACCAGAAGGACCTCTTCTTCTTTTTTTATATTTTGTTTTTCTCCCTCTATTTTGGCTTTTAATTTTTCTATCTCAAGCGTATATCTTCCTATACCTTCTGCATATGCAAGTATGCCTTGTCTAAAATGTTTATCTATCTCTTGTATGACTTCATGGCTTTGAACATACGGTTCTGTCTGCTTTGTCATACTGTATGTTTTGGAATTGTTTTGATTTTCTTCTGAAGAATACGATGAATGACTCATAACATTTTACCTACTCTGTTTCCAAACCAGCACGTTCAAGTTGGCTGGCTCTTTTTCTTTGCTGTGCTTCTATCTTGGCAACTACCTGGTTTTTTGTGCCTTCTTTAACTTTTAGCTCGAGGGTTGCTATGGTGTGATTGAGTGCTTGTATGTCTTTTTCAAATTGATGTATTTTATTCAAGTTTCTATGGTCGTTTTCAGCACTTATTTCACGAAGCCATGTAATTTTTTCATCTTTTTCTTTTAAAGTTTCTTTTTGTCTATGGACTAAATTTTTATACTGTTTTACCCCATACAACAAAGCCAAGATGATCACAACCATCACTATCATCAAAGGTACGATATACGCCTCATATGTTTGTATTAACTCACTCATGATTTTCCTTATTCACTTTTATCAAGATTATCATCATCCATTTCATCCATAATTTTAGAAAGCTTATTGTTTGTCATGATATGAAGCACTCCAACCGTCAAAATACCTACCAATCCTACTACAGTAAAAAGTGATATATCACGTATTGTATACAGTGTTATAGCCAAAAAAATAAAGTTAAGCACCATCAAGTGAGTGAGACGCTGTTTATAAAATAGGTATTTAGTCTCTAAGTTCTCTATGTTTTTCATACCTGTATTTTATCGTTTCTTGGCTTTATAGACAAGCCCTTGTATTTTTTAGTAAATCTTATAACATCTCAAATCAACATATTTTTCGCCTACGTCTAGGCTGTGGCTTCGTGGATAACTTCTTTGGTGTCTTGATACACTTCATTGGTGTCTTGCTTGACACCTGACCATGTTCTAGAACATCCTGCTGTCATAAAAAGTGTAATGACTAAAAAAAATAATACTTTTTTCATCTTGAGTTCCTCTTTTTTAACCATTATATACAACAAATGTTAATCTTTTGTTTCTTGGCTCTCTTCTTCTATTGGCACTTCAACTTTGACTGGTTTATTCACTGCTTTTGCCAGTATTTCTACGTAAACTTCTGTTACAGCCATCGCTTTTATCTTATCAAGTGCTTTGATAAGTTCTTCATAAGGTATCTCTTGAGCGATGTCACTTGTAGCCCCTATCTTACAGTCAAAGTCCCAGTACATCGTGGCTTTGTCTGGTAGGTCTTTCTTTTTTTCTCGTTTTACGTATTTTCTAATCTCATTTTTTATCGCTTCAAGTACGCGGTCTTCATGCTTCTTTGGGTCTGTGAGTTTAAAACTTTTTTTCATTATCTTCTCCTGTTGCTTTTTTTATCTAATTTATCTAGTTTTGCCTGTAGGTTTGAGCCTATTTTTTCGGCATGAGGGTTTCTGGGTTTTTTCTTTTTCTCTGTGGGTGTTTTGTCATGATCTGACTTGTTGTTTGCAGGCTGGTTTTTGGCTGGTTTTTTATTTCTATTCGTATTTCGACCACTATTACTTCGTTGTCCACCACCACGTTTACCACCACCTCTACCATTTTGTATAGGTTCTGCTTCTATGCTAGGGTCTGGTCTAAACGCTTCAAGGGCTACCTTTTTAATGCTAGACTTCGTAAATCTTTCTATAGCACGAAGTAGTTCATGCTCATCTACACAGACAAGTGACACTGCCTCGCCACTCATCCCTGCTCGTCCAGTTCGTCCTATGCGGTGTACATAATCTTCTGGCACATTAGGGAGCTCGAAGTTTACCACATGAGGAAGCTGATCGATGTCTATACCTCTTGCTGCAATGTCTGTGGCTACAAGCACACGTACATTCCCTGCTTTAAAGTCTGCTAAAGCCTTAGTTCTAGCACCTTGAGACTTGTTACCATGAATAGCTGCTGCTTTGATACCTGCATACTCTTCTAGCTGTTTGCAAAGTTTATTTGCTCCGTGTTTGGTACGCGTGAAGACCAGTACTTGTTTCCAGTTTCCAGCTTTGATGAGCTGAGAAAGCAGTTCACGCTTACGGCTCTTGTCTACGGGGTACACCACTTGGTTTATCTGCCCTGCAGTTGAGTTTTCTCTTGCTACTTCTACAAGTACAGGATCTTTAAGCAGTCCTGAGGCTAAAGATTTTATCTCTTTGGAAAATGTCGCTGAAAAAAGCAATGTTTGCCTGTGCTTAGGCATCATGGCCATAAGCTTTTTAATGTCGTGTATGAAACCCATATCCAACATACGGTCTGCTTCATCAAGGACTAGTGTTTCCACTGCTGAGAAGTCTATGCCGTTTTGGCTGGCGATGTCTAACAGTCTACCTGGTGTGGCTATGACGATATCCACACCCTTTTTGATGGCAGAAAACTGAGGATTGATGCCCACTCCTCCAAATATTACCATAGAACGGTAAGACATATATTTTCCATACGTTGCGATGCTGTCTGCTACTTGCGCAGCTAGTTCACGCGTAGGTGTAAGTACAAGTACACGGATTTGTTTTTTCTTCATCTGTGGTTGCGTCTTTGAGAGACGCTCTAGTAGTGGCAGTGTAAACCCTGCTGTTTTTCCTGTACCTGTTTGTGCAGCTGCGAGTACGTCTTTACCTTCTATTACTAGTGGTATGGCTTTTGCTTGTATGGGTGTAGGCTCTGTATAGCCCTGCTCTTTGACTGCTTTGAGTAAAGACTCATTCAGTCCTAATTGCGTAAATTTCATGATATTCCTAAGTAACCGAGCCTTGCATTTTCGCATTTGTCGGTCTTAGGCTGAGTAAATAATTTTGTAAATGTATGACCGATGTACATATAGTTCGCGAATTATAGCGTAATTTTTGTATAATGCGATTTCTCATCTTTTATAATGCATATGTCCTCATCGCTTAACTGGATAAAGCAGGGCCCTCCTAAGGCCTAGCTCGAGGTTCGAGTCCTCGTGGGGATACCA
>JALSHU010000071.1 GCA_026982075.1 Sulfurovum sp. | reverse complement strand
AGCACATTATGCTAAAATCGCAGCAATATATATATAAGGATAACATTTGCTAAGTACAGTAAATTTAACACAACGTTACGGGAAGAGAGTACTTTTCGACAAAATTAATATGACTATGGATGTAGGTAAACGCTATGGACTCATAGGTGCAAATGGAGCAGGAAAGTCAACTTTTATGAAAATCCTTGCAGGAGAATTAGAACCAAGTGATGGTGAGGTACAACTACAACCAGGACTCAAACTAGGAATGCTTAGTCAAAACCAGTATGCCTTTGAAGACTACACACTCAGTGATGCAGTACTCTATGGAAACAAAAAACTTTTTGATGCTCAAAAAGAAAAAGAAAAGCTTTATATGGAAGGTGACTTTGAGTCTGATGAGGTCAATAATCGTTTGGGTGAATTAGAGATGATATGTGCGGATGAGGATCCAACGTATGAGTCAGATGTAAAGATAGAAAAATTACTTCAATCACTTGGATTTCCTGCAGAGCAACATGGTGAACTTATGAGCTCACTCACAGGGGGAGATAAGTTTAAAATCCTATTGGCGCAAGTACTTTTTTTAAAACCTGATGTACTGTTACTCGATGAGCCTACGAACAACCTTGATATGGCAACTATCTCATGGTTGGAAAATGAGCTTCAACGTCACGAAGGCACACTGATGGTTATTTCCCATGATAGACACTTTCTTAATGGGGTGGTTACACATATACTTGACCTTGACTTCCAAAATATACGTGAATTTACCGGAAACTATGATGAGTGGTACATTGCGGCAAACCTTATTGCAAAACAAGCGGAAACTGACAGAGCAAAAGGGCTTAAAGAAAAAGAAGAACTTGAAAAGTTCATTACGAGATTTTCTGCCAATGCTTCTAAGGCAAAACAAGCAACATCTCGACAAAAACAACTTGATAAACTGGATGTTCAAGCCATTAAACTTTCATCTCGACGTGATCCTTCTATTATGTTTAAAGCACACCGTGATATAGGAAACGAAGTACTTGAAGTGGAGGGACTCTCTAAATCGTATGATGGTGAAAAAGTTTTTGAAAATCTCACATTTAAAGTAAATAAAGGTGACAAGATAGCAGTCATAGGGACTAATGGTGTTGGGAAAACCACTTTACTTAAAATCCTTATGGAAGAGATAGAGGCTGATAGTGGTAGCTTTAAGTGGGGGCAGACCATTACGCACTCATATTTTCCTCAAAATACTACAGACCTTGTTGTAGGTGATGAAGAGTTACCACAGTGGATACAGGGTTTTGATGTGAAGTGGCACATTGATGATATACGTAAAACACTGGGGCGTATGCTCTTCTCTGGTGAAGAACAAAAGAAAAAGATAGATGCATGTTCAGGTGGAGAAAAACACCGTGTAATGCTTTCTAAAATCATGATGGACAGCTCAAACTTCTTGGTTATGGATGAACCAAATAACCACTTAGACCTTGAGGCTATTGTTGCATTGGGTGAAGCATTACATAATTATAAAGGTGGCGTCATCTGTGTTTCTCACGATAGAGAACTCATAGATGCCTTTGCCAATAGAATTATACAAATCAATGAAGATGGTACTATTATTGACTTTGAAGGTGATTATGAAAGTTTTGTAGAACAGCACGGATAAAATATTTTATCCGTATATTTACTAAGATACCAGCATTAGTTTATGTTGGTAAACACTGTTTGTACATCTTCGTCTTCTTCTAGTTTATCGATGAGTGTTTCAAGCTCTTCCATATGTTCATCCTCAAGCTCAATAGGTGTGTTGGCAATGTACTCTAATGTTGCTTTTTTCACTTCTATGTTCATCTCTTCTAATGCTTTCGAGAGTTCTCCAAATGATGTAAAGTCACCAAATATTCTAACGATATTAATATCTTCACCATCTTCTTGAGGTTCAACATCCTCTTCTATCTCTTCTAAGCCATAATCAATGAGTTCAAGTTCAAGCTCTTCTAAATCCATTTCTTCGTTTTTGTCAAATACAAAGACACATTTACGTGTAAACATGAAGTTAAGAGACCCAGAAGTAAGCATTTCTGCACCATTACGTACAAGTATTGCTTTGACATTGGCAACGGTTCTTGTATTGTTGTCTGTGGCACATTCAATAATCATTTGAACACCATGACTTGCTTTTACATCGTAAGTGAGTTCTTTAATGTCTGCCAAATCTTTAGCTGCGGCTCTTTTAATAGCAGCATCTATGTTATCTTTAGGCATATTTTGTGCTTTGGCATTGAGGATGGCTGTACGAAGTTTAGGATTCATATCTGGATCCATCCCACCTTCTTTGGCTGCCATTGTGATGATTTTTCCTAGTTTAGGGAAGACTCTTGACATAGTCCCCCATCTTTTCATTTTTGCGGCTTTTCTATATTCAAACGCTCTACCCATTGGTGATTCCTTAGAAATTAATTGTGTGATTATACTCCTATTTCGTTTAGGTGCACTTTATGGAGATAACAAGTCATTTTTATGGATTTAATTTTTTAAAAATGCTCTTACCAACCTTAGTATATTGATATAAAATGAATCAAAACTATAAAAGGATGAGAATGTTAAAAAATATTTTATCTAGTGGATTTACATTTACAGAAGATGAATTTGAATTAAAAACTAAATATATTTTATTAAACAGTATGATGGTTATACTTGCGGCTACTTTAATGCTTATTGGCATTTTACGGATGCTTACATCTTATTATTTGCAAGGAATGATTGATTTTAGTGCAACCTTTATGGGGATAATCCTTATATTTTTACTACGCAAATTGAAAAAAGGATATTATCAATCTGTAGCATATATTATAACCTTTACTGCAGCTGTGCTGATAGTAGTTTCATATTATACAAGTCAGGGTATCATTAATATCAATACTTGGTTTATTACGTTAATTATCCCAATATTCTTCATATTGGGATACCAGATTGCGATGATGATGGCACTGGTATTTATGATTATTGTTGCAGTATTAAATATGTCTTATATACAGACTGATGCACTCAATACGATGTATGGGTATGTACCCCTGTTTTTGAGTGTTATTTTTTTACATATATATGAGTATAGATTTTATCAGTTTACTCAACTTTTAACAAAGACAAATAATACATTGGAACAAAAAGTACAAGAAAAGACACTTGAACGTACATATGTACTTGAAAAACAGAAAAAAGAATTGGACTATCAGGCACACCATGATTATTTGACAACCCTACCAAATAGAATTAAGTTTAAAAGAGAAGTCGAAAAAATGATAGATACAAATAAACATAATAATATCCGAGTAGCTATTTTGTTCATTGATTTGGATCACTTTAAAAATATCAATGATTCATATGGTCATGACATAGGAGATAAAGTTCTCAAAATCATAGCATCAAGAATAGATAAATGCATACGAAAAGGTGATTACCTAGCTCGTTTTGGTGGGGATGAATTTGTTGTGCTTATTAATGGATTTGAGCATAAAAATGATTTAGAGAGAATAGCAGAACATATTATAAAATGTATTTCACAACCTATTTTGATTGATAACAAGACAATGTTTGTTTCATGTAGTATAGGTATTAGTATCTATGAAAAATATTCTCGTAACTATCAAGATTTCATTAAACATGCGGATACAGCAATGTATAAAGCAAAAGAGAATGGTAGAAACCATTATCAGTTTTATTCTTCAGATATGACAGATGTAGCATTTGAAAGAGTGTTAATGGAGACAAGTATGCGTTTTGCATTAGAGAACAAAGATTTTGTTGTACATTATCAACCTCAAGTGGATGGAAATACTGGTGAAATTGTTGGTATAGAAGCATTAGTTCGATGGAACCATGCCGATATGGGACTGATTTCCCCAGAATTATTCATCCCATTGGCTGAAGAGACTGGACTTATTATCGCTCTGGATCAATGGGTCATGAAATCGGGTATGCAACAGATAAAGAAGTGGTATGAAGAAGGATTTAGGCCTGGACGACTTTCTCTTAACTTGTCTGTGAAACAGTTAGAACATAAAAATTTTATAGAAATAATAAAAAATATGCTCGATACAACTGGATGTAACGCAGAGTGGATAGAATTTGAAATTATTGAAAGTCATATCATGAATAATATTCTTGAATCTATTGATGTGCTTAAGCAGATTCAGGCACTGGGAATAAGTATCGCTATAGATGATTTTGGTACGGGATATTCATCATTGGCATATTTGAAAAAACTACCTCTAAATAAGTTAAAAATTGACAGATCTTTTATTGTTGATATACCTGATAATAAAGAAGATGCAGCTATTACAAATGCTATTATAGCTATAGCGAAGAGTTTAAATCTGACTGTAGTTGCAGAAGGTGTTGAGACAAAGAGACAAAAAGATTATTTATTGGCGTGCGGTTGTGACAATATACAAGGATATTTTTATTATAAGCCTATGGTAGCAGAGGATATAGAAAAAGTGTTAAGAAAAGAGGAATTTGAGTAAGCTAGATGTATCTTTTATTGCCTTTTTTTCTTAAGTCACTTTAAAGTTTCTCTAGCTACTATAAGTCCTATGAAATTAAACGAAATTAAACTAACCAATTCCTACTTAAGTTTAGACGAAGCATGTTATGACAAAGTAGCACCTACGCCATTGTCCAACCCTTATCTGATACATGTTAATAAAGATGTGGCCAGGACACTTGATATTGATGAAGAGGAGCTTAAGACAGAGGCTTTTGTACAGATGCTCAATGGTGAATACACCCCGCAAGGTTCAGAGCCTTTTGCCATGTGTTATGCAGGGCATCAGTTTGGGTATTTTGTACCTAGACTTGGTGATGGACGAGCCATCAACATTGGGACTATGGACAAGTACCATCTACAACTTAAAGGTGCAGGGCTAACAGAGTACTCACGACATGGTGATGGACGAGCCGTACTACGTTCAAGCATACGTGAGTACCTTATAAGCGAAGCGATGCATGGACTAAAAATCCCTACTACACTGTGTCTAGCACTTATAGGTTCAGAGCATGATGTAAGACGTGAAAGCATGGAAAAAGGTGCCATTGTGTGTCGTGTGAGTACATCTTGGGTGCGTTTTGGTACGTTTGAGTACTACGCTTCACAGGGGATGTTTGAAGAGCTTAAAGCTCTAGCAGACTATGTGATAGAAGAAAACTTCCCTCATCTCAAAGGTAAAAATGACGTCTATACGATGTTGTTTAATGAAGTGATGGTCATCACCTCAAGGCTTATGGCACAGTGGATGTCAGTAGGCTTTGTGCATGGCGTGATGAATACGGACAACATGTCCATAGCAGGGCTTACTATAGACTATGGTCCTTTTGCCTTCTTGGATGACTTTAGACATGAGCAAGTGTGTAACCATACAGATGTTGAGGGACGATACTCCTATACCAATCAGCCAGCCGTTGCCAAGTGGAACTTACAGATGCTCATGAAAGCACTTAGCCCTATAGCAGACGTGGAAAAGATGGAAAAAATATTGATTATTTATGACAAGATATATACACGTTATTTACACTACTATATGTGTAAAAAGTTAGGGCTTGAAGGTACAGTAGAGGGTGATCCTGAACTCATAGATGATATGTTCGATATGTTAGAGTCTCTGCATGTGGATTATACACTTTTTATGCGAACACTGAGTCATTATGAGCATAAAGGAGATAGAACAGCATTGCTTGCTACTGGGATGTATCATGAACCTATGAATGCTTGGTTAGACAGATATGATGAACGTATAGAGTATATAGACAAAACAGTACGTAAAAATCAGATGCTCTCAAACAACCCTAAGTATGTACTGAAAAACTATATGCTTCAAGAAGCTATAGATACAGCGCAAAATGGGGATTTTTCTGTAGTAGATGATCTGTTTAAAATTGCACAACAACCTTTTGATGAACATCCAGAGTATGAACGATGGGCTAGGGCTACACCTGAGGTATTTAAAAATCAAAAGCTTTCCTGCTCTTCTTGATAGTTGTCAATGTGATGTAGTAAGATTCTAGGTACAATGCGTCATTAAAACTAAGGCAAAGTATGAAAACTTCAGAAGTAGATTTAGAGTCGATAGAAATAATGGTACGCGCATTTTATGCGACACTTATAAAAGATGACTTAGTAGGGCCTTTTTTCATCAAAGCGCTAGGCGATGACTTGGGTAACGGCAAGTGGAGAGAACACTATGGTACACTC
>JALSHU010000070.1 GCA_026982075.1 Sulfurovum sp. | reverse complement strand
GGTACACTCACGGTAGAAGTTTTTGACCGTTGGTTGGAAATTTTCCATAAACAGGTACATTCTCAATTTACACCAGAGATAGCAGACAAATTTTACTCCAAAAGCCAAACTATAGCAAGAAGGTTTATGGAAGGATTGGAGATAGGCGAATTTGCTACAGATGAAGATGATGAGTATTAGGAAACCTTGTGCTAGCATCTGAAGTCAACAGAGACAACCTTTCACAAATGATTCGCACTTTTTACAAGATGATTCTTGCAGATAAAACGGTGAACCCTTATTTTATCATGGCATTAGGAAATGACCCCGAGAGTCAAGAGTGGCAAGAACACTATAAAATCCTTGAAGACTTTTGGTTGATGCTGATGAGAGGAGAAAAGGTTTATACACGGGATGCATTTGAACCGCATGAAAATATGGCAGAACTCTATAGGGAGACGTTTGAACGATGGCTAGAGCTTTTTGATGAAGTAGTACATCTCTACTACACTCCAGAGCTTGCTAAGAAGTTTTACAAAAGAGCAGAAGTACTCAGTCGTAAATTTATGCAATGGCTAGAGATAGAGTAACCTATATAACAATATTTATTGTATCATATTACATAATTTGGGATGAAGGAACATTATGCTTTTTGAGACGATAGACAGAGGAAACATAGAAAAGTTAGTCCG
The DNA here is from genome assembly GCA_026982075.1 of Sulfurovum sp. Classification (GTDB taxonomy): domain Bacteria; phylum Campylobacterota; class Campylobacteria; order Campylobacterales; family Sulfurovaceae; genus Sulfurovum. The sequence continues at coordinate 5,710 of JALSHU010000070.1, read as the reverse complement.
TGCTTTTTATGAAAAGGTGTTAGAGGATGAGCTCTTAAGCCCCTTTTTCATAAGAGCTTTGGGTGATGACCTTAAAAATGACAAATGGTATGAACATCTTCATACCTTAGACAACTTTTGGCTCTCTTTACTTACAGGAGAGGGTAGATATATGGGTGACCCACTCATGCCTCATATGTTTCTTGGAGGTTTAGAAGAAAGACATTTTGAGTGTTGGCTACAACTTTTTAGAGAAACACTTGATAGACTATACATACCTACTCTAGCTATAAAAATTCATGGTAGAGCCAAAGCACTCTCAACTAGGTTTATCAGTGATTTGGAGTTGGATGATGAGGATTGGTAACGTATAAGAAATAATGCTAAGATACTATAAAAATATTTAAGGTGGAGTATGACTCTGGAACAAATACAGTCAATAATAAAACAAGAACTAGGAGTACTCCTATACTTTTCAGGAGAACACTGTAATGTGTGCCATGCATTGCGCCCAAAGTGTAGAGAGCTTTTTGATACAGAGTTTCCAAAACTCAAACAAATCTACCTAGATGCAGAGGAACACAGAGAGATAGCATCACACTTTCAAGTACTTTCACTTCCTACGATGATAGTTTTTTTAGATGGCAGAGAGTTTGTGAGAGAAGGGCGAAGTGTGAGTCTACATAAGATGAACAAACAACTAGCACGCCCATACAGGATGATGACAGAATAATCTACTGTTTAGTAATAATAGAAATATTCTCAAAACCCTTAGACTTCAATATATCTATCACCGATACAAAGTACTCAAAGGCAGAGGCTTTATCCATATGTAAAGAGACTAGGTCTTTTTTAGGGTCAAGTGTAAGAAGTTTTGTTTTTATATCCTCAAGTGCCAACTCATCTTTATCATAAAAATATTTCCCATCTTTATCTATGGAAATATGTATAGACTTTTTCTCTTCAGCTTGCTTGGAACTGGCACTTGGCAAGTCTACTTTTATGGTTTGATTTTTAACAAAGGTTGAAGTAGCCAAGATGATAACAAGCAATACCAAAACAATGTCGATAAACGGTACGACATTCATTTTGTCAAAACGTTCTCGTCTCATTACTTACTTTCATCCTGCATGATTTCCCATTTTGAGAGAAGTATGTCTACTTTACTGAGTAGCGCATTATAAAATACTGTGGCAGGGATAGCCACAACAAGACCAGCAGCTGTAGCTTTAAGTGCCAGTGCCAAGTGCTTCATGATTTCTCCAGGGTCAATGGTGTCTTGTTGGTCACCGATGATGTAAAAGGTAAGGATAATAGCGATAACCGTTCCAAGCAGCCCAATGTAGGGAGCATTGGTACCTATACTTGCTATAGTGGCCAATCGTTTAGAAAGGTCTATTTCCAGAGCTAGTTTATGTGTGTAGGTACTTAAGTCAATAGAACGGTAAAAGAGTAATCTTTCTATAAAATAAGCAACGGTAATAAAACTTAAAAATATGAGTAGACCTATAATCCCATAATCTACGACGTCTTTGAGTTGTTCAATAGGCATTTGTTTTCCTGAAAATAAAATTAGAATAGATTATATGCTAAGTATGTTAAGAGAATGTTAATGAACAAGGAGAGTATAAAAGAGCAAAATAAGCCCTTTATGTTATTTTATTATGTTAATCAAAAAATACAAATATAGTAAAAAACCTATATAAAGTACTCTAGAATCGATTTTGAGCGTTTTTTAAGTCATTTTACTGTTAAAAAAAGATAAAATCTTCTAACTTTGATTTAAAAGGAAATGGATTGTCTGATTTGTTTGAAAATAATGAGAATACCCAAGAGATACTGATAGAAGATAGTATGAGGGCCTCTTACCTTGACTACTCTATGTCAGTTATCGTAGGACGTGCTTTACCTGATGCCCGTGATGGTTTAAAGCCTGTACACAGAAGAATTTTGTATGCTATGGAAGACTTACATCTCTCACATCGTGCACCGTATAAAAAGTCAGCACGTATTGTAGGGGATGTTATTGGTAAGTATCACCCTCATGGGGACAACTCTGTATATGATGCACTTGTGCGTATGGCACAAGATTTCTCTATGCAAGCACCACTTGTAGATGGACAAGGAAACTTCGGTTCAGTTGATGGTGACAACGCAGCGGCCATGAGATACACCGAAGCACGTATGACGAAGATAGCCGAAGAGCTACTTTCTGACCTGGATAAAGACACAGTTGACTTTGTACCAAACTATGATGACTCTATGTCTGAACCAGATGTATTGCCAGCTCGTGTACCAAACTTGTTATTGAACGGTTCAAGTGGTATCGCAGTAGGTATGGCGACAAACATTCCTCCACACCGTCTTGAAGAACTTGTAGAGGCTCTAGTATTACGTATAGACAATCCAGAGTCTACTATAGAAGAGATGATGACTATCGTAAAGGGGCCTGACTTTCCAACGGGTGGGATTATCTTTGGTAAAAAAGGTATTACCGATGCCTATACTACAGGCCGTGGACGTATAAAAGTACGTGCTAAGACGCATATAGAAGAGACTAAGACAAAAGAGATTATTATCATTGATGAGCTTCCTTTTCAAGTCAATAAGTCCCGGCTTATAGAGAATATCGCACAGCTTGTACGTGACAAGCACATAGAAGGTATCTCAGAGATACGTGATGAGTCTGACCGTGATGGTATGAGAGTAGTTATCGAGCTTAAGCGTGATGCGATGAGTGAGATAGTGGTAAACAACCTCTTTAAACAAACGCAGATGCAAGTAACCTTTGGTATTATCATGCTGGCCATTAATAACAAAGAGCCAAAGGTATTTAACCTTATGGAACTTTTTGATATCTTCTTGAAACACAGAAAAACAGTTGTTATTAGAAGAACTATTTTTGATCTTGAAAAAGCAAGAGCCAGAGCGCATATCTTGGAGGGTCTAAAAATTGCTGTCGATAACATCGATGAAGTGATTAAAATCATCCGTGCTTCTTCAGATGATGCAGATGCATCAGCTAACTTAATGGCACGCTTTAAACTTTCTGAGATTCAGACGAAAGCTATCCTAGAGATGAGACTTAGACGCCTTACAGGTCTTGCGATTGAGAAGATCGAGACAGAATTGGCAGAGTTACTTAAACTCATCGCAGAGCTTGAAAGTATCTTAAAAAGTGAAGATAAAATTAATGTTATTATCCGTGAAGAACTTGTTGAAATGGGTGAGAAATTTAGCATCCCTAGACGTACTGAAATAGTCGATGATTATGATGACATAGACATCGAAGATCTCATTCCAAATGAGCCGATGGTTGTGACTATCACGCATCGTGGGTACATTAAACGTGTACCAGTCAAACAGTATGAAAAACAACATCGTGGTGGTAAAGGTAAAACAGCCGTAACAACCTATGATGATGACTTTATAGAAAGCTTCTTTACGTCAAACACACATGATACGCTCATGTTTGTAACAGACAGAGGACAGCTTTACTGGCTGAAAGTATATAGAATCCCTGAGGGTTCTCGTACGGCTAAAGGTAAGGCGGTTGTGAACCTTATAAATCTTCAAAAAGATGAGAAGATTATGGCTATTATCCCAACGACTGACTTTGAAGATGACAAAGGACTTGTGTTCTTTACCAAAAATGGTATTGTAAAACGTACAAACCTTTCTGAGTACTCAAACATCAGAAGTAATGGTGTAAGAGCCATCAACCTTGACGAGGCAGATGAAATTGTCTCTGCGAGCATTGTGAAACCAGATACCAAGTGGCTCTTTGTCGCAACAAAAAAAGGTCTTTGTATTAGATTTAAAGTAGAAGATGCCAGAGAGATTGGTAGGGTATCACGAGGGGTTACTGCTATTAAGTTTAAGATAGATGGCGATTACGTTTGTGGTGCCATCACCATAGAAGATGAAGAAGATGAGTTGCTTATGCTCTCTGAAAAAGGGTTAGGTAAACGAACATCCGCTTCAGAGTATCGTGAACAAAACCGTGCAGGTAAAGGTGTCATTTCTATGAAGTTGACATCTAAAACAGGTGACGTGGTAGGTGTAGTGGCTGTTGAAGAAAGTAAAGACTTGATGTGTTTAACCAGTATAGGCAAAATGATACGCGTTGATATGGAAACCATTCGTAAAGCAGGACGTAATACATCAGGTGTCAAAGTAGTCTCTGTTGAGAAAAAAGATATTGTTGTCTCCATGGCAAAATGTGCAAAAGAAGAAAAGCCTGAAGATGAAGATGACAATGGATTAGAAAATAACGAAACAAATAATGACAATACATTAGGACTAGAATAATATGAAGAAATATAATGTAGCAGTAGTAGGCGCCTCTGGTGCTGTAGGTGAGGAACTCTTTAGGGTTTTAGAAGAAGTAAAGTTTCCAATAGAAAATCTTTTGCCATTGGCAAGTGCAAGATCTGTGGGTGATGAGATAGAATGTCAGGGGAAATCTTACAAAATAGAAGAGCTGACAGACGAAGTATTTGTAGACAGAGAGATAGATATTGCTTTTTTTTCAGCAGGTGGAAGTATCTCTGCTAAATTTGCACAATATGCCGTGGAGTCTGGCGCTGTGGTTATAGACAATACGTCACACTTTAGAATGGATCCAAAAGTACCTTTAGTAGTCCCAGAAGTAAACCCTCAAGATATAGAACTTTGGGAAGATACAGGGATCATCGCCAACCCTAACTGTTCAACCATTCAAATGGTGCAACTTCTTAAACCTCTTCATGATTTGTATGGTATTAAAAGAGTAGATGTAAGTACATACCAAGCAGTATCAGGTGCAGGAAAGGCAGGGATGGAAGAACTTGTGAAGCAGATGCAAGACTTTTTTGCATTTAAACTCTCTGAGAGTGAATGCAACGCATTTGCACATCAGATAGCTTTGAATGTTATTCCTCATATTGATGTACCCCAGGAAAATGGATATACCAAAGAAGAGATGAAAATGGTAAATGAAACAGCTAAAATAATGGGTACAGACTTTGCTTTGTCTGCAACTTGTGTACGTGTACCTGTACTTCGTTCTCATTCTGAGTCTATCACTATCACATTTGAAAATGATGTCAATGTAAGTGTAGAAAAAGCAAGAGAAGTCTTAAATGACTTTGAAAATGTTACAGTTATAGATGACATGTCTAAAAATGAATATCCTATGCCTATCATCGCTACAGACACAGATGAAACGTATGTAGGACGCATAAGAAAAGACCTTTTTGCAGATAATATTTTGCATATTTGGGGTGTGGCAGATCAAGTAAGAGTAGGGGCTGCAACCAATGCGGTTAGAATCGCACAAAAATGGATACAAATGGAGAATAACTAAGATGACACATGAAGAAAAAGAGTATGAAGAACAACAAAAAACAGATTTACAAAATAATAGTCTTATCGAAACTCTGTTTGAAGGGTTGATTTGGAGAAGTAGGTTTATCGTTATCTTGGCAGTTATCTTTGGTCTAGTAGGGGCAGTTGTACTTTTCATAGTCGCGTCTATAGATATTTGGGGCATTGCTGTTTATGCGTTTAACACCATTATGACTCATGCACATCCTGAAAATTTTCATGAAGACATCGTAGCAGGTATTATCGGTGCAGTTGACCTTTATCTCATAGCCGTAGTTATGTTTATCTTCTCTTTTGGTATTTATGAATTGTTTATCTCAAACATAGATGAAGCTTCGGGTAAAAATGGTTCTAAAATCCTTGC